>NZ_JBMMKT010000003.1:0-441482 GCF_057626615.1 Marinomonas sp. HM11-D | reverse complement strand
ACGAGAACCGCTCAATTACTTGTGCATCACTCAGATCGAGGGCTTCAATATTGCTCTAAGCAGTACCAACAGCTCCATGAAAAGCATGGCGTTCAGTGTTCCATGACTGATGGCTACGATTGCTATCAGAATGCGCTGGCGGAAAGAGTGAATGGCATCATTAAAAATGAGTACTTGATCATTAAGCCGAAGGATCTATGCGAGGCCAGGCTAATGATATCGGAGTCGGTAGAAAGCTATAATAAGAGTCGGCCACATATGGCCTTAAAATACAAAACGCCCGATGAAGTTCATCGAGCGTTTTAGAGCCTGAATAAGTGTCAACCTATATCAGGACTAGTCAAGAATCTAGCTAAAGATTAGAGCATGCCAATCGCAAGTTGCTCATTGTCTGAATCGATCATTTTGTTCAGATCCAAAAGAATCACTAGCTCTTCATCTTTCTGGTAAACACCTTGGATGAACATTAGGGCTTCGTCATTACCCACACTTGGGCTTTGCTCGATCTCGCCTTGGTACAGGTAGAAGACTTCTTGTACGGCGTCGACTAGCATACCGATTTGCTCACCATCGTGCTCGATAATGATGATACGAGTGTCATCTGTGATGGTGCACTCAGGTAGGCTAAAACGTACACGAGTATCGATTACTGTGACGACGTTACCGCGCAGGTTGACGATGCCAAGCACATAAGACTGAGCGCCAGGAACTGGAGCGATCTCACTGTAACGCAGCACTTCCTTAATCTGCATTACGTTAATGCCGTAAGTTTCATCCAATAGTTTAAAAGTAAGGTACTGCAACAGTTCGCCTTTCTTACTTTCAGCAGGCAGTTTTCCTGCATCTTTGATTGTCGCTAATTCAGACATGTGCTTTAAACCTATATCAATCCGATGATACGCACCAATGCGCCGTTCGTTTATCTAAGCAAGGATAGACGAAATGCGGCGCATTGGCTTGATAAATTAAGTAACAATTAGTTGTCTTGTTGAATACCAACAATGGTCCAATTGCCACGTGCATCTTCTAGGCTTTTCTCTAGGTGCCATACTTCGTTGGTTTCACTCGTCTGATCACCTTCTTTGATCCAACCAGTGAAGCGTAGAGAAATAGACGCTGTCGAACCGGTAAACTCACCGCGAACCAAGTCCACCATTAGAGATACGACTTCTGTGTGAGCTTTATCTGTACCGTATTTTGCACGCTCTTGACGCAACATATCACAAAGGTCTGGACTAAAGTAGTCACTGATCTCATCGAAGTTGTTGTCATCCCACGCTTTTTGCAGAGTCACATAGTGATTCTTAGCTTCGGCGATAAAAGCTTGCTCGTTAAAGCCTGGTGGTAGTTGGATCTCTGGCTGTGCGCCGAAACCTGACATACCGGCCATTGGCGAAGGCTGTACGTTGTCGCGAGTAGAGTCTGGCATCTCACGGTACATACCTTGTGCGCCGGCTGCTTGAGCAGCTTGACGTTTTTTCGCGAAGAAGAACTTGTAGATCAAGAAGCCGATCACAGCGAATAGTAAAATGTCACCAAAGGCTAGGCCATCAAACGCGCCACTGCCCATCAAGGCTGCAAACAAGCCACCCGCCAACAAGCCACCTAACAGACCGCCCGCTAAACCACCAAACATGCCTGGTTTTTTAGTAGCAGTGCCTGCCGCTGCAGCAGTGTTGGTGCTAGAAGTGCCACTGGTTGCGCTTGAACTGGTTGGGGTTTTGCTAGTGGTGTAGCTTTTACCAAAGCTGCCACCGCCGCCCAATTTTTTAGCGTGGGCATCGGCTGCAAAGCCGCCCGCGCCAATGACTAAAACAAATGCCATTAAAAAGGCATAAACTGCTGATTTCACGTCGTTTCTCCAAAAAGTTAGACGAAGTTAACCAAACCTACTGCATTACGAAGGTCAGAGATCAGAGCTCGTGCTCGGGCACGGGCTTTTTCAGCACCGGCCTGTAAAACTGCTTCGATTTCGGCAGGGTTCGCCATAAGCTCAAGGTATTTTTCTCTTGGCTCAGCTAGTTGACCATTGATCAGTTCAAAAAGTTCCTTCTTGGCTTCGCCCCAAGCGATACCATCGGCAAATTTTTGACGCATTTCTGCGGTTTGCTCAGGCGTTGCAAAGGCTTTATAGATATCAAACACGGTAGAACCGTTTGGATCTTTTGGCTCGCCTGGCTCAAGTAAGTTGGTCACAATCTTGTTGATGCCTTTTTTCAGCTTTTTCTCTGTGTCAAAAAGCGGGATGGTATTGTTGTAACTCTTACTCATCTTACGGCCATCCAGACCTTTTAGAATGGCACTGTCGTCTTCGGCTACTACGGCTTCTGGCAGCACGAAGTGGTGACCAAATAGGTGATTAAAACGAGCGGCGATGTCACGCGCCATTTCAATGTGTTGGATTTGGTCACGACCCACAGGCACTTTATTAGCATTGAAGGCTAGGATGTCTGCTGCCATTAGCACTGGGTAGCAGAATAGGCCCATGGTCACGCCGAAATCTGGATCTTGGCCATTGTTAACGTTTTCATCAACGCTGGCTTTGTAAGCGTGGGCGCGGTTCATCAGGCCTTTTGCGGTCACACAAGTCAGTAGCCAGTTCAGCTCAGAAATTTCAGGAATATCAGACTGACGGTAGAAAGTTGCTTTGTCGGTATCTAGGCCACAAGCAAGCCAGGTCGCGGCGATCTCAAGACGAGACTGCTTCACACGCTCTGGATCCTGACATTTGATCAATGCGTGGTAATCAGCCAAAAAGAAGAATGACTCAGTGTCTTCGCGGCGGCTAGCTTCGATAGCTGGGCGGATGGCACCTACATAGTTACCTAGGTGAGGAGTGCCTGACGTCGTAATACCGGTTAAAACAATTTCTTTACCCATTTTCCCTTACTCAATCATATAAAAAGGTGCGTGTACCCTATCACAAAATCTAGGGCAGACGTAGCTTTAAACCCGTCACAAATGGAACAAATGTACTACTGTGCTGATACGGTGCGAATCTGGCGAAAAGTCAGGTTGATTCGAGGGCTGTGAACTTTTTTAGTAGTGGGAAGAGAATGCAGCCAGTGGCTTTGAGTGCGGCCTTGCATGATTAACAGGCTGCCATGTTCTAGTTGAACAGAGCGAGTCTCTTTGCTGTCTTTGTGTTTAAAAGAAAACTTGCGCTCTGCTCCTAGGCTTAACGACGCAATGGTGCCGTTTTGCTCAAGTTCTTTTTCCGCGTCGCTGTGCCAAGCCATGCCTTCCGAACCATCGTGATACAAGTTTAATAGGCATGAGTTAAAGGAGGCTTGAGTGTGTGCCTCGACCAGTTGTTTGAGCTCTAAAAGGAGCGGTGTCCAAAGTTGAGCCGTCTTGGTGGTTTTTGAGTAGGTATAGGTAAATGGCTGGTCTGCGTACCATGCCACCTTGCGTTTGGTAATAATGTGTTTGCCATAAATCACCGCTTCATCATGTTGCCAAGCAATAGTCTGCCATAGCTGCTCAAAGTAGTCGTCAGCTTGTGCTTGTATGAGGATTGCTCCGTGATACAGCACTGAGCCATCGTAGGGCAGTAGTTCTATAGTGTCTGTTTGCTCGGCAAATAAATCATTTATCATGGTTTTGTTCGCTGTCTAGCTGTGCGGCTTCCCAGCCAATCATGGCGGTTTTTCTCAGGCTTCCCCAACGATAATTACCCAGTTCGCCCGTATTTCGGATCACTCGATGACAAGGAATGATATAGGCGATTGGGTTTTTGGCAATGGCGCTGCCCACGGCTCTAGCGGCTTTGGGTTGTCCAATATGTTGGGCAACTTGCGCATAGTTGGTCAGGTGTCCAGACGGAATCGCGAGCAGGCTTTGCCAAACCTTTAGCTGGAAAGGCGTGCCAGCGAGATGCAAGCGAATGGGCTGTGTTTGGCTGTTAGAATGCTCAAATAAGCTTAGGCCTTGCTCATGCAGAGAGTGGGCTTCCTGTTTAAAAGTAGCACTCGCAAAGAAACTCATCAGCTCCTGCTCAGCGGCGTCTTTATCTTCACAAAATGCCATATGACAAATGCCGATCTCTGTGGAGGCAATCAAAAGAGGGCCGAATAGGGTGTCATAAAACTGATAGTAGATGACTAGGCCAGCGCCGCCAGACTTATATTGCCCAGGCGTCATGCCCTCGATGGAAACAAATAAATCGTGCAGCCGACTGCTACCAGATAAGCCCACTTCTAGAGCGACTTGCTGCAACGTCTTGTGTTGATCAAGCAACGTCTTAGCACGTTCGAGATTGATAAACTGGATAAACTTTTTCGGCGATACTCCCGCCCATTGTTGAAACATGCGCTGAAAATGATATGGGCTTAGATGAACGGCATTGGCGATTTCTTCAAGGGACGGCTGTGCCGGCGTTTGCGCCACAATAAATTCAATGGCTTGCTGGATTCGCTGAAAGTCACGGGAGTAAGACATAAAATACACATACGCTAATAAATTCAGACTCATATTAGCGAAAAAGGGGAAAAGATCGACCCGAAACTTGCGCAGTTTTTAAGGGGTAGAAAAAGATGATTGGTGGAGCTAAGCTCCCTCGAAAAGCGGCTTGTAAGTGCTGCTATTGCTGGTGTTCTTTATTTCGGTTTTGATATGTGCCCCCATGGATGCCCCCACATTAGTTTTCTTAAAGTGAAAGGCTATGACAGCGTATGCGCATTTATACCAATAAAAAAATGCCCCCACAACCGATTAAGGTCATGGGGGCATTTTGCTTTTTAACATGGGTAACCATCATGTAGATTCTCTGGGTCGCTCCGATAAGCGAAAAAACTCCCAGCAACATGAAAGACGGCTGACTCACATTCGCCACCTTCTTGTCCGATAGGGCAGCGGTAAATGTCGCCAGCCACGGTGCCATCTTGGTGAGCAGCTACACGTCCGAAATAGTCAGAGTAAACCAATTCAGAATTACAGTAAGGGCAGTTCATTTGATTTCCCCTCCTTCAAGCAGCTTAACCTTTTCCTCAAGCTTAGTTAGCTGAATGCTCATTAGTTTTAGGGCATCTTGGAAATAGAGCGGGTAACTATCTTCATCATAAAGATTGTCATCCACTAGCTTCATTATGCTGTAAACGTAAAAATCTTCTTCTGTATCGTGATTGGTTTCAGAGTAAAACCATGAGCGGTAGCGTTGATCGAATGTTTGCTTTTCTTTTGGTACATGACGCCAAGTTTCATATAAAGAAGTTACGGTGTAACAGCCTCTAATTACTTCAACAAATATGTCACCTACTTGCTCCATAGTGCGCTGAAAATCACCTTCTTTCACAACTTGTGAGACTACACCGACTTCACCAGTCTCAATCTTTTCAAGAACTGATCCAAGCTCAATTTGGATGCCATCTGCGTCTATCATGTTTTTAGCTGAACTATTTGGAGTCATTAGCCTGCTTCTCCATATCGATTAGCGTTTGCATTGACTGCTGTAGCAACTCTTTCTTGTGTTCGGCATCACGTACTGGAACAGCTACAAAGTCGATACCGGCTTTCTTAAGCACCTCTACATTTTCAAGGTTGGCGCGCATGGTTACTGGTGAGCATTTAGTTAGCATCGGTAGCTTCCAATTCAGATGGAGTTTTTACAATCGCCCAGTGAGTGAAGTCAGAAACGGGAATATTTATTTTGGCTATTTTGCTGCGAAAACATTGAAGGGCAGGCATGTAAACGCAATTAACTCGTCGATTCCCTTTCTTATCAATCAGATCAAGGAAAGTTCCACGCGGAGGTACTGAGTCACTTAGACTAACCCAAGGATTAGCGAGCGCCTTAGCAAACTCATACACATACGGGTTAAGGTCCATGCTGCCGTCTGGCTGCTGCTTCAATTTAAAGCCATGCTCTAGGGCAAGCGCCTTGATTTGTTCTTTGTTCATTTTAAATTTAGGCTCCTGATATGCTTGAATTTATTAATGGTGGTGTTCTTGAATCCATCAGTACAGGGATAGTGCTCAAACTCATGGCCTTGAGGGTATCGATCAAAATCAAAAAGCCAGGGCCAGTTCATGTCAAAGTCTTCCCATACCGTGTACGCATCTTGCCCCTCACCCCAGTAATCGACCCCGCCACCAACATACATTAAGCCAGAAACACAAGAGCCCTGATCGTAAGCCAAATCACTTGGTTCTGACGAATCATCTTTCCAAGCGTGCTTATAGGTTTTTGGTAGCAGCTCAACTAATCGCTTACTTAATTTCTTTTCGATTCTCGCCTTCATTAGATACGCTCCAATCGGTAGCCCTTGCTGTTGCAATGCTGGCAAGTGGTGGAAGATGAAGACATGAAGTTTTCGCCTCCAATGAACACAATATCCTTGCCTGTACATTCGCATCGTAAGCAATCCACCCGCTCAAACTTGGCTGGCTTAGTTCGGGTGGTTTCGTAGGCGGCAACGGAGCCTGGGTATCCACGCACTACGAAATTCCACTCACCACTTATTACTTGCTTGCACAGCTCGCCGTGGTTAAACAAAACCCCCGCACGCGGTTTTCTATCCACTGGGATCGGGTCGCCTATATTTACTCGCCACACTGGTTTGTGTTTCATGCCTTCCCCCATGCAAACGCTGGTTTATCAGTAAGAACAAACAAGTGGCGCATATTGGCCACGTTCACCACGCTTGAGCTTTTGGGGTAGACCTCAACAGCCCAATCATTTTCAAATCCAACTCTGCTCTTTATGAGTTGTAGCTGATCCCACGTAATGTTTTCTTCCCAGGCACCAGACTTACGCTTAATTTTATTCACGCTCAAACGAATGTGGCCGGTGGGCTCTAGGTATTGCTGAACCAAGAAGTCAGAAGACTTAAACACTTTCTCAAGTCGATCACTGTGCTTTGGTGGCCAGTGATCTTTCGGTATTTCGACAAAATCAAACTTGCTCATAAAGAGAGATTCCTTCCTTTGGCGCCTGCGGGACCACGATGTGAGCCACACGCTTGATTAGTAGTTCGTGGATGATTGAGCCATTAATAAAGTAGGGCGGGTGGTACTTCACTAGCTCAACGTGGTCGTTGTCGTGGCAAATCCAGACTAAGCACTCATGTTTGTTTACGTGCTTGAACTCTTGTGGAGTTAGCCAGATTTCGCCGCTCATGCCTTGGCCTCTAGCTGCTTTTGCAGTTCCGCCACTTGCTTATGTAAGGCGCGGTTCTTGGCTTCGTGGCTATCGATCACAGCCCAGAGCAAGCCGCTTTTGATCGGTGCACCAGAACCATGACCAACATCTGCGTCATGGATTCGCTCGATTGACTCATGGCTTGGTGAGCTAAACACCTTTGCCAAGTGGTAAAGGATGTCCGTGGCGTGGGCATGGTTGCCGGTCTGCTGCCACTTTGCGATTTCTTCGGCTACGTTCATTCGTCGTCTTCCTCTTCACAAATAGGAACCAAATACACGTCCGACATGTCTTGGAAAGTTTCATCGTTAGCAATGAAGACACAGTTAACCGAATTTGACTGGCAGATCAGGTAGTTAACCGTATCCATCAAATCATCAAGTAGATCGTCATCGATGCTGTCATCGTTAGCTATTTGTTTGACCGTTGCTTTCAATTCAGCCAAAGATGTATGTAAATTGCGGCGAAAACCGTTCATTGAGTAGCTAAGTTGCGCTGATAATGCTTGATCGCTCATGCTGCCACCTTCATGTCAGCCGGTTTAAAGGTGTACTTGCGGCCACTGTTCCAAAGCAGTTGGTTAATAGTGCGCTTGGCGCGGTCGCGGTCTTCTTGGGTTTTGCCATTGTCGGCAGTCTCTTGAAGCAGTTGCACTTCAATATCAATGGCTTGATTGATCAGGCCTTTAGAGTGTGCTTCTTCGCGTGTGTAATTGGATAGGCGTATAGCGGCATCAACCGCTTGTTGTACAAGTGTTGCCATGGTTAGTACCTTTTAAAGTTTATTGGGAGGGTGCGCTGGGCGCTTTGAATTGGTGTCTCTTCATCACGTCCAGAGCGGGGGACCCAAAGATAGCTCCAAGACACCAAATCAAAATGCCCTAGTTTTTTACGAGACTAGGAACTCGGTCGGTGAATGGTTGCGGTGTCTGTATGTCGCACCGACAACCAAGCTGGGCAATGTTCCGACTTCCCACACTGCGCAGTGGGCGCGTATTGCTCTTTGCTAACTACTAGATGTAGTTATCTGGGTTTAGTCCGAACTGCTTGCCGATTTCTTTCAGTACCGCTAGCTCTGCTTCATCGATCTCACCGTCTGCATCAGCGATTTCAATAGCGATAATGAAGGCTTCCACTTTCTGCTGCTCGTCGGCTTGAACATCGCCAAGCTCTTTCATTAGCTTCATCTTGGCAATGCGCTTACCTGACTCGTACATACTGCTGTACTTGTCGATCGTCGTGCCGATTTCGCTACCGAAGTGCTTTAGGTTGTCGTTGCTTTCGATGATGCCTTGCAACTTGCCAAGTTCTTCGTTTGAGCAATCACCGTCGGCATAAGCAACCAGTACAGCACCGGCTACGATGGCTTCCATAAGGTCGCGGTTTTCAACACGGTGTAGAGTTACTTTTGCGGCTGCAGCTTTCTTTTTGAATAGTCCAAGCATGGTTATCTCTCCTTTGAGATAGATTTAATTAACACGGAAGTTTTCAGAAGGAATCCAGTCACCCTTGTAGTTCACAAGGCAACCACCACGGACGGTGTATTTGGATTCGATGGAGCTATCCACCCACTTGGAATAGCAGGTGTAACGATTTGCGGCGTATTTGATACCCCAGCTAGCGAGTAGGATTACTGCGACTAGGGCAGCAAATAGCCACATATAAAGGCGTTTGTCTGATTTGGTCATGTGAATACCTTTAAGACTTAGTTCTCAGTTTGAATTTCAAACCAGTGAACAAAGTAGTTTTGAAAGAAGTCGCGGATCGTGAGCGACATCAGGGAGAAGCTTGCATCTAGGCTAGACTGAGCACCGCCGTCAGAATCATTGAAGGCCTGCTCTTTAAGCGCGTCATCCCACTTGAGCGACTTGATAGTTAAGTCATCACATAGAGCGAAGGACATTTTATCCGTCCAGCGTAGGCCGATATTTCTAACCGACATGCCTTGCTCCAGGTGGCGCGTAACATCTTCGGAAAGTGGCTCAAGCTTCTTGAACTTAATGGTTGACCGGTCTTCTGAACTGTCTTGAAGGTCGCATGTATCACCAGTCTCTAGGCTTGCTGGTACATCGTTTTTCATAAGCCAATCAGTCATCACCATAGCTGGCGATGCTTGCGCCTGCAGCGGAACCATTGGGAAGCTACCAAGCATGGTTTGTAACTGCTTAAACGATTGCTCTGTCATGACTCCGTTGGTCGTATTGAGCACTAGCAATTCGGCTTTCTTGTCAATGTAAAGCCACACATCAGACAGGTTTGAAAAGGCTTTAGGGCGAAGCGAGAAAACCAGCTCTTCTTTGATGTCAGATTTCTCTTTGCGTCCAACCTTGCGACCTTCAACGGCTTCAATCTCTGCTACCTTGGCCTCTAGCTCTTCACGAATAACTGACGACGGAAGGTTTTTCTCTTCCTTGCCAAAGCGGAACAACATGCAGTCATTTGAGGTAATCGACCAACATTCAGACTTACGAATCAGAGGCAAAGCCCCAAACGTGAATTCATCCTGTGAGCCAATCTTGCGCAGCGGGTGATCCTTAAGGGCTTGCTCGATCACTGCAAGGTCGATGTTTGCAGCGTCCTTAAGCTGGAAAATTTGGAGTGTTTTGAAAAACATTAGTATTCACTCCAGCTAGTTTCGTAATCATAAGCATCAGTCCCTTGATCCAGATCGATCTGGCCTTTCATTGCGTAGATGTTGAAGAGAATTTTTTCTAAGCCATATAGCGCTCCAACGCTTAAGTGCTTTCCGCTATCTGTGCCATCAACTCGAAGGCCTAGAATTTCCCATTTATCAGTTTTATCGTCTTTGCTGAGGTGCAATCTAACGTCGCAATCTCGCTCAGATGTTCCTTCATTCTTATCCAGGTAAATCATGATGAAATCGCCCACGGGGCGCTCTTCAAAAATCAGGGTAATCTCACCTTCTGGGGCATAATCGTATTTGCGTGCACTTTCGATGAGCTTCTCGATAAGCCACGACAGCGTGATTTCTTCTGGCAGCTCGGTCATGATTTCTTTTAGCTCAGCATCGACAACTTCTTTTAGGCGCGAGTCGTAGAAATTCTGTGCCGCCAGCTTCAAACGGTTCATTACGAAATCATGGTAAACAGGCAGATCTTCAAGGCGTTCAATCTGCGGCATGATGGACGCCGAAAGCTTTTCTTTTAGTGCTTTGCCAACATCACCGTATGAACGAAACAGGTCATCAGCCGTTTCTTCGATCAGTTTATCAACGCGCTTAGTGATCGCTTGCTCTAATGCTCCAGAGGCTAGGCGCTCATGTAGGACGGCTGTAAACATATCCTGAGCAGTGTCTGTTGCTGGGTTCGTCTTTGGTATGAATTCTTGTGTAGCTTCTGGCATGGTTAAAACTCCTTGGCGGTGTGGGTTTTGCTTCGCCTGCGGGGTGAGGTTGTCTCTAGGAGCGGCCTCCGCATCTAAGCTGCCGTGTAGATATTTCTGGGTATGCAGTTAAGAAGGGCGCGTCTACGGCTGGCTGCGCTCGCTGGCCCTTCATTGGCTGTTATGGATCAGTGAATTATTTAACGTCGTCCACTGCCGACTTTGCTAAAAGGTATGTCATCGTCGAAGTCGTCAAACTGCGGGGATGGCTGCTGCGACATTGGGCGTTGTTGCTGTTGCTGCGCTGGGCCCCGTCGGTTCTGCGTCCCTCCACTTTGGTCGCCGTAACCGCCTTGTGGCTGCTGTGGCGCATTGCCCCAAGAGCCGAAGGATTGAGGCTGACCGTATCCACTTTGCTGCGGGTTTTGTTGTTGTGGTTGGTTGCCGTAACCTTGTTGTGGAGCCTGCTGCCCACCTTGTGGACCATAACCGCCTTGGCCTTGCTGCCCTTGTTGATCGTCTTGACGGCTATCTAGTAGCTGCAATTCGTTGGCGATGATCTCAGTGGTGTAACGCTTAATACCGTCCTTTTCCCACTCGCGTGTACGCAAAGAACCCTCTACGTATACTTTGGAACCTTTCTTGATGAAATCACCTGCGATTTGACCTAGACGGTAGTTGCCACGGTCCATGAACACCACACGGTGCCATTCGACCTTTTCCTGCTTCTGTCCGGTCTGCTTGTCCGTCCAGCTTTCATTTGTAGCCAAGCTGACGTTTGCTACTGCTGCACCAGATGGCATGTAGCGCACTTCTGGATCGTTACCTGCCGTGCCAATTATTATTACGCGATTCACACCTCTCATTAGGTGAACCTCCCTAGGTTATCTCGAATGCGATTTGGTAGATTCTCAAGAGCATGAAGCCTTGAGTGCTCAGATAGAGTGAGAAGAGCAAGATTATCTGGGTCGTTATTGCTTTTGTTGTGATCTATGTGGTGTACACACTCATCAGGAGCGAGTGAGCGTCCGATTATTTCCTCCATAATGACAACATGCTGGCCACGATGTTTGTTCTCACCCATTGTTATGACGATATAGCCACTTTGCTTTTTAGAGGCTCCCTTGCCTTTGCCTTTTTTGGCTTTGGAAATATTCGCTTTCCACTTATCGGTAAACTTGCGGGACTTACCTCTAGTCCCACCGCCAAGCTTCCCTTGCTTGCCAGCTAAACGAACGGCCTCCGATCTCCCTCTTAAAATTCCAGCCCTTTTGAATCTGAATCTAAGTGTTGATTGAGCAATGCCCGTTGCCTTTTGTACGTCTGGGATGCTCATGCCAGATAAATACAAACCGTATTCATCAAGTGGCGATGGGCTTTCTTCCATTACTGCACCTTCTTAGATTTGGGCAAAGTTGGTTTGAGCTTGAGGCGGTTACCAACTTTGCCGTTAATAGAAAAGTCGCTTGCTTGAGGTCGGTAGTCGCGGCCCTCTACGATTTCTTCTTTGTGAATCTTGCCGCCAGCCTTCAAAAAAGCCGCTGTTTGAGCGGCTATTTGATCTTGCAGTTGGCGGTGTTGTGACGGGATGGTTTCGTGACTAAGCATTACGCCGCTTCTCCCGCTAGTTGCTGTTCGCGCTGGATGCGCTCGTAGATTTCTTCTCGGTGAACAGGAATGTCTTTTGGTGCTGTAACACCAATGCGTACTTGGTTGCCTTTGACACCTAGCACCATGACATCAACTTTGTTTTCGCCTTCACCAATGCAAAGGGTCTCGCCGGTTCTTCTTGTAAGTATCAGCAAAATAAAATTCCTTCTTCGATTTGAAATGGGGGAGTGAGCTAGGCGCTCACCCCGAATGCGTTAGGCTGCTTTAGCCTGCAGGGAGATGTATTTAGCAACGATGGCTTCTAGCTGCTGGTGAAGTTCATCGCCAAGATTGTTGCGCAACGCAAAGACCGCTAACTCATGACCGAGAGTGCCAGGAATCACCTTGTCGTTATTGCGCTTCACTTGGTGCTGAACCACATTACTAGGCGGAGTAATCTGCCTATTGCTGGTGAGTTCTGGTGTAGGCGCTTCAATAGATGCCTGTCGATCTACTTCTGCTTGTTGGCGGCGGCGCTCTTCGGCTTCCGCTTCTAGCTGAGCCAAACGTGCCTGCTCTTCTTGGCGCGCCTTATAATCGCTTAGGCGAGCTTTAACAGTCAGAGCAAAGTCGTCTTTCTCTTTCAGTACAAGCTGCACTAGATCGGGAAGCAACACGTCTACCAAGCCACCAAGTTCGTTTTGAGCTAATGCTTTGTTGTCTTTAGCGCGAAGGTAAACCGCTTGGACTTCTGCTTTAGCGCGTGTCAGCTCTGCTTCGATGGCGTTCTTGCACGATTCAACTGTGCGCTTGCCTTTCAGGGCACCTGCAAAGTCAGCGTTAAATGCTGGCAAGGGAATCTCAAGTGATTCGGATTGCTCGGCAATGTAGCTGTTGAGTTTTTCCTTGCCCTCTACAATCAACTCTTTCTTGATCTCGTCCTTACGGTTCTTCACCTGTTTTTCAGAGTTTAGGCGCGCTTGGCGGATCAGCTCTTGGATGCTCTTCAAATCTTTGATGAACATATCAACGTCTTCGATCTCGCCTTGCACAGAGCTGATGGCGCCATCAATGCCCGTTTCCGCTTGCTTGAAAATCTTGATACGGCTATCTGCGTTGGCAAACTCTTGGTCTGTCTCAAGCTTTTTCTTGCTTTGCTCAACCAGCTCCTGAGCTTGCTGCTTGTACAGCTCAATGTTACTGGTGATCGTTAGAGCCTGTTTATCAAGGTTGAAGTTAATCGCTGGCAAGTCTTTGATTAGTTCGGCAACCACTGGCGCTTTCTTTTCTGCTGGCTTGTGATTCGCCAAATCAGCTTCAAATCGACGCCACCCATCGATCACGGCTTGCATACGCTCTGGCTTGCTTTCGTAATCGATGTCAGCCCAGTTGTCGGTAGTACCGTCTGACACAATGAACGTACATTGGCAGGCGCCCGACACATAAAGCTGATGTTCGACTTGTGGCCAGTGTGTTTCTGGTAAGTCGTCATGCTCTTTGATGTAGGCCGCTAGCTTCTCATTCCAAAGTTTGTGCTCCATGATCTGCGTTTCATCGAACGTCTGACCATCAAGTGACGCGGCAATGCGGTCCCATTCTTCGCTGACGCCAGTGACAGGGAAGTATTCGTGACCGCAGTCGTCCTCTAAGATGATTCGAGCTGCGGCCTCTGCTGCGTGACCACGATCAAACAGCGCTTGCTTAGCTGGTGTCACTTCTTCGGTGTAGCCAGTTGCTTTCTCGTCTAGCAACTGAGTGCGAGTCTTGTAAGGTGACAAGCCAAGCATTGCTGCTGCGTCTGATGCTGTGAATTTAGTAGCACGAAAATCATGCCATTCTTGTGTGCCTTGAATTAAGTTGACTAGTTTCATTGTGCTACTCCTTTAGGGATGCTTAGGATGGTTTGCTTCTGGTCATCTGTAAGCGACCATTTAGAAGAAACCATGGTGATGATGTCTTCTGGTGTTTTTTTGCCTTTCTTAACCGCTAACGCCCAGCCGTTAAAACTGTTTTTAAAGCGGTCTTCTGGGTATACAGGTAACTCAGATCGCTCGATCTGTTGTGACTTTGGTGTGATGTCTTTCTCTTCTGAGGACATTGACTCTTTGATGCGTTCAGCTTCATCAGGATCAACAAAACCAGACAAACCAAACGCGTAGCGAGCTGCCTGTATTGTCGCTTTATGGCGAAGCATTCGAGCAGGCCAGCGTTTCCAAGGCTCAGACCTGCCGGACGTGTCTTTACACTCACTCATGTATTCAGTGACTTCGGTAGGGCGCGTGCGGTCCTTGCGGTAAATCTTGCAAGTAACAGAGATCAGAGTGCCGCCATCTTGGTTATCAACAAACTCCATACCGTCAAACTGTGGGTGGCCGTTGATAATTTTTAACCAGCCATCAATAGAAACGATCGGCTGGATTGCACCGCGGTTGTTAAATGCGTAAATCTCTTTAGTGAGAGGGTTTAAGCTGTACTCGTTGCACACGGCCAAGAATGTAACGAGTTCTTCGTTTGTTACCTGCTGGCCTTGCCCCTTTGCTTTCATGAGCGTGTTGACCATAAGGTTTTGAATTTCGCCTTCATCAAGATCAAGGCGTGATGCCATGACAGCGAATGGCGACTGTTTACTTTGCGGCATGGTGGCCACTTGATTGGAAGAGTGAGCTTGCATGGTCGTCTCCTTTCGTCCCTATAACTGTTTTAGAACTCGTCCAGTAAAGGCTGGATCGCCTTACGAACGGCTTGGAGTATTTCTTTGAAAGAGCAATTGCGCTTTCGGTAGGCTTCGATGCCTGCGGTAATGGTTACCATGAAGCACCAGCCCATGATGAAGGTCATGCAAAGGCCTACAAAGGTGCCTGCGATAGCCAAGAACTCGAAGCTAAAGCCGTTTAGAACTGCATCAATCATGGCTGGTGCCTCCTGTTTGCTATGCGGCCGTTGCCGCTACAGTGCGGTTCTGGTTGATTTGGTATTGAATCCAAATTTCGACTTCCGACTCTATCCAAGCGACCCGTAGGTTTGCGTCCCCGCGGGTTTTTGTCATTACGATCGGCTTGGGAAATTCGCCAGCCTTGATGCGGCGACGCATGGTTGAGTCGCTTAGCGATGTGCGGTCTAGCACTTCACTGCGCTTTAGGAGTCGAGTTGGCTTAGTTGGTTGATCCGACATAAGTCCTCCTGTTTTTTTTCCGGCTACGCACTCAGAGAATGCGCACTCGGAAAACATGGTTAAACATGCCCAACACTCCATATCCCCTTGCACAATGAGAGGGGGAATCGGACGCGGCTCGCACCTTTGGTTTATCGCCATACTTGGCAACTTGGTGGTCTTTGCCGGAGCGGTTCGCCGCTTCGATGGAAATTATTGTGTACCCAAGGTATACAAAAGTAAAGTACCTAAAGTACACAAAATTAATCTTTTTTGGGAACCTTAATAGAATCAAAAGGTTACAAGCGAAAAAAAACCGCCTCAGTGGGCGGTTTGTGGGGAAGAGTGTTGCTTACATTTTAAAGCAGTTGAAGGTAATGTAGTCAGGAGACACTTTCTGATACTTATCGTTTTCTAAGGTGTAGAAAGTTGCAGAGCGCAATGAACTTATCAGGCTTCCTAATGTTCCACTTCCTTTTAAGTGAATCCAGCACCTATCGTCCTTTTCACGGTAGCTAGAAACATCTTCATATTGCTCGGCAGGATGGTACATTTTTCCGTTATGGCCAACTGCATCGATTTTTACTTTATGGCAAGACTCGATGAAGAAGCCTGAGCAAACCTCTCCAGTTGTATCGCTAACAACTAGATAGTCAGCGCTTATCGCTGGCGATAACAGCAACGAAGTAACAATCGCTGGCACAATAGCCAAAAGCTTAATGTTCATAGAATTCCTTTCCATATTTATCTACTTATACGGATCTACACCAGAGCCGAAAACCAAAAGACTCGGCCGATGATTTTGATTTCAGCCGCTGTTTCAGCGCTTAGCTCTTCGTCTGGGTAATCTGGATTAGCTGATCTGATGCGAAGCCCACGGAATGGTAGACGATAAAGATACTTAACTCGAAGTAGGCCGCCATGGTTTATGGCGTACATCTTGCCATCGGTAATGTCTCTACTAAGAGTATCGACTGCAACTATGGCGCCGTCTGGTAGGACTGGCTCCATGCTGTCGCCACTAACACGGCAGCATGCCGCTTTATCCGTATTAACACCTGCGCTATTAAGTGTCGAAATATCAAAGCGCATAGAATGTGATGCGATCTCTAGCACGTTTGCGTATCCATTTCCTGCCGACAGCTCTATTTCCGAAAAGAAGGGCACCTCTACTTCACCAGGATGAAGAGGGTCGTTGCTTTCATACACGTCAACATGCCCCAGTGATGCGATAGCTCTATATTCAGAAGGGTTAGAGTCACTCACCATGTTAGGTGACTCACCATACTCAAGCCAGCTAGGTGACACCTCTAGAAAGGCAGCGATCTTTCTAATGTTGTTAGAGGATGGCGCGTTATCTCCATCAAGCCACTTAAGCGCAGCCTTGCGCGTCACTCCTGCAGCCTCACTTAAACGCGATGCGAAGCCACGCTCTTTGTGACCCTTGCTATCCCTTACTTCTATAAGCCGCTGAGCTATCTCTTTGGCGTGATCGGACGACATTTCGACTCCAATTAGTTTTGTATACCTAATGTTCATTTTTAAATAGGCTTGAAGAAAAGTCAGTACGCAATTAATATGGGTACTATAGGTACACAAAAGGCTTTTAAAATGACCAGAAGTATACAAGACCAACTAACCAGCGTGCGGGTTGCTCGCGTTGCTGAGATATGCGGCATCACGCGCAAGGCTGTTTATGGCTGGATTGATCGTGGTCGCCTTCCTCGTACTGAGTACACCGGTGAAACCGATTACGCCAAGCAGCTTGAAGAAGCAACCAACGGCGCGGTTACCGCTAAAGAACTTTTAAACCCAAAGACCGACGCAGAAGCGGCCTAACCAATCAACATAGGACACAGCCATGCCAGCAAAGAAACCAGAAGAACTTCACCACAAAAACGATTACCGCCCTCGTTTTACTGATGACGTTCACGAAACCATTTTACTACTAACTGCTGAACTCACTCGCATGAACGATTACGTGCCAATCAGACCAAGCGTTCTGTTGCGCACACTGGTTGAAATGCAGTTAGAGAATCTCAGCACTGCAAAGATGAATGAAATTTTAGAGTCTATTCGCACTGCTGCGTGATCGGGACTCAAGTATTTTTTATACGAGAGGAATGTCGTACATGGGAAAACCAATCACTGTCTTGCTTGACGATGAGCAAGCGGAAATGTTGGAACGATTCGCGGCTGGTATGAAGGAATCTCCAGATCAAGCAATGGCTGAGCTAGTAGAGGATGCGCTAGATCAAATCGATCACAAGGGAATTGATATGGCAGAGCTATTAAGGCGCTGCCTAGCAAACATGGAAGAGGAAGCAGGAGCCCCGCAGATTGCGGCGGTTCTTCACTGATATAGGGACGCAAAGTGGCAGGGATTGCGAGTAAACGCCAGACGAAAAAAAAGCCCAACTTGGCGGTCCGGCTTTTTTGAGTTGGTAAACATTAATTCACCATTAGAGTGAGCAAATTATGAACGTATTCAAAATGTTTTTCAAGTTAGTTCAGCGCATATCGCGCTTTTTAATGTTCTGGGTGCCGTGTGACGCAGTGTTTCGCGTACATGGATGGGCCTGCAATGAGCTTCTAGTTATAGCGGCAATGGAGAAGGCAGCATGAACGCACGTATTTTAAAGAAGTTATCTAAGCGTGCTGAACCTATCCTTGACCTGATAGTGTTCCATCCACAGGTCGAAGACGCAATTAGCGAGGCGTATTACCTTATTGATGAGTCGTTTTGTTTCGACTTGATAAGTAAGTACGGCATCGAGACATTTGACGAGAACACGCCGTCACGCAAAGACATAAAACTACTTAAAGACGGCTACACCTCTGAGTATGGTCCCTTTACATCCTACGAAATATTAATGGCCGCTGTTGCTGTTATGCGTGGTAAACGCACACCAGAAGCCAACCCCTCTAAAGTGTTTCAAGCTGCGGAGGATTGGATTTGAGCGCTCAAGTAATCAGCTTCCCAACACCAGAGAAGCAAGAACCCGAAATCAAAGAGGTGCGGATCGTGGCAGATTGCGACGAGGGATTTACGCGTCTTGCAAATACTCTGCTTGAGGCTATTTGCCGCGTAGACCTTACTGCGCGTCAGATGCGCGTCTTTTTGGCAGTGGTGCGTAAGACGTATGGATTCCAGAAAAAGACAGACCGAATGGCTGCAGAGCAGCTTGTAGAGATTATGTCTTACGAGGGTAACGCAACACATATCCATGCAGATATTCGCGCACTAAAGGAACGTAAGTTAATCGTCGAAGATGGCAAGCGTATTGGCCCCAACCCTGCGCTAAGCGAGTGGGTTTTTAACAAACCAGCTCAAAAGCAAACAAACCGAAAACGGTCACTAAACAAACCGGAATCGGTCACTGAACAAACCGAAAACGGTTCTTTTTCAGACCGAAATCAGTCACCACAAAAGAAAGAAGAAAAACCTAAAGAAAATATAAATAAATCTATTGTCGGGAAACCCGACGATCAGCCCATTTCTGAACAGGTTATTTCTTATCTGAATTTCAAGGCCGGTAAACGCTTCCAGCACACCAAGACCAACCTTGGATTTATCAACGCTCGAATCAAGGAAGGATTTACCCTCGACGACTTTCGTGGAGTGATCGACCGCAAGGTGGCCGTCTGGCTACACGACCCGAAGATGAACCAGTACCTGCGTCCATCAACGCTATTCAACGCTGAGAAGTTTGACGGCTACGTGAACGCGGCAATGGTTCCAGTTGGAACAAATCAAATTCCAAATGGAATTCCAACGCAGCCAGTAGGGCAGCAATACGCACCGACAGGGCATCAGAAACCACAGAGCAATCGCGAGCTAGTCAGCGATGCACTAACCAACATCCACGATACAGACTGGTAGAGGGCGGAATGGAAGTTATAGCAACAGACAGGGTTGATTACTCCGCTGGGGAAATGGCGTTCTTATCATTTAAAAAGATCTTGGATGATATGGGAGGTGACGCAGAGCTTGAGATAAAGATATTCCTCGCTATCCAGCGGATAGTTGAATGGTACGAATACTGGGACGGTCAGGTTTATATCTCATTTTCGGGCGGTAAAGACTCAACAGTTCTGGCAGAGCTGGTGTGGTCAATTTTCCCAGAGGTGCCAGCAGTATTCTCTAACACAGGTCTGGAGTATCCAGAAATCGTACAGTTCGTGAAGCGCAAGAAGAAGCAAGGCTACCCAATTGTAGTGCTGCGCCCTAAAAAGACGTTCCGAGAAGTGGTACTGGAAGATGGCTTCCCTCTGATCAGCAAGAAGGTTTCCGAAATGGTAAGCCGCTTCTACGATCCAAAGCCAAGCAATGAGGCTACGCGTCATTTGTACCTTACGGGGATTAGGCGTGATGGAGTATTTGTTAAAGGTAGTAAATTACCTGAGCGCTGGAAGAAGCTAATCGATGCGCCTTTTAAGGTAACAGCAAGCTGCTGCGACTCATTGAAGAAAGAGCCGTTCCGCCGCTACCGACGCGAAACGGGGCGTGTTCCGTATAACGGCATGATGTCTTCAGAGGGGGGGGGCGTCGAGGGGCAATGAAAACGTGTAATTCTTTTGATGGAAAAGAGCCGCAATCGCGCCCAATGCTGCCTTGGACCGAAGAAGACGTATGGTCCTATATCCGCAAGTTCAATGTTGAATACTGCGAGGTCTATAACGATCGTTATGTTAACGGTGTTTTTGTCGAAGGTGAAAAGCGCACCGGCTGCATGTTCTGTGCTTACGGCGCCCACCTAGAAAAAGGCGAAAACCGATTTCAGCGTATGGCCATCACCCACCCGAAGCTTTGGAACTACTGCATAAACAAACTGGGCATGAATGAAGCTCTAGATTTTATCGGTGTGAAGTACATGCCCAATAACGATCGTCAGCTTTCATTGCCAATAGACATTACTCATAAAGGTGATCCGACTACCAACATACAAAAGAGGGAGCAAGCATGATGAACATCCAAACCCCAGCGGCACGCGCTAACGATCCGATCAGTTCGCACCTGGCAGCAGACGAAATGAACCAGAGCGGTTCGCGTCATGTGCAGCAAGCATTGGTGGCCGGTTACCTAGAAGATGCTTACAAGCGTGGCGTTATCAAACGTCACCGCGGGATCACAAGCCGAGAGTTAGCAGCGATGTACGGCGAAGATCGCTACATGATTGCTCGCCGCTTGCCTGAACTGGTAACAGCCAACAAAGCAGTACAGGGCGGGAAGGACGATACCCGCCGCTGTGATATTTCCAAACGCCAATGCTGTGAGTGGTGGCCGAGTCAGGTGTTTATGAATAAGACAGATAAAGAGCAAGTATAGGGACTCAGGGGAGGCGCAGTGACCGCGCGAGCGGGTCATTACGATACAAATCACGGTGAGAGCATGAGCAAAGCAGCAAAGCCAGAGTTAGAAATCGACATTAGCGGTTGGAGCGACCTACGCACAAAGATGGTGATGGCTTATAACGCCGTTAAGCGTGGCATTGATGGTGGCCCCGTTGTTGTTCGCCTTGGTCGTCGCAAGCGTAACTTGGCACAGAACGCCAAGCTGTGGGCGATCCTGAACGATGTGGCGCTTCAAGTTGAGTGGTACGGACACATGCTGTCACAAGAAGACTGGAAGCACATCTTTACCGCTTATTTGGAAAAACAGCGAACAACGATAGGTCTAGACGGTGGCTTTGTCGTATTGGCTACACATACGAGCGATATGAGTCCAGAGCGTTTTAGTGAATTGCTTGAGTTAATTCAGGCGTTTGGCGCTCAACACGGAGTGCGCTGGTCCGATCCAGTGCTTAAGTATTACGAGCAATATGGGTTAGTAGCATGAGTGGCGCATTAAATTATCAAATCAAGGTGCAGACAGGTGACCAAGTAAAAGGCGCTTCTGTCTCAGACTCCCAAAGCCAGTCGATAGCTGAGGCCGTTGCCGATCAGCTTAGTAACTGGGGCAATCGATTGATAGAGATACGTATGTCCGGTAAGTGTATTTACCCGTCAGATGAAGAGGGCATGACAGCATGAGCAAGGTGCGCAGCAACAAGATACGCAATAGTGCGCGAGGCCAAGAGTGTGCCGTGCGCATTCAAGGCGTGTGTAACTTCAATCCAGAGACAACGGTATTGGCTCACATTGGCCGTGATCGTGGCATGGCGCTTAAGTCAGACGATAGTTTTGCTGTGTATGCGTGCTCCGATTGTCACGACTGGATCGACGGTCGCGGGATGGTGATGGATGAAGGCACGCGAGCTGTGTATCTGCTAGACGCACTCGAACGCACTCAGTCCCTACTAATTGAACAAGGCTTACTGGAGGTCAAATGAAATACGGACGAGAGATAAACATAACACTTCCAGAGCCTACGATATTGCTCAATAAGTGGCAGCGTATGCACTGGACCGAGCGCAGAAAGTATCACGAAAGCCTGTATTGGATGGTGCGAGTGGCGCTTAAGGAAGAAGGCTACAACCCCGCAGTCCCTTTAAGTGAGCCTATGGCTATGTGCAAGATCGAAATCGACCGATACAGCACAGGTAAAGCGGATTGGGACGGTGTGTTGGGTGGCCTCAAGCCTCTATTTGATACGTTAGTCGTTAAGAGCACAAAGAACCCATTGGGCTTAGGGATCATCGAGGACGATAACCCCGATTGCATTTTGCAATGCCCAGTATTGCGACAACACAAATCAACACGCAAAGCGGCTTCCACAGTCGTGACCATTACCGAAATATTGGAGAACTGAATATGTTGTATCTATCAGCACGCCAAATGTGGCACGACGCATACTACCAACGCAGCGCAAACGAAGCGGCACAAGAGTTACAGCGCAGCAATGCAAATGTGTTGCGAAAGAAACAGCTCATGAACGAGACACAGACTAGCGGCCCTGCGTCCAACAACCCAAAGATTATGCACCAGGTAATGGCTGGAAAAGTTCAGCATGCTATTTCTACACTGCCAATGCACCTACAACAGCTCGGCAATTACTGCTGGGCACCACGTTCCGAAGTCATGCCAACTTACAAGAGACAAAACGATTTTATGCAGTACATCAATACACAAGTAAAAGAGCGCTTTCCAGAACACTACGCACGTAACACCAGTGACGTGTCAATCCTTATCATTCAGATACTGAAATACGAGCGAGCACGCGAAGAAGGCCGACAACAACCGCCTCTTGATTGCGTATTAGCTGGTGCAATGGCTCAGCCTAAGAACAAGATGCGTCAACGCTGGCAGGATGTTATTACGTTTATTCGCAATAGTGTGCGTGACTACATCAATGGCCAGCCTAGTGTTACCGATCAAACGCTATTAGCAGTCATGGAAGTAGTAGGATACACACCAAAGAACATTCGTAAGATTTCTGTATTAGCCGATCTGGCTATCCGTGACTTTGCGCACCGTGACCAGGCTTACCTATTCAGCGCAGGCGACAAAGAGCGCGAGGCAGTTGTACCAGTGGGACCGCTATACACGGACGAGTACCTATCATGGCGCGTAGGTACAGCGCGTAGCAACTGGAAGCGTGACTGGGCGGATACCTACAACAAAATGATTGAGACACTAAGTGATATGGCGGGGAAGGCGCTAAAACCGATAGCAGAAGTTAAAGCCGCGTAGAGCGGCTTTCATGCCCTATTTCCATGGGGAGCCAGGCTTAACCTCCCAAGCAAAGTCGGCAGGAGGTATTTGCTTATTACGCCAAGCTTTAAAAGCTTTACTTTCTGGCATAGGGCCTTCTTGATAAATTTCAGTATCATATTCGTGCCCTGAAAACTCTGCGACCTCTCGCAAAAGATAAATGGCGATTCGTCGGGCTTGATCCCACTTTATAGTTATCAGTTGTTCTTTATTGTATTTCTTTTGAAGTATCCGTCTTGTGTCGAGCACTTGCCCCGAATCGCTTAAGCTTTCAATTCTTAGAACGCCTAATGCGTAAAGCAGGCTTGATATGATTTCACAATAGTAAAAAAACTGAATGTCTTGTACTTCGGCGGTATCAGTACCAGAAATACGGTCCGCGCCTGCCAGCATATTTTCCAGATCACGAAAGTGCTCAATATTGTACGAAAGGGAAAAGTTTCTAGGGTTATTGCTCGGAAATATCATTTTATATCTAGCTCTAAAAGGGCTAAACGCTATATATTTTCGATCAATTTCAGTGTAAGACTTTTCTATCGCTTCCTTAAACATCTCAAAGTGCTTCTCATAGAGCTCAATAGATTTTCTATCTTGTGCTATTTGAATTTGTACTGCGGCTAAATCAATTTGTTTGGCCGATTGCTTAGAGCGGTGGACTGCTGCGACGAGGCCACTCAGCGGTAGAGACAAAGAGGCAATCCAAATTTGAATTTCTATCTTTTCATACAAAAGACCTAAGCAATCCTGAGTGAAGCAAATATCATACGACCAAAGGCGGTCGCTTATGATTCCTGCAACAATAAGCAAAAAGGATAGGCCAAGTGGAATTGCTAGGGCACACCTAAAAACAGTGTCTTCAAAGAGATGCTTACTCTGTATGACTTGCTCTGGTTTATTGTCTGACATGAAAGCTTCCGTCCATAGAAATTGATGACTTTATAGTAACATACGCAAAATAAAGTACGCATAGAGGGTACGCGTACTTTTTGCGTATTAGTGCGCATCACTCTGGGAAGATAACTTTCCTCCAAGAATTTAGGTTTGCCTTAGCTTCTTCGAAGTACAGTTCTAGTGGTGGCGGATCAAATGGCTCGCCTGACTCGAGCGATTCTTTTATCTTGTTGCTATTTCTAGTTTTCCTAAGCTTTAACGCTTCCTCAAGAATGATTTTGGTAGCAATCAGTTCAAGCACTTCTTTATGTTCCATGTTATATCCTTGTTGGTTTAACTAACTGAGGTCATGGACTGTACCACGGCGGCTGGGTAAACTCATTGCTCTACACACAGTTCATGGAGGAACTAAGATGGAACAACTAACCGCATTGCTCATGGAGCTAGAGCAAATTACCTTTCAAGAAATTTCAGAGATACCAGTCGAACAACAGCACGTCATCGTTGAGCAGATCGAAGCACTCAAGGATCGCTTGCGCATATTGGCCAGAAGGGAGAGGGTGCATTGATTGATAAAGCGATAGGCGCACTGAAGAAGATACTTTTACTGGTAGTGCTTGCGCTATCAGTAATGGTCGCTGTTTATCTAATGATGCTTTTCTATGACCGCTTAGTGAATGGGTATTTACTTGAAGAAGGTGAGCTTAGTATTTCAGATTGGATTAACACTCTATTGGTTTGCTTAAGCTTGGGCTTAGCTTATCTTGGATTTCACATCGCAAGAGACGCAAGTAAAGCGGCGGATGTTGCAAATCGCCTTATAAAAAATGAAGGCAATGAAAACAGAAAGCATGGAGCGAAAATGGTTGTTGCGTCATTACAGCTTTCTAGTATAAGAAGTTCAGACTCAAGAAGCATCGTAGTCCAACTAAGAAATGACGGTCTTGGTCCTGCGGTGATTAAATCATTTCGTTGCTGGGTAAAGGATGTTGAAGTAAATAGTGCCTCAGAATTTATGGAGAGTTTTTGGTCAGTATTTTCAAAAGAGATGGTTTTGCGTCTCAAGCCAAGGCTTTTATTTTCAGATGATAATGTTTTCTTTAAGAATGAAAGAATCCATCCTCTTTACGAAGTAAATCTTCAACACTTACCTATCAGTACTAAGGTAACATTGGATAAGTTAGATGAAATCAAGAAAGCTATACGAATAGAGATAGAGTACTGCGATGTTTATGACAACACATACGAACCGATAAAGTTTCCAAAACAAGACCCTTGACACCTTGATAACAAAAAACTAACCTAAATCCCATATTCCAGATTTCCGTCCAGAACCCGCCTTGTGCGGGTTTTGTCGTTTCTGGGGAAAGTTTTTGTGAGCTGGCATGCTCAGTAGCCGTTGGTCGTTCATTCGATCAGCGGCTTTTTTATTTCTACTACCATGGAACATCCTATGTCTGATGATATTGCTGTACTGCGTCAAGAAGTAAGACAGCAGTTCACACAGTTAACCGCTGCCACTAATGAGATTGCATCGTCAGTCTCGAGGATGACCGCGCTAGTTGCTCGTATCGAAGAGCGCAACGTAAGTCATGATGATGGCATGCGTCGTCTTGGCAAGCTGCTTGATGATCACGAAGAGCGTATTCGCTACTTAGAAAAAACAACAACCAAGCAAACATCATTTCAAGCAGGCGGCTGGAAAACTGTAACTGCCGTCTGGGCTGTGGTGTCTTTGGCGATTATGGTCGGGATGAAGTTTCTATGAATATTACACGAATTGTTATCCATTGCTCTGACTCACCAAACGGAAGGCCTAACAATGCTGAGGACATTCACCAATGGCACAAAGAGCGAGGTTGGGATGGTATCGGCTACCACCATGTCATTTGTATTGATGGCGATGTGCAGAACGGTCGTCCTCACTATTGGCAAGGCGCTCATGCTGATCCATTCAATAAAGACTCGATTGGTATCTGCCTAATTGGTCGTGACCAGTTTACCGATGCACAATGGCGCTCACTTGAAGGCCTAGTGTTATCCCTAACGAGTGAATATCCAGATGCCGAAGTGCTAGGCCATCGCAATCTAAACCCGCACAAGACTTGCCCTAATTTCGATGTGGGCGAGTGGTGGGCTGGTGTTAAAGCGAAGGAGATCGACTAATGGGCATCTTCTCAAACCTATTCAACAGCGTGACTGGCGGTGTCGTCGATAAAGTCATCGACACGGCTAAAGAGTATTTCCCGCCAGACATGAGCGAAGAGCAACGTGCTAAGTTTGAATTGGAACTCAAAAAGATTGAGTTCGATATGGAAATGAAAGCGCAGCAAGCAGCTAACGAAGCAGAGAAACAGCTAACAGAGCGTGTGGCTTTGCTTGAAGGAACAGCGAGCGACCTCAAGGCGTTCCCCTTCTTGGGTCGTATCGTTGTGTTTATGCGTGGCCTGCAGCGTCCAGTCTGGGGCTTTGCAACCATGTACCTTGATTTCATGTGGTTCACCGCATGGATGAATCTTTCCGACCGCCAAGAGCAGGCGCTAATAGTGATTAACTTCCTTGTATTAGGCTTCCTGTTTGGCGAGCGTGCCATTAAAAACGTGGCGCCACTGATGCAAGGCATGTTCAGTGGGCGTAAGCACGACCCGGGCTGACTACCGTAACTAAAAACTCCACACAGACGATCAAGGTTTATCAAGTCTGCGCCTCGACGGATCGGGGCGCTTTCTTGAGGGGCTTTAAGCAACGAAGGATTTTGAAATGAGCGAAGCAAAACTATATCAGTGCCACAAGCAGGTTCTGGCAAAGCAAATGAACCGCCAAGAGTACAACGATTACCGAGGCTGGGAATTACCTGCCGACGAGAATGGCGCCGATGAAGGCTTCCTAGTTGAATACTTGGATGGTGGTGAATCGAATCACCCAAACCATGAAGGCTACATTAGTTGGTCTCCAAAAACTGTATTTGAAAAAGGCTATAGCGCAGCTGATATAAGCTTCATCGACCGCATGCGCACAGAGTTCCATGACTTAGCTATTCGTGTCGGCAAATTATCCGAGTTCGTCAACTCAGAAAAAGCGCAAACTTTAGAAGTGGTAGAGCTAGAACTAATGCTTGAGCAACTTGAAAGCATGAACGCTTACGCCGCTGTATTGGCAAAACGATTAAAGCGTCATGGCTAAGAGTAAGTACGATTTAGAAGCGATTGAGGCCGACTACCGAGCCGGTCAACTTAGTCTGCGCGCAATCGCTGACAAGCATGGGTGCTCAGAAGGTTCGATCCGCAAATGGGCGCTTAAGCATGGCTGGCAGCGCGACCTAAGCGACAAAGTAAAGGTCGTTACTAAGGCTAAGATCGCTAAGACGCACGGCACTCGCAATGTGCCACCGCGTGAAGATGGTCAACCGTTCACAGAAGAGCAGATCGTAGAGCAGGCGAGCAATAGCGCTGTTGAGCTGATTTCCAGTCACATCGAATTGGCTGCTGATCTGCGTGGGATTGTTCGCAATTATGCAGGACTACTACGCAATCAAGTGTCCTCCGGTGTGCGTGTTGTGCAGTTAAAAGATGGCACTACTGCTGAAATCGACATAGATCTTGAGTACATCGGCAAATGCCTAAACTCAGCAACACAAAGCACTGAGCGACTAATCAAGATCGAACGCCAAGCATTTAACTTGGATGACGAGAAAGACAGCACATACGAGGATGATTTAGAGGAACTTGGCAAGGGGCTTTAGATGGATAAGGCAGAACGCAGGCGCTTAATTAAGGCGTTGCGCAAAGACTATCCTACTTTCGCGTCTCGCTGCCTTAAGATCAAAATCAAAGCCGGTGAGATTGCGCCGTTTGAGTTTAACGCGGCACAGGCTCACATACACAGCGAGATCGAAGACCAACTAAGGCGCATTGGTAAAGTGCGCAAGGTGTTGCTGAAAGGGCGACAGCAAGGCGGTTCTACGTATGTAGCAGGACGCTACTACAAGAAAGTGACCGAGACTAAAGGTTACTCTGCTTTCATTCTGTCTCACGAATCCAAGACTACTGGCCGTTTGTTTGAAATGGTGCAGCGCTATCACAAGCACTGTAATCCATTCCTAAAGCCAACAGCCGGTAAAGACTCAGCTCAGGGCATGAACTTCCCGCGGCTAGATTCAGGCTTTGAGCTGGCGACAGCGGGTAACAAAGAGACAGGACGTGGTTTTACATCGCAACTATTCCATGGCTCAGAGGTAGCGTTCTGGCCCAATGCTGATGCAATCCTAGCCGGTATCTTGCAAACATTGCCCGACGTGCCTGGCAGTGAAGTGGTACTAGAGTCCACAGCCAATGGCGCTGGCGGTATCTTTTACGAGTACGTGCAAGATGCGCTAGCGGGACGTGGTGAGTATGAGCTGATATTCGTGCCGTGGTACTGGCAACCAGAATACAGATCGACACCGCCGCCGGATTTCAAGCGTACAGAGGAAGAAGAGCACCTAGCTAAGCTCTGCCTTAATCATCCTGACGGCCCCAAGTACAGCCACAAGCTAACAGACGATCAAATTTACTGGCGTCGCAACAAGGTCTACGAGCTTAAGAGCCGCGACAAGTTTAAGCAGGAATACCCTTGTTACATCAAAGAGGCGTTCTTGTTCTCGGGTCGACCAGTATTCGATCCGAACCACACCGAGGCCGCATTCAACGGCTGCAAGATTCCTATTGCTCGTTACCGTGTCACTCCTGAAACCGGAAAGATGACACTTAACAGTGAAGGCGAGTTCACGATCTGGGAACGTCCAGAAGCTGGCAAGCACTACGCAATCGGTGCCGACGTTGCCGAAGGCTTGCAAGATGGCGACTGGTCAAGCGCTGACATAGTGGACGAGCATGGTAATCAGGTAGCCCAGTGGCATGGCCACATAGACCCAGACAAATACGGCGACATTCTTCATTGGATCGGCAAACGCTACAACATGGCCTACATGGGTGTTGAGCGAAACAACCACGGTTTAACTACGCTCACACGCTTACGCAACATGAACTACCCGAACATTCATGCGGAAGAAGACGTACAGCGAAGTGGTGGTGAGAAGAGAACACACCGAATCGGTTGGCTCACCACCAGCCGAACGAAACCGCTGATCATCGACAACTTAGCCGCTTTGCTTCGAGACAACGAGAGCGGCATACGCAACAGAAAAACAGTCGAGGAGTGTCAGAGCTACGTTATCCATGAAAACGGTAGCTATGGCGCTCAGACAGGCGGATACGACGACCGTGTTATGAGTTACGCCATTGCGCAGGAAATGGCAAAGCGAATGCCTAAGATCGCTATCCCGACACAAGTTATTCAAGATCAAGTAGACCACTTACATCATCCCGTAGCAGACACAACAGTTGGTTATTAATACATGAGCAATCCTACAGACTTCGATCAACCCGAGACGCCAGAAAGCCTAAGCGATGCGCTTGGCACTAAGATTCGTGGCATCTTTGCGACCGCAGAGCGTGAGCGCCGTGATTATGAAGACCAATGGCTTTGTGATTTACGCCAATTCAAAGGCATCTACGATGATGAAGTGCTGAAAGCTATCCCTGATGGCCGCAGCAAAGCGTTCATTCGGCTAACGCGCGCTAAGGTCAAAGCGATGGACGCTCGCCTTATGGATATCCAGTTTCCAGCCGGTAGCCAAAAGAACTATCGATTAGAAGCGACACCAGTACCAACGATTGATCCGCGCCTACGTGAAACCGTGATCAATGAATGGATGCGTCAGAACCAAGGCGAGATACCAACGCAGGAACAAATCAAGGATATAGTTGAAGAAGCAGCGGAAGAGCGTGTCGAAGAAATGTCCAAGGAAATGGATGATCAGCTAATCGAGACATCATACCGCGAGGTATGTAAGGATGTGATTCACAGCGGTAACCTGTTTGGCACTGGCGTCCTGAAAGGACCGTTGTTCGAGAAGCGTCTCAAGTCCCGTTGGATTGATGCCGCCGACAGAGTGGCGCTTATTGAGCACGAAGAGCTTAAGCCGTTCTTTGAGTTTGTGCCGATCTGGGACATTTACCCAGACATGAACGCAATGAGCCTAGAGCAGTGTGAGTACGTGATACAGCGTCATACCATGCTTGCATCTGATCTGCGACAACTGGCACGTCGTGACGACTTCGATCGTAAGAAAATCAAAGAGTACATCGCTGCTAACCGCGCCGGTGATAAGTCTCAAGTTAAAAATCATGAGCAGGAACTACGCTGGATCAACGGCAATAAAGATAGCGTATCTCAGACCAGCAACAAGCAATACGAAGTGCTGGAATACTGGGGTTACGTAGATGGCCAAGACCTAGTTGATCTAGGCGTTGAAGGCATTGAAGAAGATCAGATTGACTTAGAGTTTGAAGCAAACGTGTGGGTGTTGGGTAATACTGTGATCAAAGCAGAGCTAAACCCAACGGCACACGATACACGCCCATATCACTTCTATTACTTCGAGAAAGACGAAACCGGCATCTTCGGCGTTGGCTTGCCATCCATCCTACGTGATACACAAACCATGTTTAACGGTGCGATCCGCATGGCGATTGATAATGCGGCCATTTCAACAGGCGCACAGTTTGAGCTTGATCTGAGTCTGCTAGACCTAAATCGCAACCCCGATCCTACTAAGATTTATCCTAACCGCGTTTGGTTCCGCACCAATGGTGCCGCTGATAACCGTCCAGCAATGCGAGCGCATACGATACCGAATAATACACAGCAGCTTCTTAGCCTGGCATCCCTTGCCAAAGAACTAGGTGATGAAGCCAGCACAATGCCATCGTTCATGGGTGGCAGTGATGCAGACGTAGGTGGAGCGGGTGATACGGCAAGCGGTCTATCCATGCTGATGGGTGCGGCAAACATTACAGTTAAAGACGTGGCCATGAACTTTGATAATGGCATTACTCAGCCTGCTATGACTTCGCTGTACAACTGGAATATGCAGTTTAGTGACAAGGAAGAAATCAAAGGGGATATGAACATCAAGGCCCTTGGCGCCGTGTCACTAGTTGCCAAAGAAGTGAAATCACGCCAGCTAACAGAATTCTCTGTCTCTACTGCAAATCCAATGGATTCACCGCTTGTGGATCGTCGTAAGTTGCTTGAAGAGCGACTTAAAGCCCTAGACCTACCAACTGACATTCTTCTTTCAAAAGAAGACACCGACCTGATCAACGCACTACAGCAAGAGAATCAAATGCTGACGCAGCAGTTACAGCAAGTGCAGCAGCAAGTGGGAGGCGTACCTAGTGTCTGATTTAAGCGAAACCATCAAGCAGGTCAAAGAGAGCGAGAACGCTAAGAGACTAATTAAACAGCTTCTTGCAGCACAGCAAGAAGACTGGAAAGAAAAACTGGTTGGCGCATACGGCGACGACATTGCCAAGCTACAAGGCGCAATCATTCACACGCGTATACTTGCCAGCCAGCTAGAAGAATTTGAGACGACTCTACAGGAGCAGTCTTACACCTAATGCCCCTCATAAGAGGACAGCAACCAGCCCACAACGCGTGGGCTTTTTTGTATCTGGATACTACGAATTAGCCCGGAGAGATATAGCGATGCCTAAAGATCAATTGGAACAACAAACTGAGCAGGATGAATTTGACGCCGCATGGAATGACGAAGGCGACATTGAAGAATCAACTGATGACGAAGGCGATACGTCCGAGGACGCCGCAGACGCAGAAGAAGATGATCTCGATGAAGAGCTAGATGAGCAGGAAAGCGACGAAGAAGCGGATGACACGGACGAAGAGGGTACGGCAGATGAAAGCCAGCCCGAACCAGACGACAAAGAAACTCAGCGTCTCAAATCTTGGGAAGGGCGACTTAAGGCCGAAGAAACCCGAATCAAGCGCGAGCGTGAAGAGTGGGAGCGTCGTCAACAAGAAACCTACGCAAACAAAAACGATGCGGATAACGCCGATCAGGATACTGATAACAGCCCTGACGAGTTTGAATCAGAGTTTCCAGAGTTTGCCCAGTATGCAAAGCAGCAAGCTGTGGCGCAGACAAAACCGCTTCAAGACAAGCTAACCGCTTACGAGCAAGAGAAAGCTCAACAGCAGGCAGAAGCACACACCAATCGAATCAAAGCGTCACACCCTGATGCGTTCGATTTGGCACAAAGTCCGGCATTTGATGAGTGGATCGAAAACCAACCATTCAAAGTCGCTCAGCAATACATCCAAGTGAAACAACAAGGCACCGCCGACGAAGTGATCGCCATGCTCGATGACTTCAAATCCCATTCAAATAAGCCAAAACCGAAGCAGACACCACCATCAAGCGTAAAGACTCGACGCACAGCGAAGCCAAAGGGCCGTGTAGCAAAGAGTGACTTTGATGGTGCTTGGGATGAGGCGACCAGTTAAAGGTAAATAACTATGAAATACGGTGATATTTCTCCACGTACCGCGGCGCATGTGTCTAAAGACCTACTAGAGCGCGGTGCACCTTACATGTGTTTGGAGCTGTTTGGTCAGTCTAAACCACTGCCTGCAAACTCTACGCAATCCATGACGTTCCGCCGCTACGAAGCGCTGGACCCGACCCCTAAAGTGCTGGCCGAAGGTGTGACGCCTTCTGGCAACACGCTAACCAAGACAGACATCACAGTTCAAACGCAGCAATACGGTGACTGGATTGAGCTGACTGACGTGATCGAAGACACTCACGAAGATCCAGTGCTAAGCGAGTCCACGGATATCCTGGGTGAGCAAGCCGGTGAAATGCTTGAGCTGATTCGCTACGGCGCTCTAAAAGCTGGTTCAACGGTATTCTATGCTGGCAGCGGCGTGGTCGCTCGTGATGGCGTGAACACTAAGATGACAAGAGATCTACAGCGTAAAGTAACGCGCTTCTTGAAAGCGCAAAAAGCCAAGAAGATCACCAAGAAAGTGTCGGCGTCTCCAAACTTCTCAACGGAACCAGTTGCGCCGTCATACGTTGCCATTTGTCACACGGACGTTGAAGGCGATATTCGTGATATGGAAGGCTTTGTGCCGGTCGAGAAATACGGCTCAGGCATGACACCGTATGAAGGTGAGATTGGTAAGGTGGAAGATGTGCGCTACCTGGCGTCGCCAATCTTCAACCCGTTTGCTGATGCAGGTGCAGCCACATCAGACATGCTGTCTACCACTGGTACAGTGGCTGATGTTTACCCAATCTTGTTCTTGGGTGCCAACGCTTACGCTAACGTGCCATTCAAAGGCAAGCATGCTGTCACACCAATGGTTGTGAACCCTAAACCAGCGAACGGCGACCCACTAGGTCAACGTGGCTCTGTAGGTTGGAAGACACGTACAGCAACCGCCATCCTGAATGACCTATGGATGGCGCGCGTAGAAGTATCCGCTTCTGCGTAATCAGCAACCTGAATACGAAGGCTCACATTAGTGGGCCTTTTTTATGTCTAATGAAAGGTAATCAATCATGTCTAAGTACACGAAAGCCCAGCTAGCCTCACTTACAGTAGACGAGCTAATTCAATTGGCTGCTGATGAATTCGATTTAGAAATCGAGAAATCAACACTGAAAGCCGACATCGTTGCTGAAATCTTAGAGGCAATGGAGGTCGAAGAAGGCAGCGCTAAAGATGCACAAGCAAGCCTTGCCGCAACCCCAGACGACGCTAAAGCAAAAGTAAAAATCACAGTGGCAGCAGGTGGCGAAAACGATCCTGACTACATCACGCCTGCGATTAATGGCCGTGTCTGGCAAATTAAGCGTGGTCAAGAAGTCGAAGTACCTAAGTTTGTAGCGCGTCATATCCAGAGCCTCAAGCAAACCATCTACAAGCCAGTCATTGAAGACGGCAAAGTCATTGGTAAAAAAGCCGAAGAGGTGAGCCGCTACAACGTACAGGTGGCGATCTAATGGCTGCGCTGGCTGAGTTTCGCATTGATGTTGCCCACGACGTGCCGCAATGCCCAAACATTTTCATTGATCGACAGTTGATCCATGTTGCCATTGAGTTCTGCCGTGAGACAACTCTAGCGGAACCGCCAGCACTGAATGCCACGGAATTACCAGATGAACTACTTGGCTTCATAGAAGGTATTGCGCATGGCGCTAAAGCTCGTTTGTTCGCAATGCCAAGCAAACCTTGGAGCCAACCAGCTCTAGTAGATTTCCACCAGCATAAATTCAACAACGCCAAGGCAGACGCGAAAGCGGCCGTGATCATTGGTGATGTGACCACACCATTAACCATTAGCTCTAAGCCATTTGGCTTCTAGGATAATTCACCATGGCTACCACAAAAGTTGTGGACGTGATTAAGCGCGTCCAGCGTATTTGTAATGACAAGACAGGCATTGTCTGGCCTGAGCTTGAACTACTGCAAGACTTCAATGATGCGATCAAAGACATTGTGCTACGCCGTCCAGATGCAAGCACAGTGAATGTGTTTTTGGATTGCACCGCCGATTCCAGCAAACAGACACTGCCGAATGATGCACTGCGTTTGATTGACGTGATGCGTAACAAAGATGGCAATGTAATCACCAAGATGGACCGATTCACATTGGATGCGACACGCCGCGACTGGCACCAGAGCACGCCAACGCTTGAGATTGAGCATTTTGTTTATGATGAGCGCGATCCAAAGACGTTCTATCTCTATCCACGTCCGTCGAACAATGGCGCTAACCCGCACAAGATCGAAGTGGTGTATTCGACTTGCCCCGAAGCGATCAGCATTCCAGAGGCGTCCATCAAAGATGGCACTAACGCAACAACCATTCCGCTCGATGACACCTACACCAATGCCATCATCGACTTCATGTTGTACCGCTCATACAACAAAGACTTGGGCTCAGCGGGTAACGCAAACCGTGCTGCAGCTCATTATCAAACCTATGGCAATGCGCTTGGGGTGAAACTTCAAGCCGACGCTATGATCTCAACAAAGGGGTAATAACCAATGGCATGGCCAACCTATACAGCAGACGTAACGCAGAACAGCAATCAAATTAAGCTGTATGGCGCCGTGCCTGCTTCTGATATTCCTATTGGGGATGAAGTCATTGTTTATGGTGCGACTGTAACCGCTAACCTTGAAGTGGCGAGCGGGTCAGCCATCATGTATGACGGCAATGGCTCTCCATACTCTTTCCTGTATTTGGCGCGACCATACGCAGGGCAAAGTTCTACGGGTGTTGATGTTGTCATCAAGCCTACCGGTTCTCAGGCGCGAGACATTGTTGAAATATTTCGTAATGGCACGAATCAGATCAACCAAAGCATGTCGAACTTTAATCAGTTCGCGGAAGGTAGCGAGCCCATTCAGCATCAGCCATTGGATCAGAACGCCGATCCGATCACCATCAAGACAATGCCAGTAATGCAAGCTGAGTTTGATGCGTTATTAAGTCAGTCTGAAATCAGTAATACCGAACAACGCACAGCCCTGGCAGCGGATTACGAAGCCAAGAAAGGGGAGCTGACCATCATCGCCAAGGACGCATTCCGCGACTCAGTGGAAAAAGCCTCTGGCGGTCGCAATACGGTGATCTATGATGCCCAAGGCAATCCAAACGTGATGGTGGTGATTCCTCGCTTCAATTATGAAGATTTAGGCTTAACCGCTTTGCAGCTTGGCACCGGCACGCCCACAGCGTTTTTGACTAACGGCGTTCCACGCTCGGAAATACTGATTAGCAAATACTTAGCTTCATCAATGGGCTCTGGCTGCGCCTCAGTGGGTGGGGTCGATCCCAAAACATCAGTCAATTTTGATCAGGCTAAAGCGCTTTGTACGGCAAAAGGTGCTGGCTGGCATTTGATGTCAATGCACGAGTGGGAGGCTATTAAGCTATGGTGCATTGCCAACGGAAAAATCCCGCTAGGAAATACAAACTATGGCCGCTCGCATGTAAAACCTCTGCAAACAGCCATAAGAATTGATGATGCTATGCCGGGCGACACAGCTGGAACAGCTCGCACTTTAGCTGGCGGCGGACATATTGAATGGTCACACAATCACTCTGAGTGGGGGATCATGGATTTAGTAGGCAACGTGTGGGATTGGATTGATCAGTTTAAAATCATTGATGGCCGCATCTATTGCACGAGCGATAACGACCCGGATGCAGACGAATCCACATGGACGGCGCGAGACGCTTATCTTGACGGCGCAACGGGCATCCCAACACTAAGCAGCCAAATCACATCGCAGTCTGATGGCTCGCAGTCTGGCTCCGTGAGTCCACTGCGAAATATGGCTATTGATCCGAGTTATGTGTCGAACGAGCTGATGCGACGGCTCGGCATAGAGCAGTTGGGTGATACTACTGACGGCGCTATTTGGCACCGTAACGTAGGCGAGCGCTTACCGATCCGCGGCGGCGCTTGGAGCAGTGGCGGCAATGCCGGCCTGGGCGCGCTGCACTTGTACGACACTCGCGCGAACGCTTACAGCTATGTCGGTTTTCGCTCCGCTTTATTTGTTTAATTGTTTCCTTTGATTCACGCGCGGTAGCGCGTGTGCAGTACAGAGTTTAATCATGCAATCCACGCTAATTATTGATGAGAAAATCCGCGAAATGATCCGTTATGGATACATCGCCATAAGGCAGTTCCCAAAATCTGAAAAGCATTGTCTCGGCGCAGAGCTGCGCAACACCATGTGGAGCCTGCAGCGGCTGGTGATCGCGGCCATCAAGCGCTATCACAAAAAGACAGCGTTAACGGAAATGGATATCGAGCTATCATTGCTCAAGCGTCAGATCAGAGCAGCAAAAGATCTTCGCTTTATTGATCTCAAAAAATACGAAGTGTGGGTGCGCATGATTGTAGAAATAGGCAAGATGCTGGGTGGATGGATAAAAGCCATTCAGTCGAAGGCTGCACCATTATGAATAGAGAACCGATCCGCGGCGGCGCTTGGAACAATGGCGGCAATGCCGGCCTGGGCGCGCTGAACTTGAACAACACTCGCACGAACGCTAACAGCAATATCGGTTTTCGCTCCGCTTCTGATAACGCCAGCAGCATACCGCCCACGGGCGATATGTCAGCGCATATTGAAAAGGATGGGGCAGCCATGGCAGGAGCCAAAACAAACACAGAGCAAGCGGGTGCGCCCGCTTTGTTCGCACAGATCTATCAATTTGAAAACTTACTCAGTGCAGCGTATTCATGCAGAAAAGGCAAATCCACCACGCCATCCTGTATGCGCTACTTTGACCATCTCGAAGAAAACATCATCCAGCTGCAAAATGAACTGATTTGGCAAAGTTACCGCACTGATCGCTATCGGCATTTTTACGTATTTGAGCCAAAGCGCCGCAAAATATCCGCTCCAAGCTTTCGCGATCGCGTGCTGCAGCGAGCAGTGTACAACATCATAGAGCCAATCTTTGATCGACGTTTTATTGACGATAGCTACGCTTGTCGACGTGGTAAAGGTGCCCACGCCGGAGCCGATAGGGCGCAAGCCTTTGTTAAAAAGGTGGAGCGCACACACGGCAAGGCCTACGCGCTAAAGGCCGATATCAGCAAATACTTTTCCAGCATCGACCACGCAGTGCTCAAAGCACTGCTGCGGCAACATATTCATTGTGATGCTACGCTAAGTTTGCTCGATTACATAATTGACTCAGGGCCGCATGACACGCCTGGCATCGGCATTCCGTTAGGCAATTTGCTAAGTCAAGTATTCGCCAATGTCTATCTGCATGAGCTCGATCGCTACGCGAAACACAGCCTAAAAGAGCGGCTGTATATGCGCTATATGGATGATTTCATCATCATCCATCACGACAAAGAGCACTTGCGGCGCTCATTTAAAAGCATTGAGTGGTTCTTGAGCGATGCGCTCAAACTAAAACTCAACAGCAAAACGCAAATATTTCCAGTCGCCAAGCGCAACGGCAGGGCGCTCGATTACCTAGGCTACCGCATTCAAAGCAATAGCCGCCGACTACGCACCAGCAGCGTAAAACGCATCAAAACCAAGATCCGCAAGCACGCCAAAGGCAAAATCACCGATCAAGATATGCAAAAGATCTGCGCAAGCTGGCGAGGCCATGCGCAACACGCCGACACATCCGCATTGCTCATACAGCTAGATAAACTCTCGGAGTCACTAAAATGAACCAATATCAATACATCCACGGCGGCAAATACCACGCCGACACATCACTCAACTATCTGCGAAGCCTCGGCATGGATGACGAAACGATTGAATACGTCCAGAGCGAAAAGGTCGAACACGTATTCAAAGAACGCAACAAAAAGCTTCTAAAAATCAAAGCCCAAGCCGAAGAGCTCTATGTGCAAGACGTTACGGATGACGACGGCAACACATGGAAGGGCGGGGAAGCCTCGGCCAATAAGATCAAGGGTGGGGTAGAGCTAGCCGAATTTGCTGGACTGACTGAGTTCACCGTGACAGACGCAAAACGCACGCCGCATGTCATGACGTTGCTCGAAGCCAAGGCGATTGCAGCTCTGATCGGTGCCGATTATCAAGTGAAGTTCCTTGCACGCCAAGCCGCTGTTCGCACTTTGGAGCAGATCGACTGCTTCGATGAAGATGCGCTTGAGCAGATCGCCGCTGTGATGCTGGAGGTGTAAATGAACGTACTCACTCGATTCATTATCTGGCTAAAAGCACTGCTTGAAACCAATGATGGTCCCAACGGTTGCGGTCCATGGATGCCACGCAAAATAGCGTGGCTTTTTTTTGGCTTCTTCTTTGAGGCCAGTTGCGACAAACACGACGTAGGCTATCGAAAAGGCGGCGACGAAATCAGACGCTTTGAGTGCGATTGGAAGTTTTTGCAAGCCATGTTGCGCGACTGTAAACGCGTACGCTGGCACTGGAAACCACTCGCATACACCGCCGCGATTTTGTTCTTTGTACTCGTGCGCCTGTTTGGCTGGGTTCGCTTCCAGTACAAATAGCTGCTATTTGCTTCCTACCTAAAACTATAAGCCGTTTATGCGGCCTCTCATATTTTCGAAATAGCCTATGACATTAAGAATCGACAATTTCTCTGGGATTGCGCCCATTGTCGCGCCCCACAAACTCGGCTTCACATTAGCTCAAGTAGCTAAAAATGTTCGACTTGAGTCTGGCTCGCTTGAAGCAATGAATGGGAATTTATTTGAGCAGTCGCTATACAGATCAAATGTCGCGACCATAGCGAAATATAAGCCTGGGTCTCAGACATATTGGTTTGAGTTTGACGAGCAAGTTGATGTCGTGCCATCACAGATATTTGGTTCATCAAGAAGTGAGATGTATTGGACAGATGGGGTTAAGCCAAAAAGAACCACGTCCAGCTTGGCCACTGCTACCGCGCCGTATCCATCCGCTTCATATTCACTTGGAGTGCCGGCCCCAGATGTAAATTTGGTGGTAGGAGTCGTGACCGGAGACGAACCAGAATCGGATTACGAAAAAGAGACAAGAGTTTATGTTTGTACCTATGTGACTGCTGAGGGTTATGAGGGCCCACCCTCTATGCCAGCGCAAAGGACATTAGGGGTAGCACAAAACTGCTCGGTGTTTTACTTGCCAACATCAGCACCAAGCAACTACAACATTAACCGTAAACGCCTTTACCGCGGCACTTCTGCCAGCACCGAGCTTCACTTTGTCGCAGAGTTAAGCCTAGCAACGACAAGTTACATAGATAATCTTGATGTCTCTAGCTTAGGTGAAGCGCTTACCACCTATGACTATGACCTCCCGCCGAATGATCTAATTGGCCTTACTGTATTGCCCAATGGTGTGATGGCTGGATTCAACCAGAATCAGCTTTGCTTCTGTGAGCCTTACATGCCATACGCTTGGCCGACAACATACCGCTTAACCACCGAGAATGACATTGTTGCTATTGCTGCAGTGGGCAGTGGTCTATTGGTGGCCACCACTGGTAAGCCTTATATCGTGATTGGATCACAACCAGACAGCATGCAAATGCAGCAGATTGATAGCAATCAGGCGTGTGTTAGTAAGCGCAGCATGGTGGATATTGGTGAATCTGCGATTTATGCTGGACCAGATGGATTGGTGCGTGGCTATGCTGGTGGTGTACAGACGATAGGTGGTTCTCTTTTCTCGCGTGAGCAATGGCAGGCGCTAAACCCATCAAGCATCCATGCCTACTACCACGACGAGAAATACATTTTCTTCTATGACAATGGCAGCACTCAAGGCGGCTACATTCTTGACCCTCGCGGTGAGCGCAACGCCTTAACTGAGTTGGACTTCTACGCTACAACTGGCTTCAACGACCTTGAAACTGACACGCTGTACTTAGTGATTAACGGAAGCCTTTATTCATTTCAGCATGGCACGCCACTCAGTTACACATGGAAATCCGGCCAATTTCGCCTTAGCAATTTAATGCCATACAGCGCCTGCCGTGTTGTGGCGGACAGTTACCCTGGTCAAATCACCTTAACCTTTGATGGCTCACCGATGACGTTTACCTACCAAGACGACAAGCCATTTCGATTTTTGCCAAACGCTCGTGCTCGGTTTATCGAGGTCACGCTTCAAGGAACCAATACAGTGAAAGAAGTACTGATTGGCAACGATATGGAGTCTGTATATGGCTAGCCGTAAGTCACCTCAAATCAAACAGCCACCACGATTAACCGGCGAACTTGCAGCGCTTAATCCAGTTTTACAGGCTATCAAGGAGTCGATTGAAATTAACGAAGGCCAGCGAGGCAACCCGCTCGACCGCGGCCTTAAAGTAAGAGATCTAGTTGAAGCGGGCCTAGCTGACGTTGTCCTAACAAGAACTGGTACAGGCCAGTACGCTACGGTCACAGATCCAAACAGCGACACAATCAATATTTCAACGCCGCCTACGCCGAAAAACCTACAAGCCGTTGCTACAACCGCTAATGTGTATCTTACGTGGGACAATCCAAATTACTCTAACCATGCTTATACAGAGATTTGGCGCAGCACAGAGAACAACTTAGCGACCGCAGTAGACTTGGGGGCAAGGCCTTCATTTGTAACTTATGCTGATCCAGTTGAGTCAGGAATGACCTATTACTACTGGATTCGGTTTGTATCAAAAGCAGATATTAAATCAGAGTACAACCTAGCCGATGGCACGGAAGCTACGACAGAAGTATCGGTCGAGCACATCCTTGAGCAGCTTAATGAACGCATTACGTCTAGCGAGTTGGTGCAGGAATTACGTGAACCTATTGAGCTGATTTCTACGATTTCTGATGCGCTTGCAAATGAGACATCAAATCGAGTACAGGCTGATGCAGATGAAGCGCAGGCGCGAGCAATAGCCTTAGAGCAAGAGGCGCAACTACGAACGCAGGCCATTCAAGCCGAGGCTGATCTCAGAGCGCAAGCGCTTAACAATGAAGCGCAACAGCGTACCGATCAATTAAATCAGCAGCGAGATGAGTTGCTGTCTGAAATTCAAGCTGAAACGTCTGCCAGACAGCTAAGCGTTAGCAATGAAATACAAAACCGAACACAGGCGCTCATAGACGAAGCAGTGGCGCGCACAGATGCCATTGAGGCGGAAAGCAGGGATAGAGCCGCCAACATCCAGAAAGAGGCGGAAGCGCGTTTAAAAGACTTCCAAGCACTTCAAGGTATCTCAAGGCTATCGGTAAGCGATGTTCGTGAGATCAAGTTGTTGGATCGCATTTCTAATGAAGAAATGTCGCGCATTCAGAAATACCAGGAACTTGCTGCGTCATACCAAACTTTATCAAGTGACACCTATGCGGAGATCACGCGCCTAGAAGAAGTTGTGGCCACGGAAACCGAATCAAGAGCCACAGCAATCACCAGCCTCAAGGCCGAGCTTGAAGGGCAACTTGGACAGGTACAGCAGGCGGCTGTAGAAGAAGCTATCAACTTAGTTACAACCGACGACGATGTGATAGCAGAAGTAATAACCAAGATCTCGGCAGCGGATACAACTGGATGGGCGACAATCCAATACGTCGACCAAAGTGTACTGACGCCATTAAACGCACTTACCAGTAGAACTGATACGCTTGAAAATCAGTACCAATCTATTGGTAGTGAGTATTTGTCATTATCATCGTTTACTGATTGGCAGCAGAGTAATGCAACTGAGCAATCAGTAGTTACAGAACGATTAAGCGCTATTGAAAGCGAAATCAATAATCCAGTAACTGGGCTTAGCAGCAAAACCAGCACAACTCAGCTTACTCAAGCCAAGAATGATATTTTTAATTCCCAGGTTAGTCAGTTTGGGCAAATCTCAGCACGGTTCAATCAAGTACAAGAGCAGACTGACTCGAAGGCTAGTAGAACTGAATTGTCCGAAGCTATTGCAAACTCGGATGAGGCAAGCTCAAAGAATCTTAATAGTACCGTTACCGCGCTAAATAAATCTGGTTTTGCTGCACAGGTAGAGCAGATTAAATCCATTGATCAGTTGGTAAAAGCAGATCAGGCCCAACTTATGCGGCTTGACAGAATGGAGGGGGAGTATAGAACCGGTTTAAGTCATGCGTCGGCAAGCATCGAAGAAACTAATCAGATTTTTTCTGATGAAACGCAGGCACTGTCTGAAACCATTGCGATCCATAAGACGGAATATGAAACTGATAAACAAACCACTCTTGCATCTAAAACGGAATTAAATCAAGCGCTAGCGGATGAGCAAGAGGCTAGAGTTTCAGCGGCAAACTCACTCGAGGCCGCACTTCAAGGCGATATTAATACACGCGCAACAAAGGCTGAATTAAGTGAAGCAATTGCTACTCAAGACCAAGCTAGGGCGACAGATCTTTCAACATTAGAGGCTTCACTACAGGGAGATATTGACACTCGCGCAACGCAGTCGGAACTTAGTCAAGCAATAGCCAGCGAGCAGCAGGCAAGAACATCAGAGCTGGGTACGCTTGAGGCAAGCTTACAGGGAGAGATCAATAACAGAGCTACAAAAAGCGAGCTCAATGAAGCCGTCGTTAACGAAGAGCAAGCTCGGTTATTACTGAGTGAAGATATAAGCCTAAACTTTCAGGAGCAGCAAACAGATATTGATAGCCGATCTACAAAAGTAGAGCTGAATCAAGTCGTAGATACTATTGCAGAAAGTGAGAGGGCGACAAACAACAAGCTATCACAGACGGTTGCCTCCATTATGCGCGAAGGCTTGTCTTCTCAAGTACGAGATCTACGATCTATCGAGCAATCTGCGCAATCTGATAAGGCTTTGCTAACTCGAATTGATCGTATTGAGAACGAATACAAAACCGGCTTAAGCACAGCATCCGCAAGCATTGAAGAGACAAATCGAACTCTCACGGATGAGAAGCAGGCATTAAGTGAAACGATCACGGCTCATAAGGCCCAATACGAAACAGAAAAGCAAACAACACTCGCAAGTAAAACAGATCTAAGCGAAGCCATTGCAAATGAGCAAGAAGCACGAGCAACCGAGTTAAACACACTGGAAGCGGATCTAACAGGAGACATCAATACCCGTGCAACTAAAACTGATCTGAATGAGGCTATCGCCACGGAGCAAGGTGCTCGTGCCAACGAGTTGAGCTCACTAGAAGCCAGCTTGCAGGGCGACATAAATACTAGAGCGACCAAGTCAGAGTTGAGTGAGGCAATTGTAAGCGAGCAAGAGGCGAGAGCAAGTGAGCTTGGATCTCTTGAAGCCGCATTACAAGGCGATATAAACACCCGTGCAACTAAAGGTGAATTAAGTGAGGCCATAGCTACCGAGCAGCAGGCAAGAGCATCAGACATGTCATCTTTGGAGTCAGCCCTACAAGGAGACATCAATACAAGGGCCACCATAACTCAGCTAAATGAGGCTATCGCCACGGAGCAGGGCGCACGTTCAAGTCAGATTAACCAGCTATCAACAACCGTTGGTGAAAACACTTCGACTATCCAGTCCCAAAGCGAAAGCATAGACGGCCTTAAAACCAAATGGGGCGTTAAGTTCAGTATTGGCTCTGATGGTCAGCAACGTGTGTCAGGCTTCCAGATGAATGGCACGGCACAGGAAACCTCAGCGCATTTCGATGTAGATCAATTCAGCATTAGTAAGCCAGGCGCCGAGGCGCTTGATTTTGCTGTCGCTGACATGGTCCAGCCAAACGGAAGCGTTAAGCGCATGGTGGTGATGGATGCCGCTAAGATCCGCAACCTGCAAGTAACTGAGGCGATGATTCAAAGTGTTCGTGCTGACAAAATTACCGCCGGAAAAATTAGTGCTGCAGTTAACTTAACGTCGGCCCAGATTTTCAGTGGCCAACTACGTATAGGGTCGGGCGGGCGCTGGCAGCGCACAAACGAAAACGGACATACGTCAGGCTACAAAGCGGTATTGGATGGCAATGGTAGTTTTTACACGGAAGGTATTTTTTATGTGGGGAGCACATCCAAATACATTTATTGGGACGGCTACAATTTATACATTCGCGGAGATGTCACAATTGATGGCTACCTAGCATCGAACGGTGTTGTTAAAGCGGTCACCGGCACGACATCAACATCTGTTCCAGCGAGCGGAGTTTCAAAGCGCGTTTTCATCGGAACGATTAATAGACCCGATGGTGCGAGGACTTGGGCAATACAGGGCGTGGTAAGTGTGAATAACATTACCAACACAGGTACAGTGAAAGACCTTGGTGCGCGGTTAGAGTTTGGTAGCAGCCATATCGTCTATAACGCTAGTGCTGGTGCATGGGGCATGTCGATTACTTTGCCGGGCACGCTATCTGGGCTAAGCGCAAGCTCAGTAGATGTCTATGTCACCCTATCAGGTCAAAACACGTCTGGAACAGTTGCTATTTCTGGTTCAGCCTTAGCCATTACGGAGACGGTCTAATGGATATTTATGTTCGAGAAGAGTCGAGCGGCACATACACGATTGCCGAAACACCAATGGATGGCTTTGTAAAATGCTCTACGACATTTGAAGGTAGCGATCAGGGGTATGGTGTCACGCAGCAAACGATCATTAAGCAGGGTGACAATATCTACCACTGCCACACAGTCTATGCCAGTAAGCCAAGAGACCTTACGCTGAGCGAGGGCTATCCTTACAACGGCAAAATCTTCAACATCAACACGGAGTCAATCGGGTTTATTAATGCTAAGGTAACCAAGCTACTGATTAACCAAGATGTCCAGCAAGTTGAGTGGAAGGCGACTGGTGGCGATCGGGTAATGTTTAGCAGGGCTGAGTTCCTAGCCTTCGCAGAAAGCATCAGTGATTATGTCGAAAGATTGGTCCTGACTTAAGGCGACTGACATTTGATAACAAATAAGCTATGCTTTTTCTACATTGCCATCGCTCTGAATAGAGCCTCCAAACACCAAGAAACCGCCCCGCAAAGGCGGTTTTTTTTCGCCTAAAATATGAGGTGAACATGCAAATTATTCGCTCCTTTGATGTTGCTGAAATTGACAAGATACTAAAAGACCAAAGCGTCTTTAGTCGAATCATTGATGACTACAGCCCAGAACATGAGCTTTTCTCTTCATCTGAGATTGTTAAGAACAGGTCAAATGTAGTGTTAATAGTAACGGAAGGTGATGAGCGAATAGGCTGCTTTGTATGCCTGATGCGATCACCAACTACATACGAAGGTCATATCTGTTTAACAAATAAGTGTAGAGGTAAAAAAGCACTTAAGGCTTTGAGCTTAGCAGCGGGCTGGATATTTATAAATACCGACGCATTTCGCATCTTAGGCCTAACCCCAGAATCAAATAAAGCAGCTCTTTCGATAACAAGATTGGCAGGGTATGAGCGAATAGGAGTAAGAGAGGCCGCGACTTCTATTTCAGGCGCTCAACAAAACGTCGTTATGTCTGAGTTAACTATTTATAGATGGATAAATTCTCAGCACATCGAAAGCCATCCTTCTCGGCTGCTGGACCTCATTGATCTTAAATATCTCTATGTTTCACGCCACCTAATTGAGTCCGGAAACCGTAATAAAGCTTTGTATCTACTTGCAGAGCTTGCAGGTCAATCTTATTCAAAAAGAATCAACGTCAGCGATTACCCGATGATTAAAGTTGATTCCAACATTCTAAGTATCAATCAGTTATTCAAGGAGTAATCTATGGCAGTAGGTGCTGCAATTGGGGGCGTTGCACTGAGTGCAGTGAGCTCCTACAGCTCAAATAAAAATGCTAGTAAATCCATCGACCAACAAGGCGATGCTATTGCCGCTCAAAACGCTATCGCACAACAGCAGATGGATATGGCTCAAGAGCAATATGAATACTACAAATCAACATACCTTCCACTAGAGCAAGAAATTGTCGATAGCGCTGGTTTAAGCGAAACACAGCAACAACAGATGGTTGCAACCGCAGGGCTAACAACAGCTAATGCTTTTGATTCATCAATCGCGCAACGTGAGCGAAATCTACAACGGATGGGCATTAACCCAAATTCAGGTTCATATGCAGATAGCACTCGAAAGAATGCTATCTCTAAAGCTGTAGCCAAAGCCAACAGCCAAAATTCAGCCAGAGCTCAGGCTGAAGAAATGGACTACACGCAAAAAGTAGCGGCTGTTGGCCTCGGAAAAGGAATGTCGTCGTCTGTTGCGGGATTAATGAGTAGCGCCTCTAGCAACTATGCAAATCAAGCAAACGCCTATGCAAATCAAGCAAGCATGTACGGACAGCAAACATCAAGTGGAATGCAGCTAGGAATGGGGATTGCTGGTGCTGCAATGGGGGCATACGGTGACAATGGTGAGTTCAGTAGTAGCGCATTTGGCAAAGGTTTATTAGGAGTAATTTAATATGAGTTTTGGATTAGGTTACATGGCCGACGGCCTTCTTAAAGGCCAAGAAAGAAATCGAAGCTGGGGCTTGCAGCAACAGCAAAACCAACGCGCAGAAGATGCAAACCAAAGAGCTCAAAAAGCGGAAGATCGCGCGGCAGGGCTTCATCAATACGACCTACAAACCGCTCAGTCTAATGCGGCGATTGCAGCTAACAATGCATCACCAGAAAATCTAGGCTATACGAATACTACCAATGCTGCGAATGCTGAATATGCCGGATTGAGGGTGGCAGGAGGCAACCTACAAAACCAGCAAAAACAACAACAAATCGAGCTGAACGCAGAGCAACTAACGCCTCAAGCCAAACAATACAGAGACAAAGTAAGGCAATATGAAAGCGAAGCTAGTGAGTGGGAGCATGCTTTGAGACAGACCGTACATCAGAAGGATCAGGTCAAAGCTCGAATTGAAACAGCAAAGCTTGTAGATGAAAGAGATTATCGAGCTCTTCAGCTGATCCAGAATGGTGACCATTACGGCGCCGCAGCCATGATCAACAAGTTTTCTGATAATCCTTACAAGGATTTCGTTGCAGTTAAGCAAGCAAACGACGGAAGCATTGTTGGCTACGATAAAACTGGGAAAGCTAGTGTTCTATATACAAAAGAGCAAGTTGAGGGTCTTGAACAACGAGTCAAAACAGAGATTGCTAAAAACCGTAAAGCCCCAGAAGTTCGTACAATCAAGGCTCCAATTATAGGAGAGGACGGCAAACCGTTGTTAGATTATAAATCAGGTGAGCCATTAACGCAGGATCAGGCCATTGAGTTCGATGCTACAACAGGGCAATGGAAGCCGCTTGCTATTGCTAAGAACCAAATCACACCACAAGAAGAAATCCAGACAGCGATTGATATGGTGCGCAACAATGAAATTACGCCGCAGCAGTTCAAGTCTTGGTATGGCTTTGACGCACCTGTAGCCGGAAACACCACCGCTAGACAGACCGCAGATGACGAGTTTTCTGACGGCGATATAGCGAGACGCCCATCATCAGGCTTTGGCCTCAACCAGTTCTAATTTGATTCCATATAGACCCGCCTAGAGCGGGTTTTTTATTGCCCGGAGAAAACTAACGTGAGCGATATTTCCCGCGAAGACATCCAAAAACGCGCAGCGATCCGCAATAAGTTACAGCAACGAGCACAGCAAGAAGAGCAAGAGCGTTTAGCGAATGAGCAAGGCTTCTTTGCTGATTCCGTCGATGCAGTGCAGCACGGCCTATTGTCTGGAACAGCCGATCTAGCGGATGGCATCAGTTACTTAACAGGTAGCGAAACGGCTGGTGATGTAGGTTCTTATCTACGTAAAAATGCCAACAATCAAATTGACCAGATGAGTACCGCAGGGCGCGAGTCCTTCCAGAACTTTGGCATTGAAGAAAGCGAAGATAGTCCGACTGGTTATGGTTTCAAAGATGGCAGCTCAATGCGCGGCTTTGGCCTGAATGTGCTAAGTGGTGTAGGTAGTTTTGCGCCGACGATGATACCAGGTGGCATTGCTGCAAAAGGTATCAGCACTGCGGGTAGGGTGGCCGGTGCAACAGGACGTGCAGCCAATGTCACTAACAAAGTCGCAGACGTTGCAGGCTTTGGTGGTGTTGGTGCATTAGCTATTGGTGGCTCAACGGGTAACCAAGCCTATGAAACCATCATGAGCGCGACGCCAAAAGCTCTGAAAGATGCGCCTATCTACCAAGAGCAATACCTAGCACTTCGTGATCAAGGTGTTGACCATAAGACCGCTATGTATCAAGCGCGTGAAAACATCGCTAAGAACATTGGTGAGGAAGCTGCTAAAGATGGTGCTGTACTAGGGGCAATCACCCAAGGCGCATTTGGTCCAGCATTGGGGCGCTTATTCCGTGGTGAAGCGGGCGGATTTGGTAAGTCGATTGCTCATGGTGCCGCGACCGAAGGCACGCAAGAGCTTATTGAATCAGGCGGTCAACGAGCCGTTACAAACGTCAATGTGAATCCAGCCGTACCAACTGAAACGATGGAGGGCGTAGTCGGTGATGCGTTAACAGGAGCCATGACTGGTGCCGCCGTAGGTGGCGCGTTTGGTGGCGCTGGCCGTTTAGCAAATCGTAACCCGAGCCAGCCAACCGAAGAAGACGTAATTCCAGAAGGTCAAAGCGAAGCCTCAGCGCGCGCAGACGAGCTGCAGGCGGAAATCGATCAACTGGACGAACGGCTACAAAACGACTCAGACACGCTAACAGACGAAGAATACGTGGCACTATTACAGCGCCGTGAGGCTTTGCTACGTGAGCAGATGGGCGAAGCCGATCAAGGCAGCGACGATAACCAGCCATTTGATATGGCAGGGCCCCAACAGCAACAGCCTTTGGGATTGCCAAACCAAAACATCATTTATGGCCAGGCACCAGAGCCAACCCAAGACCAACTGAACAGCCGTGAGCGAACACGTCAGGCTTATGAGGGCCAGCACGGTACGGCGCGCAATACTGGCATTGAAGGTGAGTACTTGGGAAATGTTTTACCACAATCATCTAATCGCCGTGAGGGCGAACTGATTGATGGAGAGTTCACGCCAGCAACTAACCCTCAAAATATCCGACAGCGATTATTAGAGCGGAAACGCAGAGAGGAGCAAGCCAAGCTCCAATCACCAGAAGGTGAGCCACAACCGCCACGCTTCGATACCATCTACGGTGAATACCAGCCGTCAGAGCAACAGCAAGCCGCACGCGAAACCACGCGCCGCTCATTTGAAGAGCCGGTAACCGAGGCACGCCAAAGCCGTAAAGCCCGTGATGAAGCGTATCAATTGCAAAAGCAGCAAGAACAGCAACTTGAACAAAGCCGTCAAGAACAACGCCAGCGCAACGCACAACGCCGCAACCAAGAGAACCAAGTAGCGTTAGGCCAATTGGAAGTCGGCAATCAAGTTAAAGCAGCAAAAGGTGCCAAGGCAAAAGCCTACACACCAAGCAATCAAACGCTTGATGTGGAGTATCAAGTGGTTGAGGTTAGCGACCTAACCACTAGCCATGACGATAATTTCCAAGCGCGCGCCGACTACCCGCAAGCATTACAGAACCGTGACCGATCAAGCCCAGCATTGCGTAAGCAAGTGGAAGACAACGCTAAGAACCTGATCCCTGAAAAGTTGGGTGAAGACTCAGGCGTAGTAAGCGGTGCCCCAATTGTACGAAATGGCGTAGTTGAAAGCGGCAATGGTCGCACAATGTCGATCCGTCGCGCTTACAACGACAACGGGGCAGCAAGCTACCGCCAGTATTTGGAAGACAATGCCGAGCGCTTAGGTATCAATAAAGACGATCTAAGTCAGTTTAATCAGCCGGTACTGGTACGCCAGCGCCTAAGCGATATGACAGCGGAAGAGCTCACCAGCTACACCAAAGACGCGAACACCACTGATGCCTTTGCCCTTAACCCAGTAGAACAAGCCAAGTCAGATGCTAACCGTGTTAGTGACGATGATATGTCATTGATTGATATTCCTGATTCTGGTGACTTTGCTGCAGCCTCTAACCGAGCATTTGTACGTAAATTCCTAAGCCGATACCCGAAGTCAGAACAGAACGCCATGCTGAATGGTGATGGTACGATCTCAGAAGGCGGCATTAACCGCATTCAAAACGCTATCTTTGCAAAGGCATACGGCTCAGATCAGTTGATCGAAGACATTACCACCACGTCAGCCGACGATATGAAGACCATCGCCAAAGCATTGACGAACGCCGCCCCAGAAGTGGCCAAGCTCAATGCGCAAGGCGGTGTGGATGGCTTTACCGATACGATCGTAAACGCTGTAAACCTTGTGAAGCGCAGTCGTCGTGATGGCACACCAGTACAGGAGCTTACTAATCAGTTTGATCTGATGTCCGAAAACACGGTTGATCCAGCCACGGCAAGCCTTGCCAACTACCTTGATCAGAACGTGCGATCTATTAAGCGTATGACCGACGCCATCAAAGGCGCAGCAGAACGTGGCCAGCAAGCGCTAACACGTTCACAGTCAGACGATCTATTTGGCCCAGTACCAGAGCCAACCACCAATGATCTACTAAATTTTGACGGTTCACCGGTAGAGCAGACTGGTAAACAAATTAGCGAAACTGGTAAAGATTCTCCAGAAATTAGTGAAGAAAATGCTGAAAATGGTAAACAAATTGACGATAGCGACACGGCTACCGATGCCGATTTAACAGAAACTAACCAGCCGCTACCACAGCTATCATCTGAGCCAGAGATTAAAGTGCAGAAGTCTGGGCGACCATACGGTTCTGATAAGTCGGCACGCTTATCGAGTACATTCAAAAATACTCCCAACGCTGAAGTTGTAGAGTATCGCGGCGGTTTTGGTATTCGAGAAGGCGCCTCAACTGAAACACTGCTCTCAATTGATAATAGCGAAGAATCTGGCATGAGGGCCGATGACGTGCGCGCAGCGGTTGAGCCGCTAATCAATGATTTGCATGAGCGCGGAACCTTTGAAGTGGTCCAGTCTATTAACGACTTGCCGTTTGCTATCCGCCTACAAGCCAAAGCAAAGCTTAAGAAATCAAAGGGCGATAATCCTGTATTACGCGGGATCAACGCTGGCGATAAAAACTATTTGATCGCCGACGGTCTGCGCAACGAGAAAGAAGCGGTCGAGATTTTCTTACACGAAGTGGTAGGCCATAAAGCGGTGCTGGATATGCTTGGCAAAGACGGTGACGCCATCATGGAACGTATTGCTTTAAGCTACGGACGCAAAGGGTTAGAAGACTTAATCAAGACTTATGGCGTAGAGCCGAATACCAAGGAAGGCCGCATTCTACTAGGGAAAGAGAAGGTGGCGCACATGGCGGAGCGTGGCGAAAAGCCAGCTTTGCTTAAGCGATTGGTTGCCAAGGTAAAAGCATGGCTACGCAATTACTTTCCGTCTATCAAATGGTCTGATAACGATGTACTGAGCTTGATCAGTAATGCTCGTGATCGTGTTGAAAACCGCTACATGACGAAGGTGGACTTGGATGCTGAAACCGAAACAAACGCGCAAGAGGACAGCATTCACTTATCTATTCGCGGAGATGCCAACCCTAAAGATGTAAACGACATCATTGGTCGTACACAAGCCAAGCCAGAACACCAAAAAGGCTTAATGGAGCGCGCAGCAGATCGCTTAAAGGCTTTCAAAGAGATCGATAAAACGGCAATGAAGCAGGCCTTCATTGACTCTTACGCTGCCATTGAGTCTCTTGAGAAGAAGGTTAACTTCGGCAAACTAATGGATGGCGCAGAATCGGCTTACAAAGCAGCGTTGCGCACCGCAAACCTAGACTCACAGGTTGAGGCGGTCATGCGCCGTGGCGCTCTCAAGTATGAGAACGGAGCCTTTCAAATCAAAGAAGGCACAAAAGGTTTTCTCGAAATCTTCCAGAAGATCGCAGACAGCGACCAGTTACAACTATGGGAAACGTGGGCCGGTGCCAAGCGTGCTAAGCGAATCATGGAAGAGGACGCGCGCGCAAACATCGAAGGACAAGCCGCACTTAAAGAGCATCGAGCAACCATTAATCAGCTTAAGAAAACCACACCCGCTAATTACCCTGGTGGTTTAACGCAGTGGCGTAAGGATATGCGCGCAGCAGAAAAAGGAATGGCAGAGGCGCGTACTCGAGCGTTCCAGAAACGTGAGCGCCTATATAAGCCTAGCGACATTCAACGAATCATTAAGTATGTAAATGACAGTCCAGAACTGAAAAAAGAATTTGAACAGGCGCAGAGTGATTGGCGCAACTTCAATAAGTCTATGCTGGATATGGCGGAACAAGCAGGCCTGATCGATCCAGAATCGCGCGCGATCTGGGAGCATGACGACTATGTACCATTCCACCGAGTAGCAGAAATCGAAGCAGAGGGAGGTATTAGCCAGTATGCAACCAAGCGCGGATTGAGCGGCCAGAAGTCTGGAATCAAGCAACTGAAAGGTGGTGTTGAAAAGCTAAATATCATTGAATCAATGGTGAGGAACGTCATTCATTTGGTGGACGCTTCTAATAAAAACGTAGCCATGCAACGCGTAGTGGATTTGGCTGACGGTGTAGCAATGGAAAAACTGCCTACATCAAAAATCGATCCAGAAGAACGCGATATGATGTTGCGCGAGTTTGGCTATGAGCCAGAAAGCATGGATCAAGACACCCTTAATGCGTGGGCTAATCAGCTTGAACGCTACAACAGCATTGATAAAGGCGTTGTTTCAGTATCCAGAAACGGCAAGCTGCACAAATATCATGTTACCGATACCGGACTATTTGCCGCCATCACTCAGCTTGGACCAATGCGAGTAGATGGAATGCTTAAGATTCTGGGCATTCCAAAGCGTGTATTAACTGCATCTGTAACCGCGGCCCCGGGCTTTATGTCTGCCAACTTTGTACGAGACACATTATCCACTTGGGTGACCGTTGAACCCAAAACAACGCCGGTATACGACGCTATAAAAGGTGCAGCAAAAGGGCTGCAGAGATCAGAAACCCAATGGGCAATCATGGCGGCGGGTGCTGGTGGCGGTGGTTACTACGACACTTCTCCTGATAGTGTTCGCCAGCACCTATCACCATTAAATAAAGGTGGCGCACTTCATAAGCCTAAACAGTTGTGGGATGCGTGGATGCGTGTCGGTCAAGCGCTTGAGAATGCTAACCGAATTGCAGTGTATGAATCAGTGATCAGAGATGGCGGAACCGTTGCCGAGGCTGCACACCAAGCACAAGATGTCATCAACTTCTCAAAGCGTGGCGCGAACAAATGGGTGCAAGGCGCAATCACGCTGATGCCTTTCTTGAATGCTCGTATTCAAGGTCTTGAGCGCTTATATCGTGGAGCCAAAGAAAACCCTAAAGCGTTCTTTATGAAAGGGGCTATCTTAATGGGGGCGTCATTGGCGCTATTAGCCACCAACTGGGATAACGAAGAATACTGGGAGCTTGATGAATGGGATCGCGACGCCAACTGGCATATATTTGCTGGTGGTGAGCACTTCAAAATTCCGAAACCTTTTGAAGTTGGCGCCTTCTTTGGCACCGTGCCTGAACGCGTGTTTGAGCAGTTGCGTAGCGACGCAAGCGGTAAGCTTTTGGCCGAACGAATGTTAGCAATGGTGACAGGAACATTTGCCTTCGATCCGCTGGGCGCACAATTCATGAAGCCAGCTGTGGACGTTATGCGTAATAAGAACGGATTTACTGATAACCCGATCTTAGGGTTTGGTGATCAGTTCCGTAGCCCAGAAGGTCAGTACAGCCCATGGACATCTGAGACTATGAAACAGATAGCCGAGTCTATGCCTGACTCAGCGCCGGAGTGGATGCGCTCGCCTAAGAGACTTGAGTATCTATTTAAGGGATATTTCGGGACGCTTGGCGGATATGCCCTCAGCCTGACTGATATGGCAACTCAAGAGCTTGTTGGCGCACCAGATCAGCCAGACACAACTCTAGGCCGCTATCCTGTTGTTAAGCGTTTTTACAGTGACGAGCTAACAGGTAATAAGCACGTTGGTCGCTTCTACGATATGGCCGAAGAAGTAAACGCCATTTATTCAGACATGAAGACCAGATTTGATGATGGCCAGAGTGAACAAGCCACAAAGCTTATGAATAAGAACATGGATAAGCTACGTTTGCGCAGTCATATTAATAAGGTTCGTCAGCAAATGAGCGACATCAGCTCCCAAATCCGCATGATTTACATGGACACCAAGATGAGCTCAACTGAAAAGCGAAGAAGAATAGACAAACTTACGAAGCGACGTAACCAAATCGCTAGGGCAGCATCGTTACAATTTTATGGGGTCTTCAATTAAAGCCCATCATTAAAAGCACCAAATGAATGACTAGGCAGATTAGGCATAATCCGCCTAGATATTCGCCAACCTCTCTCATAACCACCTCCCAAAGCAATTAGCCAAGGTTAGTTGCTTTGAGGGGAAAGGTGAAGGGACTAAAGAACCGCCTCCAAACCTTTCTTATCTATGATATTCAAAAGGCGGACTGCTGCACCTCTAGGGTGAGTTTTACCTTGCTCCCACTTTTGAATGCTCTCAGTACTCATCGACAAAACACTAGCAAGAACGCCTTGGCTAATGTGCTCACGGTCACGAATAGCTTTGATTCGTGATGCTGTCATTTTCTCTTGCTTGTCTTGTAGAGCAAGTGCGTCGATCTTGCGCATCGTTAGTTGACTAATTGCTCCCTTATCGTGGAAACGCTTAGCCATAGCCTGCATACGCTCAATTCGTTTATCAGTCATGATCAACCTCTTTAAATAGTCCGTCTTCAATGCATCCAGCTATTTCAGCGGCAGACATTTCCCTGAACTCTCCAGCCAATAGCTTATATGTCTCTAGCAAGTTATCAGGAATCTCTTTTCCCTTTTTGGGAACATCGCTTTTACGCCACCCATCCATAAAAAACATAGCATCGCCGGATTTTACAGCTACGATCCCTCTATTAGAGTCTCGCTTGCTTTGACCAGGAGAAGGAATGCGTTTTTTATAGAGCTCGTTTCGAACCAGTTCACCATCATGTAACCCATTAGCCAACTCTTTAGCCATTTCAGAAACTTTGCTTTCAGTGACCTTGGCTTTCTTCATGAAATCCAAGAACTCATCAGTCAAATATATCTTCATAAGATGGGAGTCCGTTCGATACAACTATGGTAATTATTACCATAGTTTTGGGGTTAGTCAATTGTGAATGGTGTATAGAAATGCAACAAAGGGCACATGGTGCGCCCTTTAATATATTCTTTTAATAGCAGGTTCGTGTGCTGCCAGTGCCGTAGCAGGTTGTACCATTGCTATTGTAGTAGCTCTTGGTGCTGTTGTTGTACTGCCAGTAGTTACCATCACTATCGTAGCCGCTTTGATCGCCATTAGATTTAATCTGGCTATTCCAAGTTGAGCCTGTATTGCTGTTGTAGCCTTGGATATATGTCGTATCACCACTCTTATAGGTATTGTAAGAATTGCCTGTTTTCCAGTCGTACTTATAGTCAGCGTGAGCCGACAAAGAGCATGCTACAAGTACAGAAGCTACCGCTAATAATTTCTTCATAACCAATCCTTTATTCCTTGTTAATCAAATTCAGCTTTTTCAAGAAAAGTTTGAGCAATAGATCGATTGCATTATTAATCTCCTCTCCGCAAGCTTTTTCCAAGCAAAGCAAAACAGCTCCATCACTCCAAGTATTCGCATAATCGAAAACCTCAATTTTAACACCATCATCAGTGAATTTTGCTTTGCGCTCAACAGCAACCATCTCGTTAAGCGCTACGTTGACCGAAATAGCGTAGACGCCATTGATTTCTGCTTGGGATACTGTGAAGTCAAGCGATGGCGTCTCGGAAACGCACCCTGAAAAAACTGAATCAAAATTAGAGGGTTCTACATTGTGTCGGCGGATTAAAAACCTACAAACATCTTCTCTCGCTACAACAACAGACAAGCCAGAATCTTTTAACTTGTTTTCAATTTTGCTTTGAATCTGATCGCGCTCTAGATCAAAGATAAGCTCATCATTTCGCGTGATAAGCAACCTTGTTTGCAGGTTTGATATTTCAAATATTCGAGCATCGGAAGCACCTACAGAAGACCCTGAATAAATGAAGAAAAAGAGAAACAATAGGTATCCGTATGATGTGTAAAGAGTTTTCATAGTGCTTTCCTTCCTTGATAAGAACTTTTAATTATTGACTATTGATTTGGATATAGCTATATTTTTTTCTGAGGCGTCGAAACCTCTTACAAGCGGATAACCCCAACCCCGTCAGCGTTGGTTTTTTTGTGCCTGAAATATGGCAGACCCTACCCGTGTTGCGCCCGTATAGCGTAATCAATGTCGGGAGGGCAGCAGTCATAAAAGACCTTTTGGAAAAGCTGCTCGCGGTCTCTTGTAGCCGTTTCGAACCTCCCGACACCAATCTTTCGAAAAAATACAAGGAGCCGATCATGGCAGATCTATCAATCTTCTCAAAAGAGATACGCATTCTAGATGGTTTGTATTCTCTTAATGACCTTCATGTCTCCGCAGGAAGCAGTGCTAAACATAAGCCTGCAAACTTTTTGCGCCTAGATAGCACGCAAGAATTGATCACTGAAATTGACCGATGCTCAGATGTGAGCAACGCAGTAAAGTCAAAGCGTGGCGGTGCATCTCAAGGCACTTGGGTATGCAAAGAACTGGTCTACGCTTACGCCATGTGGATCAGTCCTAAGTTCCACCTTCATGTAATCCGTGCTTTTGATCAGATGGTAAGCCAACCACAACCAAAGCAGCTATCATCTACTACGGATCGCAAGGCTTTGAATATTTGTGTCCGCTCTCTGGCCAACGCCCGATCCCATAACAACGAGCCAGCAGATTACGCGTCTGTTTGGAAGATGGTTAACGGTTACCTTGGCGTGGCGCATATCGAAGAAGCGACTGTTGACCAAGTTGAGAAAGGTATTGAGTTTGTGCAGCAGGCCATTGAGGGTGAGTATATCGGCCGCAACGAGCAGAAGCTTATCGAGGATGATCGAGTAGGGCAGCTGGAAAAGCGTATAGCCGTGCTTGAGCTAACCCAAAGCCGATTAGAAAAAGAGCTTGGCTTTATTAATCATCACTCAACCAAGTTAAGCCAAGAGCTTAGCGAAAAGGTTTACCCAGCAATTAAAGCGCTAAACCCTAAAGTATTCGCCACCGTTCGTGAGCGCATGTTCATCATTCACAACCACAGCAAGCCGGCCATCGTTGAAGGCTGGAAGAATCAATCGGCATTAGAGATTCATTAGGGCCAAGGTTCAATTGACCCATATAACAGCGCCGGCCCGTTTTGCTGGCGCTGTTTCATTCCACCACACTCAAGCATCCATATTAGTAATCACGCCCTCCAGATCGGCCAGGCGATCCGATAGTGCCCATAGCGCATTAGCTACTACCCATGGCTCAGAATTCTCGATTGAATCTTCGTTTGATAGCAGCAACACAATTGCTTTGGCTTGGTGAATAAAGCGCATTGCATCGTCCAAGATTGACTCTTTTCCATTCATAATAATTATTCCCTAATAATTTCCTTCGTACCGCTCAATCTGTGAGCATGCAAAGAGTGCCAAAAGAATGTGCAATAAATTGGTGCTCTATCTTATGTCTGGCCGAAACGACTTAAGTCTAGCCATATTGATGTGTTTATAGACAGACCGCTACCCATAGACAGCGCTTACAATAAACCCACCAAACGTATCAATACGTAATGCTAGGTTAGATTACACTGATATAAATCAAAAAACATATAAGGCCAGATTATAAAGTGACCTTTGGGTTAAGACTGCGAAAAGCGAGGGAGGAACGAAAGTTAACAAGGAAACAACTGGCTGCTATAGTCTCTAAATCTCACAGCACTATTAAGTCATGGGAGCTAGATGTGCACGAACCAGCAAAGGAATTGCAAGCCAAGATCGAGCAGCGACTTAACATGCCGCTAGGCTCACTTACTCATGACATCGATTCGAGCATGATTGAAGTGCTGGCGGAGTTCAATAAGTGGGTTATGTCACTGCCGCCAGAAGAGAAGAGGAAAGCCGCCGAAGTCATGCGAGCTTTTATAAAAACCGATCACATATAACTGCGCCCGATTTCTTTTTCATATTCAAGGCGAAGCTCGTCTAAATAATCAGACCAACGCTGCATCATTTCACGCCGCGCCTTTAAAAGCTGAGTACGGTTGTATGCTCTGCCAAGCGCATCCTTTACCTTATGCGCAAGCTGTCGCTCTGGTAGCACAGCATCAAATTCTAACTCTTCCTCGAGTAGCGTCCTAGCCATGGCACGGAAGCCATGCGCGCTCATGATTTCTTTTTCATAGCCAAGATTACGCAGTGCGGCGTTTACTGTATTTTCAGAAATGCCTTTTTCATGCGAACGAGCGCCTGGGAATACTTTCTTGCCATGCCCAGTTACAGCGTATAGGTCTTTTAGAATCTTAATAGATTGAGTTGATAGCGGTACTATGTGGTCTTCACCACCCTTGGCGGCTTGGATTTCAAGTTGCTCTTTATCCCACTTAACTTGGTCCCACTCTAAGTTACGCACTTCGATCTGACGTAGAAACCATAGCGCTGTACATTTCAGAGCAGCAGTAACTTGAGGTGTGCCTGAGTAATGGTAGATGTCACTCATTAATTTGCCGACTTTGGTAGCATCGGTAATGGCCGCAAAGTGCTGGGGCTTATGTGGCTTCAATGCGCCTTTCAAGTCTAGGGTAGGGTTACGCTGACATCGACCAGTAGCAATAGCAAAGTAAAATACTTGGCCGATCCACATCTTTGTTCGGTGAGCTGTTTCTATGGCGCCGCGTGCTTCAATCTTACGAAGCAGATGTAGAATTTCAGGCGCCTCAATACGGCTTATGTTTTTGTCGCCAATGTACGGAAGCACATCGCGGCGTAGGGCGCTTTCAACTTTGACCATGTAGCTATCGGAGCGGTCTGACATTTTTATAGTACGCCATTCAAGCGCGACTTCTGAAAATGTGTTGTCGTAGTACCCCTTCAAAGCAAGCTTCTGTTCTTTGCGCTTTTCGCCTGGATCGGTGCCATTAGAAAGTAAACGCTTGGCATCATCGCGTTTTTCTCTGGCTTCTTTGAGTGATACGTCAGGATAAACGCCAAGAGCAAGTCGCTTTTCTTTACCGGCAAAGCGGTACTTGAGTCGCCAATACTTAGCGCCCTTTGGGTTAATTTCTATGTAGAGCCCACCAGAATCGGAAACTTTGTACGTTTTTTCCCTTGGATCGGCCAATTTTATTGATCTGTCAGTGAGTGGCATGGCTAGATTATTCCAGTATTTATTATGTGCTGGGGGCATCTATTTTGGGGCATTTTCCATATGCCCCCACTCATGCCCCCACTTATTGTGGTGGAGTATGACAGGCTATGGAAGGGTATGACAATGTAGGATGTAGAGAAATAAGGGGGTTGCGTTGTGTTTGAAAGCGTATGGAAGGGTATGAAAGGGAAGTTTGGTGGAGCTAAGCGGGATCGAACCGCTGACCTCTTGCATGCCATGCAAGCGCTCTCCCAGCTGAGCTATAGCCCCACAGATGTGGCTGTTAAAAGCCTGGGAATGTAACAAAAATGAACTAATTCAGGGTTACACTGAATTTCGAGCGGTATTTTATTTAGTGCTACTGAGGCTGTCAATTACCTTTTTAGTCTCGTGAACTTTTTTTGCAAGGTTTGTTTATTCTTCTTGGCCGCGCTGATATAAAAGGGTCAGTTAATGTTCAGTAGGGATGCTGAGCACTAAAGCAAAACAATCACTGGCTGGCTGTCGGTGTCATCCTGGGGTAAAAAATGGATTTAGAGAAATATAATAACTATGACGAGCTAATGATGGCCCAGCAGCCGATCTATGATCGTCACAAAAAGCTGTTTGGCTACGAGCTTTTATTTAGGGGGGAGCATGAAGATAAAGCAAGCTTCGACAACCCCGAAGTTGCGACAAGTCAGGTTTTGGTTAATCTATGCATTGGTATCAGTGAACTAGACATCCAAAACAGACGGCCTTTCTTTATCAATATGACCTCAGAGCTGGTCTTATCCGACGCCTTTTTCCCAATTTCCCCTGAAACCGTTTATATCGAAATCCTTGAAGATCAGCCGATTACTCCTGCTTTTATTGCTGCAGTAAAAGGTTGGCATGAGCAAGGTTTTCGTTTTGTACTGGATGATTTTCAATTTACGGCTGAGTACGGGCCGCTATTACCTTATGTTTCCATGGTCAAAGTGGATGTGCTGAGCACGCCGCCGCAAACAGTATTAAAGGAAATCGAAGCACTTAAAAAACGTGGTATTAAGCTGGTTGCAGAGAAGGTAGAGCATCAAGAGATGTTTCAGTTGTGCTTAGATTTAGGCTTTGAATATTACCAAGGCTATTATTTGAGCCGCCCAGAAATCGTCAAGGGCAAAAAAATTGAGGCAGATGTACAAAGTGCGTTACGTCTGCTTAATACGTTACAAAATGATGCGGTCAGTATGGCCGCGGTGGCACAGCTGGTCAGCCAAAGTCCTACCTTGTCGTACCAAATGCTGCGCCTATTAAATAGCCCGGTGGTCGGTCTCTCAAAAAATGTGGAATCCATTAAAGAAGCGGTGGTCTACATTGGCTTAGCACAGTTAAAGCGTTGGTCAATGCTGATCACACTCAGCTCGCAGAAGTTAACCGATCCTGAAATGCTGAAAATGTTGTTGATTCGAGCGCGCTGCTGTGAATTGTTGGCGGCCCAATCGAAGTCGATTTGCTCTGAGCAAGCCTTTACCGTCGGTATGATTTCCGGAATGGATCGTATTCTGCAGATTCCCAAGCAAGAGTTGCTGAGCCAGGTGGCACTGAATAAAGAGCTACAAAAAGCAATCTTGGATTTTGAAGGCCCTTTGGGGCGTATTTTGTTTAGTGCGACCAGTATCGAAGAAGAACGTTGGGATCGAATTGCTCAATTACCGAACAAAGTGCGCAGTCATTTGAATGTGGCGTTCTTTGACGCTCTACAGTGGGCCAATAAAATTACACTTACACTAAAATAATTTTAACTAAACCATTGACACCAAAGTTAAAAACACTAAAATGTGCCTCACAATTTCAAAGCCAGTGTGGTGGAATTGGTAGACACGATGGATTCAAAATCCATTGCCTATAAAGCGTGCCGGTTCGAGTCCGGCCACTGGTACCATCTTCTAGAGATGCAGAAAGCCCCTAGGTAATTTACCTAGGGGCTTTTTTGTTTTTTCTCTTTTCGGACAAGGTGCTTCTTACTCGTGCAGACTTGAGTCTAGCTCTAGAATGCATTTTAAGAGCCGATGTTAGTTTTATTGGGCATCGGCTCGTTTCTTTGTTCAGTCACAGTTATCTACTGATCACTAAAAACTATGCTGGGGTAAGCTCTTCTAGAGTGCGTGTGTCATAGTTGTAGTGTTTGTCTAAAATCAGCTTCCATCGTATTTTCCATGTGTGGTTATTAATGACCCATTCATGCCCCTTCATTTGATAATGGGCATAATCTTCATCTGATAACGAGCTGATGCAATTAGGGGGCGTTGTGAAACCTGCACACTGAGATTCAATAAAGGGGGTCTGATACGTCGTCACTAATGTCCCAACAGAATAAGGGTGTATGATCCGTTCGTGAAACCCATATGAGAAACCAGGTGAGTTATGTGCGACGTACTTTGCCTTACTGATTCGATCTAATAGCGATTTGTAGTCTAATGCGCTTTCATATATATGAAATGGGTGCTCTGAGGCATATTTATCAGAATCTCTGCCTATAATTGTCAGCTGGATTTCCTGGTCAGCAAAATGCTTTATGAATTCGTTTCTCTTTTTTCCTCGTAGATAAAAGTCTACAAAGCAAGAAATTAAGAGGGTGTTCTGGTTGAGAGGCTGAGTCGCTGGTCGATTGCCAAGTGGCAATATGCCCAGGCCTTGCATAAATCTAGTTACAGTTTCAGACTGATTAATCAATGAGCTTATCTGGTGCCAAGCGGGATTAAGCTTTTCGCGCCAATGATGAGTATCAAAGTAAGATGCCGGGAAAATGATTTCTTGGTTTTTCTTATCGACAGCCGTAAAGGACTCAGTTTTTGCTTGAGCTTCAGAAATTGCGTGCGGGAAATATTCAGACTTGAAGCCACAAAGGTCAAAAAAGTTTGCATGCTCTTGATCGATGCAAAGTGTAATTGCTTTGCGCAAAATATCAGTGTTCTTATCCATGAACCTAACAAGTAAATGGATTGGGTGGTCCACAAGAAAGATAAATAGTCGTTTGGAGTTGGCAAACTGGCTAATCGAAAAGTTATCAACTTCTAGATCTGTACCAATGCCGTTGAAGCTGATAATAAAGTCATAGCCTGAAAAACTTTTGATTCTTTGTAATCCTGCCGACTTTTCTTCTGGGGATGCTAAATTAAGGATGTCAGATTTAACCCCTAATTCTTTTAAGTCATCTATCATTCCTTCTAAGAAATAGTCTACTACGCCGTACTGGTTACTACCTGTTATGAATAGTGCCTTCATCCCTTTCCCTTATTTTGCTTCATTGACTTGTATTTAGCCTTTACTAGGCTACTTTATACGTGAGCGAAGAGCTAAAAAAGCATAATTATATACAATTTAGATTTCTTTATGTCTTCTTTGTGTCTTTTATTATATGAGGAAGTTTCTTCTATCTCGCCCAATACGTCTCTTCTAAGCTGTCTTCTTTTTCTGGTAACCCTTTCGATAGTCTTGGCGAATGTTGGCTAAGAATCTCATAGCTCACTCGGTTGGCGTATTTACAGATTTGCGCAAACGATGAATAGGTTAAATGTTTAGCCGTATGCTTGCTGCTGTGGGGGGCTTGTTGTTGGTGAAAGCCATTCGCGGCTATGTCATGCAATAACGCGGATAAGGCGCCATCGCCTGCACCATTGGTATTACGGATGCGTTCTGGCCCACCAAGATAAGGGGCGATGTGTGAGTAAATTTTAATAGGGTCATCACAATCACTTTGACGCTGGGGGCGCGAAAACTCCCATTGGTTAAAGTTGGCAATGTCTTGGGATTTGATTGGATGTGTGGTGGCGCGTTTGCATTGATCGTCGGTGTAACCACATAAATACAGTCCCTCGGCACCAGCTGTCAGCAGCACCATATCACACCAGGCCAGTGCTTTTTCCGCAGCTAACAAAACTTTAGTTTCACCGGTGAGTGCTTCGGCTTCTTGCTCGTTCATGGCAACCACTGTGACAAACTCTTCTATAATTTGCTGAATCTCATCGCGAAACTCTTCCACTAGGTGTTGTGTGCCTAAGGTGAGGATAACAGGGACTTGGTGCTTTTTGGCCAGCTGCAAGCATTTCATTAACGTTGCTTTGATCGGTTTTCCAGCATGACGTAGTGGGTAAGCACAGGTGACAAAGGCGGCCGCATTGGCGATCAGCGCTTCATTAACCGAACTAGGTGCGACGTCATCCATGGCATTGGGGGCAATGGCAAAGGTGCGTTCACCATCTTCCGTTATCAAGGTTATACCACGGCCAATATCTCCGTTGACACCCTGCAGGTGATGCATGTCGACATTGCTGCTGGTGTCGCATAAATAATGGTATTCGGGGGAATTGAGGGCGATTTGCTTGGACATAACCCCAAGTAGCACCGATTTGTCGTCCGCGAGCATTGAATAGTTATGTAAGGTATTGCCAATGGTGCCGCCGGCAAAGTGATCCGATATACGGTTTTCATCGACCAGTTCTTGGTAGATCGCGCTGGCTTGTTCTGGCGTGACTAGGTTTGAAAGGCCTTTTCGGATACCATGTCGCGCCAGAAATGTGTCATCGACCGTCGCAATCACATCCACAATGGTTTCATCTAGACCAACAATATAGGTGTCTCGAGTGGGCTGGACTTCTGATTTGGGAAGTCTGTGCTTGCCCTGTGTGGCTGGGAAGTAGTGCTTTATCTTTCTGCGGCCGGGAAATTTCATTTTCTGATTCCAGTAATACAATGCCTAGATATTAGCAAAATGCTGATCGAACGGGCAGGATGAATGCTATGAATGAACAATCGCTACTGCGCTACAGCCGTCAGTTGCTACTTACCAACTTTGACATTGAAGGTCAGATGAATTTGTCTGGCAAACACGCCGTGATTATTGGTGCCGGCGGCTTGGGTAATATTGCGGCCACTTATTTAGTTGGTGCAGGGGTGGGAACGCTGACCTTAGTCGATGATGATGAGATCGAGCTTAGTAACTTACCGCGCCAAGTGCTTTATACCGAGCAAGACGTCCAAAAGCCTAAAGTTCAAGCAGCCCAAGAGCAGCTGCAAGCGCGCAATTCCGATGTGCAAATAAAGACATATCCGCTTCGTCTAAATGAAGACAATATTGATAGATGCTTATCCGGCTGTGATGTGATTTTGGATTGCTGTGATAATTTTTCAACCCGTCAGATGGTGCATCGGTGGGCTCAGGCCCACAAGATTCCACTGGTCAGTGGGGCGGCGATCCGTTGGGAAGGGCAGCTAGTCACCTTTCGTTATGATGAGCAAGCAACGCCTTGCTACGAATGCTTATACCCAGACCTATCTGATCAGCAACTTAGCTGCAATACCAATGGCATTATTGGGCCTGTGGTGGGGACAATTGGAGTGCAACAAGCCTTGTCTGCAATTAAGTTACTCAGTGGTAAAGGCACGGTGAAGCATGGTGTGCTGCAGCTATTTGATGGTCTTAGTGGTGACTGGCGTAGTATGCGTCTTTCGCAAGACCCTGAATGCCCTTGTTGTGGCGCTCAAAATTCATAGAATACCTCTATTTTCGTAATTAATTTTCTTCGGTGTCTATTTGTTAGCGGTTTCTTTATCCTATGCCCATAACGAAGCCGTGTTACACCTCGGCTAGGATATTTAATGTAAGGAGCATTCCAAATGAGCGATGTTAAGCACGCTAAATTAATGATCTTGGGCTCAGGCCCTGCAGGCTACACTGCAGCGGTATACGCAGCACGTGCCAACCTAAATCCAGTAATGATTACCGGTATGCAAATGGGTGGTCAGCTTACGACGACAACTGAAGTCGACAACTGGCCAGGTGATGTGCAAGGCGTTCAAGGTCCTGAATTGATGGAGCGTATGCGTCAACACGCGGAGCGTTTTGAAACAGAAATCGTATTTGACCACGTCAATAAAGTGGACCTACAAAACCGTCCATTCCGCCTAGAAGGCGACAGCGGTGTGTACACTTGTGATGCTTTGATCATCGCAACCGGTGCCAGCGCTCAGTACCTAGGTATGGAAAGTGAGCAGAAGTTTATGGGCCAAGGCGTATCCGCTTGTGCGACTTGTGACGGTTTCTTCTACCGCAATCAAGATGTAGCGGTAATCGGTGGTGGTAACACGGCTGTAGAAGAAGCGCTTTACCTAGCAAACATTGCTAAGTCAGTTACTGTGATTCACCGTCGCGATAAATTCCGTTCTGAGAAAATTCTTGCTGACAAACTGTTAGACAAAGCTGCGAACGGCAATGTTAAGATCGAATGGCACAGTGAACTTGACGAAGTGCTAGGCGATAGCGCGGGTGTGACGGGTGTTCGTATTAAGAACAACCAAACGGGCGAAACCAAAGAATTGGCGGTTGCTGGTTTGTTCGTAGCCATCGGTCACAAGCCAAACACAGACATCTTTGCTGGCCAACTAGATATGAAAGACGGTTACCTAACGGTTCAGTCTGGTACACAAGGCAATGCGACTCAAACGAGCATTGAAGGTGTGTTTGCTGCGGGTGACGTAAGTGATCATATCTATCGTCAAGCGATCACTTCTGCCGGTACGGGCTGTATGGCGGCGCTAGACGCAGAGCGCTTCCTAGATGGTCTAGAAGGCTAATTTAAGTCAAGCGTTACAAACGAAAAAAGCCGATCCACTGGATCGGCTTTTTTATGTTCGTGGTAATCGAAAGATTACTGAGCGTTGTAAGCTTCTACGCCTGCAACTAGGGCTTTGCGCGCTTCTTCAGCATTCGCCCAGCCTTCAACTTTTACCCACTTACCTTTTTCAAGCTTCTTGTAATTTTCGAAGAAGTGCTCGATTTGGTCACGTAGAAGTTGTGGAATATCGTTCACATCTTGGATGTGGCCGTATTCTTTGCTTAGCTTTTCGTGTGGAACCGCTACAAGCTTAGCGTCCATACCTGCTTCGTCAGACATGTTTAGCACGCCAACTGGACGGCAACGAATCACAGAGCCTGGAACCACTGGGTATGGTGTGATAACCAAAACGTCAACTGGGTCGCCGTCGTCTGCTAATGTGTTGTTAACGTAACCATAGTTTGCTGGGTAGAACATAGGCGCCGTCATGAAGCGGTCTACTACTAGAGCGTCCATGTCTTTGTCTACTTCGTACTTAACTGGGTTTGCCTCAGCAGGGATTTCGATGATTACGTTGATATCGTTTGGCACATCGCGGCCAGCAGGAATGTCTTTGAAGCTCATTGTTTTATATCCACTTGTGTTAAGTAATGGCGGCAATTATAGAAGTTAGCCCCGTCGGATGCTAGTCATCGCAAAGTCTTAGCAGAAATAATCGTTATAGAAAGCCAAAAAAAGCGGGAATTTTATGCCAAATCTTCGTTAAGTTATTGCTTTCTTTCTAAATTTAGCTAGTCTAAGGGTGTGATCAAAATATAGTCGAGAGGACACTGATGACAAAATCTGAGCTGATAGAAATGCTAATTGACCAGCAGCCCCATCTACCAGTAAAAGATGTTGAGTTGGCGGTTAAGGCAATGCTGGAGCATATGTCCGAAGCGTTAGCGAACGGCGAGCGTATTGAAATTCGTGGTTTTGGTAGTTTCTCTCTACATTATCGTGCGCCTCGCGTGGGTCGAAACCCTAAAACTGGAGAGTCAGTTGAATTGGGGTCTAAGTACGTTCCACACTTCAAGCCTGGTAAAGAATTGCGTGAATTGGTCAACTCTGTCGCAGATACGAAAGAGTTGAGCTAATTTTCTATCGAAATTTTCCCTGCGCCTCGGCATAATAAGCTGAGTAACGCAGTATATGGGTGTTTTATGCTTAAATGGCTGAAGCGAGTGGTACTTCTAGTTGCCCTAGCTTTCTTCTTATTCATCGGTCTTTTCTTTGCAATTCGCAATGGCGAAGTGATCAGTCTTGATCTAGTGCTGTGGCAATCGCCAGAGTTGAGTGTGGCGTTGTACATGATTATCGCTTTTGCGGTCGGTATTGTGTTGGCGCTGGCTTCCTCAAGTGCTTTGTTGTTCCGTCTAGAGCGCAATATTCGTAAGAAAACTAAGCAGCTGGTAAGCCTACAAGCTGAAATCGACAATTTACGCAAAGCGTCCCTATCTTCAGAATTGTCGGAGCGGGAGTAGTCCCTTGACCGAGTGGGGCTTATTTGTTGTTCTCTTCGTTGCCTTATTCATCGGTTGGATGCTAGGGCGACGCCGCAGCAAAGAAACCCAAGCGCAAGAATTAAAAAAAGTCCCGAATGACTATTTTCGGGGCTTAAATCATCTTCTAAATGGTCAGCAATCCGAAGCCATTGATACCTTTGTTAACTCTCTAGAAGTTAATGCCGATACCTTCGATATCCACTTAACCCTCGGTAATTTGTTTCGCAAAAAAGGCGAAATTCAAAAAGCCATCAATATTCATCAAAGCTTACTGGCGCGCCCAGATATTTCGCCTCGTGATACTCGTTTAGTGCAGCTAGAGCTTGCCAGTGATTTTATGTCCGCAGGTTTATTGGATCGTGCGGAGCGTTTGTTGCTCAATATTGCGGCCCGTAAAACGGAATTTCAGAAAGAAATATTCACTCTTCTAGTAGATTTGTATGAGTTCGAGCAGAGCTGGGATAAAGCCATTAGCATCGCTCATCAATTGCAAACCGACTTTCCTAGTCGCCGACATGCTCAGCGTTTGGCGCACTTTTACTGTGAAGTAGCCGAAGAGGCGATTCGTAAAGAGCAGTGGACGCAGGCGTTTCAGAAATACAAATCCGCCATCGAAGTGGACATCGACTGTGTCCGAGCCAGCATTGGCCTTGCCGATATTTACATCAGCCAGAAACGTTACCGTGATGCCATTAAAGAGCTGAAAATGGTTGCCGATCAGGATCACGAATTTCTACCGATTGTGATTCCTAAGCTGCGTGACTGCTATCTGCAAGTGTGGGGCGGTGGTGGCTACATTAAGTTTCTCCAAGAGCAGTTGAAAAAGCATCCTTCGGCGACTTTGATTCGTGCTTTGACAGAACATTTTGCACAAGATGACAAAGAGTTCGCAGAACAGTTTATAATAGAGCAATTGCGTGCCCACCCAACTATTAAAGGGTTTCAAGAGCTGATCGATATGCAGCGTGAGGACTCTGAAGGGCACGACCAAGAAAACTTAAGTGTTTTGTACGAACTAATCGAGCAATTAACCTCTTCTAAACCGAAGCATCGCTGCCGTCAGTGTGGTTTTTCCGGGCATCAACTGCACTGGCAATGCCCAAGCTGCAAGAGTTGGGGCACGGTGAAACCTATCCATGGTTTAGAAGGGGAGTAGACTTTATATCAGAGGAATTTTCATGACTTGCCAATCTCCAATCGTTGTAGCCTTAGACTATCCGACAATTGAACAAGCTACTGCGATGGCAAAACGCTTAGACCCAAAATTGTGTCGCGTAAAAGTCGGTAAAGAGCTGTTTACCAAAGCGGGTCCAGCGATCTTGGAAGCACTTCACAAGCTAGACTTTGATGTTTTTCTAGATCTTAAATTCCACGATATCCCAAATACCGTAGCGAATGCCGTCTCTGTTGCCGCGAAAGAAGGTGTTTGGATGGTGAACGTGCACGCTAGTGGCGGTCGTCGCATGATGGAAGCCTCTGCTAACGCACTGGCGCAAATCCACGATCACAATACTCTACTGATCGCAGTAACCGTATTGACCAGTATGGACGAAACGGATTTATCTGAAATCGGTATCGATCTATCGCCACGTGATCACGTGATGCGTCTAGCGAAATTAGCACAGTCGTCTGGTATGGATGGTGTGGTATGTTCTGCACAAGAATCACAAATGTTGTCAGAAACCTTGGGTAAAGACTTTGTCTTGGTGACACCTGGAATTCGTCCAGCGGGTTCTGATCAAGGTGATCAAAAACGTATTATGACGCCTGTGGAAGCCATGCAAGCGGGCAGCCATTACTTGGTGATGGGGCGACCTATTACACAAGCAGCGGATCCGATTGCAGTATTAACTCAGGTCAATAATGAGTTAGGTATGCTTGCTTAAAACTTGTACAGATGATTTCTTGTGCTACTCTAAAAACCGATCCCTCCAGATCGGTTTTTTAATTTTGGCATGAAGCCAACTTTTAGCATAAGGAGTATGCAAATGAAATTTTCCCTTAAGCGCCTGCTGGCGTTATCTCTATGTGTGTTGCCTCTGGCGGCTTTTGCTGCTGAACCATTAGATCTAAACACGGCTACGTCAGATCAGCTGGCTTTGGCGCTCAATGGCGTGGGGCAAAGTAAAGCAGAGGCCATTGTCGCTTATCGTGATCAGAATGGCCCATTTGTGAGCGTAGATGACTTAACGAAAGTGAAGGGCATTGGTCCGGCACTATTGGATAAGAACCGTATGATTCTGCAGATCAAAGCGCCAGAGTAATCTAGATCCTCATTAATGGAAGTTGACAAAAGAAGGGTGGTCTTAGGATCACCCTTCTTTTTGGCAGAGATCTTCAAACGCTTGGTTCTGGGTTAGATAAATATTGCCACTAAGATGTGAAATCAAAGTAGACCCTTTTAAGCGATCCATCACTGGCCCTTTGACCTCCGATAGATGTAAGCGAATGCCGGTGGAGTGCAAACGCTCACAAATCATTTCAAGACTTTCTAAGGCGCTGGCATCAACCATATTCACGGCTGTGCACATCAGAACCACATCTTTCAAGTCTTTATTTTGTGCAACTAATTGAGTGATTTTGTCTTCTAGTACGCGAGCATTGGCAAAAAACAGGCTTTCATCAATGCGCACGGTTAGCACTTCTTTATGGGTCTCTACTTGAAAACGTTCCACATTACGAAAATGCTCGGTGCCCGCGACGCGACCGACTACGGCAATATGTGGGTGACTTGCGTGCCATAGGAACAGCAGCAACGATAAGCTCACGCCAGTAATAATGCCAGCTTCAACCCCGACTAAAAGTACTACTAAGAAGGTGGCAATTAAGGCGCTGGCGTCTTGTTTAGAGTAACGCCACACTTCCAGAAAACCTTTTAAATCAATCAACTGAACCACGGCGACTATGATGGTGGCAGCCAATACGGCTTTGGGTAGGTAGTAAAATGCACCCGTCAAAAAGCTTAGTGTTAGCAAAATTAGGATGGCGGTAAAGACGCCGGTCATGGGTGTTTTTGCGCCCGCATCAAAACTTACCACTGAGCGTGAAAAACCACCTGTTACCGGAAAACCGCCACTGAAGGCCGAGCTTAGGTTTGCGGCACCTAGGCCTACTAGCTCTTGGTTAGGGTCAATGCTTTGGCGACGTTTCGCAGCGAAAGACTGTGCCACAGACACTGATTCCACAAAGCCTACGATGCTGATCAAAATCGCTGCGGGTAGGAGATCCATGGCTAAAGTGAAGTTCATATCGGGCAAAGCCAAAGGCGGAAAACCACTGGGTACATCACCGACAACTTTGACACCCACTTGATCTAGCTGCAGTAGCGCAACCACTAGTGTGGCAATGACGACCACTAATACCGGGCCCGCTTTAGAAGCCAGTTGCGCTTGATGATTCGAGAGTCCAAACGCCATTAGGATGGCCTTGAAGTATTTGCGTAGTAAGTGAAGCGCAATGATCGCGCCGACACCAATCACAAGGGTGGTCATGTTGGTGCTGGACAGGCTGTGCCACATGGTTTCCAGCATTTCGACCAAATTGTGTCCCGATGCCTTAATGCCAAGAATATGTTTTACCTGTCCGAGTGCGATTAGGATCGCGGAGGCGCTGATAAAGCCAGAAATAACAGGGTGGCTTAATAAATTGGCTAAGAAGCCTAGTTTAAATAAGCCCAAGAGCAATAAAAACAGGCCTGAAATCGCCGCCAGTAGAATGACGACGCTTAGATATTCGGCGGTATTGGGGGCAGCAAACTGCAATGCTGCCGTGCCAGTCATCATCGATACTACCGCTACTGGCCCCACGGCCAGCGTTCTGCTTGAGCCAAACAGAGCGTAGGCAACCAGTGGTAAAATACTGGCGTATAAGCCCACGGCAGGCGGTAAGCCTGCCAGCATAGCGTAAGCTAAACTCTGCGGAATCAACATGATGGTGACAATAATGCTGGCCATCATATCGGTTTGCATATCGCTGCGAGAGTAATCCTTTAACCAAACGGTTGCAGGTACGTAGCGGTGTAATCGAGTCATTGGGAGCCTTATACCAAATTAATAGGTGTTTTAAGGTAACGAGTGCCGTTTTCTTCTGCAGGTGGTAGATCGCCAGCACGCATATTGACTTGTACTGATGGCCAAATCAGGCGTGGCATCGCCAGCGTCGCATCCTTAGTGGTACGCATTTTACAAAAGGCCTCTTCAGTAATGCCTTGATGGATATGGATGTTATGGGCTTTTTGCTCAGCAACAGAGGTTTCCCAAATGTATTCTTCACGCCCTGGTGCCTTGTAGTCATGGCACATAAACAAGCGTGTTTCAGCCGGAAGGGCAAAGATCTTTTGAATAGAGCGATAAAGTGTCGCGGCATCGCCGCCAGGGAAGTCACAGCGCGCCGTACCGTAATCCGGCATAAATAGGGTGTCACCCACAAAGGCAGCGTCGCCAATCACGTAAGTCACGCAAGCGGGTGTGTGGCCTGGTGTATGTAGCACTTCTACACATTGTTCACCGAATGCCAATGTATCGCCTTCGTGAACCAGTTGATCGAACTGAGAACCATCGCGTGCGAATTGCGGCTCTGCGTTAAGCAGTTTACCGAAGGTGTTTTGCACCGTAGTAATGTTGTCGCCAATCACGATTTTGCCGCCCAGCGCTTTCTTAAGGTAAGGTGCAGCGGAAAGGTGGTCGGCGTGGACGTGTGTTTCTAGGATCCATTCAACCTTTAGGTTTTCAGCCTCTACGTAGTGAATTACATCGTCTGCAGATTGGGTCGAAGTGTGACCCGAAGCGTGATCGTAGTCCAAAACAGAGTCGATAATGACGCAGGCTTTGGTGGCTTCATCTGAGACAACGTAGGACACGGTAAAGGTGGCTTCGTCGAAAAATGCTTTAACAAGTGGTTGAGATGACATGTTGCTACCTCTTTAAAGGTTATAAGGTTATTCCTTTATGCTATATAAATCATTTTATATTAGCAACAACGAAGATAGAGCGATTTGGACTAGCTGATTCAGGTTTTATATTGTTTCTTTCTAATGTCATGTTCTGGTTAAGACCTAGTGCAGGAAATTTGTTACCCTTTGGTCTTATCGCTGATGAAAAGTATAGGGCGTAAAAGTGTCACAGGAATTTCAAGTTGTTTCGCAGTATCAGCCTGCTGGTGATCAGCCAGCGGCCATAAAAAAGCTTGTTCAAGGTATTGAGGCAGGCCTTGCCCATCAAACGCTGTTGGGGGTAACCGGCTCCGGTAAGACCTTTACCGTGGCCAATGTGGTGGCGGAGGTGAAGCGACCCACTATTATTATGGCGCACAACAAAACCTTGGCTGCTCAGTTATATGGTGAATTCAAAGAGTTCTTCCCAAATAACGCCGTCGAATACTTCGTGTCCTATTACGACTATTACCAGCCGGAAGCCTATGTGGCGGCATCGGATACCTTTATCGAGAAAGATGCCTCGGTGAATGAACACATTGAGCAAATGCGTTTGTCTGCGACGAAAGCGTTGCTCGAGCGTGAAGACGTTATCATTGTGGCGACCGTGTCGGCGATCTATGGCCTAGGTGATCCACAGGCTTATTTGAAAATGATGTTGCATCTTGATCGCGGTGATCGCATTGATCAGCGTTCGGTGTTGCGCCGTTTAGCGGAGTTGCAATACACCCGCAATGACATGGTATTTGAGCGTGGTAATTTTCGTGTACGCGGTGATGTGATTGATATCTTTCCGGCGGACTCTGAAGACGAAGCGATTCGTATCGAGTTGTTTGATGATGAAGTGGACAACTTGGCAGTATTTGATCCACTGACCAATCGCACTATTCGTAAGGTGCCGCGCATTACCATTTACCCGAAAACCCACTATGTCACGCCACGGGAAACCATCTTAGAAGCGATTGAGAAGATCAAGAAAGAGTTGGATGTGCGTCTCGAGCAGTTGAAGTCCCTGAACAAGCTGGTAGAAATGCAGCGACTTGAGCAGCGTACTAGCTACGACTTAGAGATGATGCAGGAGTTGGGTTATTGCTCTGGTATCGAGAACTACTCACGCTACTTATCAGGTCGCCCAGAGGGCTCGCCACCACCAACATTATTTGATTATCTTCCTGATAATGCCCTGTTGGTAATCGACGAATCCCATGTGACCGTGCCGCAAATCGGTGCCATGTACAAGGGGGACCGTTCCCGCAAAGAAAACCTGGTGGAATACGGCTTTCGTTTGCCTTCGGCATTGGACAACCGTCCGATGCGTTTTGAGGAATGGGAGCAGATTAAACCGCAAACTATCTTTGTTTCGGCGACGCCTGGTAAATATGAAGAGCAGCACCAAGACTGGGTAGTAGAACAGATTGTGCGACCTACAGGGCTTGTGGATCCTGAATTGGAAGTGCGTCCGGTGGCGACTCAGGTGGATGACTTGTTATCCGAAATTAATCTGCGTTTGCCAAAAGGGGAGCGTGTGTTGGTGACCACGCTAACCAAGCGTATGGCGGAAGATTTAACCGATTATCTGCACGAGCATGGCATTCGCGTACGTTACTTACACTCGGACATTGATACGGTCGAACGTGTGGAGATTATCCGTGATTTACGTCTTGGCGAATTTGATGTGCTGGTCGGGATCAACTTGCTACGTGAAGGTTTGGATATTCCGGAAGTGAGTTTGGTGGCGATTTTAGATGCCGATAAAGAAGGCTTCCTGCGCTCCGATCGTTCTTTGATCCAGACCATTGGTCGTGCCGCCCGTAACGTTAATGGTAAAGCGATTTTGTACGCTGATAAGATTACCGGCTCAATGCAGCGCGCCATGGATGAAACCATTCGCCGTCGTGCTAAGCAGGAAGCCTTTAACGAAGAGCATGGCATTGTGCCAAAAGGCATCAATAAGTCGGTAGAGGATATTCTGGAAGGGGCTTACAACCCTGGTGCCGGTAGCCGTAATAAGAATAAGCAAACCCGCAAGGTGGCGGAGAAAGTCAAAGATTACCAAATCGAAAACATGGATGATGTGGCTGAAGTGCGTAAAGCGATTGTGCAGTTGCAAAAGGACATGACCCTAGCGGCTGAAGAACTGCAATTTGAGCTGGCGGCGGGCTATCGTGACCAGATCCGCATATTGCAAAAGAAACTCAAGGACGTGGGCGAGGCCTAGTCGGCTGGCAATTCATCAAGTAAAAACAAACACTTAAATTTTTATTTAAAGTGCTTGAACTGCTGCAACTGCTGCGTATAATGATCAGCACTTTCTAGGTCTATAGCTCAGTTGGTTAGAGCGCCACCTTGACATGGTGGAGGTCGGCGGTTCGAGTCCGCCTAGACCTACCAGAATTTTTCCTTACGAATCAGTAAGGTGGAAGAGCCAAGCCACAAGCTTGGCTTTTTTATTTCCAAATAATTTCCAATAAATTTCCAAACGTTTCTTTTGTTTGGGTTCTGCTCTAGCGCTTTTCCCTTCTGTTTTAGCTTTTCAATTCCCTATTATTTTCCTGACAATTTTGTTCAGGCATAAAAAAAGAGGGCTTAGCCCTCTTCGTCCATTAGTTTGATCAGCTCGCTTGGTATGCGGTGGTCTTTCCAGTTTATGTTGCTCATATCTACTTTGCTGATGTCGAGACCAGCGGCGACTTTTAGTGGTTGCGCTTGTTCGTGGCCGTCGATGTAGTGGTCGGTCATTTCTGCAGTTGCGTGGCCAGCGAGTGCCATGATGTATTCTTTTGGGTGGCCAGCTTTGAAATAGAGCATGATCCCCAGTGCGCGTATATCGTGGAACGATGGTCGCTGTTTTGGCTCCAAGTGATTGTAGGCGCCGCTTTTATCCCGATACTTTTTGAATTGTTTGGTCAGGTAGTCTGGCAGCACCGCGAATGGGTGTGGTTTAGCGGCAATATCGCGCTTGTCCATTCGCCCTGGTCGGCAATGAATTAGGTAAGGGCAGTGCGTTGGGCTGGTGATCGCGCTGTGCACGGCATGCCAAAGAGGGTCGCCCATTTTGATCGATAGGTGCACCGGCGTTTTGTAGTTGCGTGTTTTGCGCTGCAGAACCTTAAACGATCGCGTTTGAATGTCGATATCGCGTGCGATCTGGATCTCTACCAAGTCGCTACGGCGTTGAAGGCTGTAAAGGGCAATGTCCATCGCTCGCTTTAGCCAGTCCGGTGCAGTTTGGTAAACCTTCATAAAACCATCCCATGTGTGTCGTTGACGAACGCGCGGGTCTGGCTCTTGCGCCTTTAGTTGATCTGCTGGGTTTACATCGCAGTAACCGGCTGTGATCGCATAGCGGAAAATGTCACGCATCAATGGCTTGTGCTTCTGTTGTGCGTGCGGTGTTTTCGTTTTGAGAAGGTTATGCAGGTCGAATGTACGCATGTCTTGCACGCGAATCTTTGACCAGAGTTTCATATATTCGTCGATTTTGCCAAGCTTTAGATCGACGGTGTTCTTGGCCTGCTTTTTATTTTCAAGAGCAGCAAATAGAGTGTGCTTGAACTCGTCTAGGACTTGGCTCATTGGCGGGTTGCTTGGGTTGTAAGTCTTCAGCTCTTCGGCACGACGGGTGATTCGATTGACCAATGATTCTTGATCCGCCAAAGCGATATTAAGAGCTGCGGCTGCATCACGCGCTACTTTGTCGGTGATATCCTTACCCAACGATTCTAGCGAGCCGTCTGGCATGCGGTAGTAGTAGTACGTGCCATTGGGGCGTTTTACTACTTTTAGATTGCTGGCTAGTTGGTTGGGTCTTGGTGGGTTCATCGTAATTCCGTGCCTTGCTTCAATTCATGTTTCAAAAGGATCGCGTCTGCGATCGGATTCCCTGTCGAGATTTGCTCGACTCGCTTCACTTGCGGTTTGGCTGGTGCATCTTCGCTATAACCATACGCTGGCTGGCCATCTGGCAAAATCCACACAAACCATAGTTTTCCTTCTAATACGCCGGGTAATTCGCGCCTTTGCAGCTGTTTGCGTAGTCTTGGCAACTCTTTTTCTGGAGCGGCGAAGTTTTGTTTGGCGTAATCACGTAGACGCTGTTTTTTGGGCCATTTTGGCTTAATGAATGCGCTCATGCTTTCTCTCCTTCTTTCATTCCGATCGCGCATAGCTCCGCGACTTCTTTGCCCCACTTAGTTTTCAATGATTCAGTTTCGCGACCATAGTTGTCTTTGATGTGGCATTGCATAAACAGGTAGATCTCAGCCAGTGTGATTGGCCCTTCTTCTACAAAGCCGCTTTCAAGGGCGCCGATCATGGTGTTTACGAATTCCTCTACTCCATCAGCAGCGCCTTTTTCGATATGTCCTAGCAAGTCATACACTTTCCCAGCAGCTAAACTGTTGAACGAGGATTTCTGGCGTTCGATCTCTTCTTTAAGACGTTCATTTTCTTCGCTAAGTGCTTGGCTCTTGTTCTTTAGGCAATCGATGGAAGCCCAAAGTAAGCCGCTCTTAATTTCAGCGCCGGAGCCGTGGCCAACGGTGACATCGTTGAGTTTATCGATGCTTTCGTATTTGCCATGCTCGAGCACAGCCACTAAATGATTGGCGATGTTTCGCGCGTGGGTGCTGTTGCCCGTTTGTAGCCAAAGCTCTAGATCACGTTCTAATGTCATACATTGGCTCCCATTAATGTTGTGTAAGCTAGAAGAATCTTGATGCTGAATGAGCACATGATGATCAGACTAAAAGTCAGCATTTCAGAGTCCAGTTTTGTGAATTTGTCCTTTGCTCGAAAAGTGCAGAAGTACAAAATCATGAATGTCACAGCGAAGGCTAAAGCGGCCGCGCCGTAAGTTTGGATAATTGCGAAGTAGGCTATTCCTTGGAACAATATTTTCACGCCCTCTCTCCCTTCAATGCTTCGATCGCGATGGTTTGCATGATTTGTTCTTGCTGGGTGCGCGGCACAAAGCTTTTAATTTTCTCCAAGCCGTCACGTAGTGGGGCGGTGGCTTGTTCGTGTAATTCCTGCGCTCGGTTGCAGAATATTTTTGCTGTGTAGGCTTCATTCCGTTCACTTGCGGCGAATGCCTCCAGTAGTAGCTTTCCGCCTACGTCTGATGCTTCAGACATGATGCCTCCCGGCGATGATCTCTTGCATGCGCTGTTTGGCGATCGCTTGGTCTTTGATGACGCGCATTCCCGCTGTGCCGTGGTTGATTTCCATCATGCGTTGATCCATGCGGGCTTTTCCGTTCTTTCTGAGCATGAATATTTGTTGCTCTGTGGCCTCTTTATGGAGTGTTCCGTGGCTTATGCTTAACTCTGACATGGTGTCTGTGACGCTCATGCCGTTTGCAATGCACTGGCTGATGCGTTGCTCAAGTGTTAATGGGCTACTGGCGGCAGCTGCTTGGTATTTGAATTCCCTTAGCTCATCTAAAGGGTTTTTGGCGAGTAGCTTCAATGTTTCTGGTCTGTTCCCACCACGCATGCTGGCTTCGCCGTTCTTTTCAAATTCACGCAACTGCGTTTCTGTTGCTAGCACTCTTAAGCGAGGCATGCCGATATGCATCCAGCCTGCCGTCTTGTATAGACCGAGCCCCGCCTTGATCGCGATCGGGATCAGCTCTTTGATTTGAAATGCATCCAGTTCCATAGTTTCCCCCTTACGCTGCTTGTTCTGCTTTGGTGGCGTCGTAGCGTTTGATTACTTCAACTATCGCGTAGCAAATCCAAAGGAATTGATGTGTGTACTCGGTGCAGTCGTATTCATAGAAGCTGTCGAACTGGAAGTCGTGCTCGTCAAAGTTGGCGATAAAGTGGTTGGCTTCTTCCTCAAAGGAAATGTCTTCAATTTCTTCTCGAATTGCTTTGCGGATAGCGATGTTTGCCAATAATTCCTCACCCTCTAGTTCTTCGAGTGGTTCTAGATTGCCTTCTAGGTAGTTACGCACGTCACGCTTAAACGCTTCTTCCGACCATTTCTTTCCGTATTCTGAGCCACGTGGCTCTGCCACCAGCTTTTCACCCCAGTAACCTGGATTGATGTTGTCTTTGCCACGGAAAAATTCAAACATGTCGCTTACGCGGGTAAATACAAAGTCCCCCATATCGCCAGTCACAGCTAAATAGCCAGGCCAAGTGGTGATGTTGATCGCGTAGAAAGAAGAGCCTTTTTCGCCAAAGCGAATATGACGGTAGGTGCCTTCTTCTTGCAGAATAGTCAGCTCATGATTGGCTGTATCTTTTTGGAATTCTTTAAACACTTCTTTTAGTAAATCAGTCATGGCGTTCTCCTTACGCGGCGTTTTGTTTGCTTAGGCGAGCTAGGGCGTGGTTTAGGCCGCTTTCTAGCTCGTTGATTTGCTGATCTTGCTCACGCACTCGCTCGTTGCTAGCGCGTAGCTTTTCGGAGCTGGATGCCAGTGACTGTTGCAGGCCATCGATCGCGGCTACCAGTTGCTCTACTGTGATGGTATTGCCGTGGCGATCGCGGCCAGCCAGTGCCTTGCTGTCCCAAGAGTGCTGGTTTAGGTCAAATACGTTCATGCTGCTTCTCCTAGAACTTTTTGCCATTTTCGGCTTTGCGATTGCTTGGTTTGTGATCTGCTCTTGTCTTGTTGAATTCGAGCTTTTCAGCAATTGCGCCGCTAACATCTAGGTCAAAGCCTCCAGCGAAATCCAAGATGCGAATTACTGCATCAGCCAATTCAACTTCGACCATTTTTCGATGAGGCAACTTGTCATCATTTAGGTCCTTTCTCACACCTTCCATTGCCTCGCTGATTTCAGAGTGAATCAGGCAGAGCAGCTCGGCCTTATTTCGATTAAGAGGTTCACCAGTGGTGATGTCGTGCCACCATCCAGCGTCAACGTTTTGTTGGTGAATTTGCTTCTGAAGATCTGTGATGCTTTGTTGAATGCTCTTGCTAATCATGCCGCTTGCTCCTGTTCTGTTTCTTCATCCATTTCAATCTCAAACCATTTCGCCATGTGCTCAGTGAATAGCTCGCGGATGGTGAGTGATGCCAGTGCAAAGTTGGCGTCCATGTCGGATAGGGCGCCGCCTTGGGAGTCGTTGAAGGCTGACTCTTTTAGGGCGTCGTCCCACTTGATGCTTTTTAGCGTCAGGTCATCATTAAGCACGAATGACAGTTTGTCGGTGTAGCGCAGTGCCAGGGACTTCACTTGCATGCCTTGCTCAAGGTGGCGGGTAACGTCTTCGCTTAGTGGTTCAAGGTTTTTAAAGCGCGCTTTGGCTTTGTCTTCGCTGTTGTCCACCACTTCGCATTCAGCGCCTGTTTCTAGGCTGGCTGGCACGTCGTTTTTCATTAGCCAGTCGGTCATGATGCCCGCCGGTGATGCTTGCGCCTGCAGTGGCACCATTGGGAATGAGCCCAGCATGGTTTGCAGGTGTTTGAATGATTGCTCAGTCATGACTGCGTTGGTGGTGTTCAGCACCAGTAGGCCCGCTTTCTTATCGATCATCAGCCATACGTCCGCACGTTTGGCGAAGGCTTTAGGGCGTAGGGTAAACACCAACTCTTCTTTGATGTCGGCTTTTTCCTTGCGGCCCACTTTGCGGCCTTCTACCACTTCGATCTCAGACACCTTGGTTTCCAGCGCTTCACGCACGATCGCGGCTGGCAGGTTCTTTTCTTCTTTGGCGAAGCGGATCAACATGCAATCACCGCTGATCAATGCCCAGCACTCAGAGTTGCGGATCAGCGGCAAGGCGCCGAACGTGAACCAGTCCTGTGAACCGCACTCGCGTAGTGGGTGATCTTTTAGAGCCTGCTCAATGGTCGCAAAGTCGATGGCTTCAACGTCTTTTAGCTGAAATGCTTGGATGGTTTTGAAAAACATGATGGCTCCTTAATAAACATCGTTCCAGTCGGCGTTAAGCACGGATGCGGCGTGGTGTTCGCGTGTGCCTTCCCACTTAACGACCACGGCCTTTACGTTTGGCACGTTGTGGAGTTGGTCTTCTGGTACGCCTTCCATGTACTCTTTTTGCTCTTTATTGATTTGCGCTGCGCGATAAACTGCTTCGGCGCGGGATGAAGCGGCAACGATTGAACCGGGGCCGTGAACCTCAACCGCCCAAAGCTTTTGCTCTTCGTCTGCCACTCCTGTGAACTCAGGCGATTGGTACTCAGCCCAGCCTAGTAACCAGTATTGATCGTCAAAATTAATGAACTCCCAAAAGTGGTCGTAGTCAGGGTGCGATCTATCTTTGACCCAGCCAACGCATGAGATAAAGCCGTCATAATCATTCTCTAGCGCCCAGTCTTCGCACTCAGGAGTAAGATCGCCTTCCTCATCTTCAATAAGAGGGCGGTTTTGGTAGTACGCTGTAAACACATGCTCTTTCTTAGAGTGCTCTGAGTAGATGGCAATCCAGTAAAGCTTCTCAGTACCTAGCTTTACCTCAGGCACTGTATTTGGGTCGTTCCATTTCACGATCGGTGGTTGTGGGGTTGTCATAGCTGTCTCCTTATCGATTCCAGTCCATAGTTACTGGGCATTCGCCAATGGCGAAGGCGGCTGTTTGCATGCCAAGCTTGAACCACTTGATTTGCTCAGGGTCAGTAATGGTCACATCCCCGACTTCAATTCGCTCTGCCTTTGTGCGCGCTGCTTCGATGGTGGTTGCGACATTGTGCTCAAGCCAGTGACTAAGGTATGCAGCAGCAGCGTTGTCATTTCTATCTAGAAGGCGAGCCAAGCGCTGAAGTTTGATTTCGCGGTTAGTTTTGCTGTTTTCATAAGCAAAGATTGCTGTGAATGCATCGTCTGCCCAATCGTCTGTTTGGAAGATCGCAACAGGGAAAGCGCCTTCATAGGTTGACTCTGGTTGCCAGTCGGTAAGAGAGTGCTCGGCATCTTCGATCTCTACGATCTGTGCCTTTAAACCGTGCTCCTTGATCCATTTAATTGGCTGCATGTTGTTTTCAATGGTCAAGTTAGGATGGAAGCGGCCATGTTCATTTTCGATTAGCTCAGCTGCTGTTAGTGTTGCTTGGTTTTCAGTTGTCATATCTGTCTCCTTACATTCCTGCTGCTTTTTTAACGTCTGTGTCCGGTAGGACGTGGAACGAGCTTGGTATCTCTACAAACACCAGCTTTGCGGCTGCTGGGTGGTTGGAGCTGGGCTCGAATCGAACTAGCAATTGGCCTAGTTGCATGGTTTCACCCTGTAAGCGGGTGCGTTTGTGTTTGCCTGCGTTCACTGAGCTGATTTCCACTGTGTAGCTGTTGCCGTGCTGGGTTAGCTCGTGGCTAACGTGGCCAATGCGAAACAGCGGGCTTTGTTCACCGTTTTGCACCATCAGTGCGCGACCTGGGTAAAGCGTTTGGTTGAATTGCTTAACTTCGCTCATGCTACTTTTTCCTTTTTCGGGAATGAGATGTCTACGGTTCGCGGGGCGTCAAATGCCAATCGAGCGGCGCTGGTGAGGCCGTGGAACAGGCTTTTATGTTGGCCGCTGTATTTCACAACGATCACAGTGTCTGAGTCGCTGGGCGGCACAGTGATCGTGGCTTGTTGGTTTTTTTGCAATGTTGAAATGAGCATTAGCGGCCTCCTGAATGTGTGCCATAGCTACCATAGCTGGCTGGTTGTCCGTAGCTTGGCTGTGGCTGCTGTGGCTGCTGATAGTTTTGCTGTGGGGCGGCTTGCTGCTGCGGTTCATCCCAAAACAACTGAATATCAACCGGCCCTGTTACACCCACTGGCACGGCGTCCAGTTGTAGCGTGATATTTGGCATGTTTTGCCCTTGCTCCGGCGCCCATGCAGTGGCACGGCCAAGCGTGGCATAGCGGTTCTTTTCTTTTGGCTGACCTTGGCCGTCTAGCTCTCGGCTTTGATATTTCTCGGCTACGTATACAGCGCGGCCTTTGGCGATTGGTTGGCGTGACATGCTATCTCTCCTATCCGATAAAGATTTCGTCGTCGTTGATTAGATCAAGGCGCCCATGGCGTACTTTCACGGTACGTGAGGCGCGTGCTTTGTAGTGGCGGGCCAAGTCTTGGTCTGCATCACTGAAAAAAGGCGTGTCTACTAAGGCGGTGATCAGCGCAGCGAAGATAAAGCCAAAGGCTGTCATGCGTTGGGCTGTTGTTTTTTCGGTGGCCGTTTCGACACGAAACTGGATATCACCAAGGGCGATGGCGTAAGCGATGGCTTGCGTCAGTGTGCGGGCGCCGTAATGGTGGCGAGCCTCGACTTGGTGAGAAATTACTGTAGGTACAGCTCGAAAGATGCTGTCGGCGATTTGATGTTTGGTTAAACCCTCGGCGGCCATGGCTAAGATGCCAGTTTTGTAAGTGCCGAGCGGTGCTGACTCAGATGGGTAAAACGTGATGTTTAATGCGTCTTGCATGGATTGGCCTCTTGCCTGAAATACTTTGTTCTTTAAAAAGTACTTCAAGAGTAATATTTCGTCAACACAAAAGACAATAAAATCTTGAATTCAATTACTGTGTATATATACAGTAATGGTTTATGATAAGTGATATGCTATGCAAGAATTGATCGTTAACGGTAGGATTTTGCTAGGTTTTCCAGCATAAGGATGGCGGCAGTTTTGCGGTCTTTTGGTAGGTGAATAATGGCTTCGCGAACATTCGCAAGGGTGGCGTCTATATGACCTATATCACATGGAGCCAGTGAGCATTTTAGGATTTGCTCGATTTTTCTGATGATGTGTTTGGTCGGCTGATGGCGATCCAGCTCCCACGCTTTGACCGTGTGGGCGGAATAACCGATCTGATTTGCAAGCTCTGTCCGTGAGATATGATTAGCTGTCCGTGCGGCTCTAAGGCGCTGGCCGAACGAGTTGTACATGAAGTGAAGTGTAGACCTATTTCATTAGATATATATTGATAAGAATATTTGTAAGTTGTGTATATAACCATTTGATTTAGGTAGTGAAAAGTAAGCGGGTAGTGAAAAGACGAAATCCTATCCGGTTCGTGTAGACTTTTGCGGTAAACGTGTAGACTTTTACAGATGCTATTGCACTTCATCTTTGTGCGTCGCATCATTCTGGGGCGAGCGGTTCGCCATGGTAGGTGGAAAGATGGATGTGTTAAAGGAAATTGAGTGCTTGGAAGCACTAATGGAAGCGGCAAAAGCCGACGGTAAAGTCGGCTTGGTGTTGTTTTACCAGATTAGGATTGATGAATTAGAAAGAGAAAACGCCCTTCAATTCAGTGAAGTCTGCGTCATCCATGGCTGAGTAGCTAAGTGCTAGTGATAGCTTTTCATTAAAATGGTAACTGCCGAATGCGCCCAGAAGTGTGTCTGTTTCATCATCACCATCAACGCTTAGTTTTAGGTATTTAGCTGATGCCCCAAACTCTACACTGTCTGTCAGCATTGATCGTAAACCTAGCTCAAAACCACCACCATTCGCGTCCTCGCTAATGCTAAGGTTGCCTGAAGAAGCAACAACTTCATATCGCTCAGCAGATAGCTTGCCGTAAATGTCAGTTGAGCTGGTGACTCCGTAGCGGTAGCCGATGCCAATATTTGAGCGGTTTAGCTCCGAATCTACAGTGATACCGCTAACGGTAATGTCTGTCTCAGTGCTTTCTAAATGTCCACCAATGAAAATATTTTCATTTAGTAGGAAAGTGCCAGCTAAAGCGGCGCCGGTAAAGGTGTCCACTTCATCGACATCAGCAGATACGATGCCAAGTGAGATTTGATTCCACTGAGGTGCATCAACGGCTTGGGCAGAAGTTGCCGCAAGTAGTAGGGCGGGAAGTAGGATGTGCTTTTTCATTTTTTGCTCCATGCTTTACGTTTAATTAACAGACGTTATGTCTGTGTATCAGTAATAATTGCCTTAAAACTTCCAAAGCCCTTCTTTCATTTTCAGCTGCAGTACCAACTGGTCATACACTGCTTGGAATTGTGCTGCGTCGGTCTCTGGGTCGTAACCACCGCGTGTGGCAATACGCGCGTTGTAAAGTTGCACGATGGCGGTTACGTAGATATTGAATAGGTCGCTGTCGATCTCGAAGCCTTCGCCGCGCACGGTAGCCACTAATTGAGCGGCTGTTTTAGCTAGTAATGAGCCGTCGATCTGTGCCGCTTTTGGTGGTGTTAGTGGTTTGCGGTCAAGGAAGTCTTCTGGCAGCTCTAAGCGCTTTTCGACTACACGAGCAATTCTGCCCGTTAGCTTGCCTTTGCCGCTTAGCACATTGCTTAGCCAGCTCTTGCTATAGCCGCAGATTTCAGCAATTTGAGTGTGGTTTAGGCCTTTATCTACTTCTAGGTGAGCCACATGCTTGGCGATGTTCTGACGTCGCCATTGGTAGATCCATGCGTTTTCAAACTCTTCTTGGCTCATTTCGCCCAGCTTTAGGGCGTCACCGATCGGTATTTCAACCAAGCGGCAGATCATGACAGCTTCTTCGAGGGAGAATGACACGCTCCCACGCATACGACGATCAAGCGCAATGTTAGAAAGGCCTACGTATTCTGCTACTTCACTGCGCTCGTAGCGCGAAGCATTAATAATACGTTGCATGGCTAGCGAGCATGCTCCAGCGGTGCTTTCTTTCACCTCTTTTTCTAAAGGTTCGATCGTCGGCATGTAGTGGTGTCAGCCTCGTTTTTGGTGAATGTGTGGGCGTAAACTTTTGATTTAGCTCATACACAGGATGTGTAATACACAAGATTTTGTGTATTGAGTAAATTTCAGCAATTTCATGAACGATGTCTGTTTACTTAAAGTTACTATAGGTGTTAAATTTAGAAAACATTGAGCGGGTTTAGCAATCAGTATTTTGTATGAAATTACTGTTTTGAGTAACTTGCTGTAAACAGCCATGCTCGTATGGCTCTTAGTCGGCACGCTGTGAAGCGCCCGAGCGGAACAAGTTAAGGAGCACGATATGAGTAAACCACAACCAAGCGTTGCCAATGTTCAAGTGAGCTTAGAAGGTCTAAGCGCGAACCTTTGGAGTACGGTTGCCAAGCTCTCTGACGCTGGTTTACGTGATACGGAGGTGTTTCGCCAGTTGGATGCAACCGGCGAAATGGTAGATGGTCTGGTGAAAAACCTATCAGCTATCCCCGTTCCAACCGAACTCTTTAACCAGAAATGATCTTGTTTGTATAGATCTCTATGATCATGCAAAACCTCCTTGTGGGGTAGAAATGAAATCCAATCCTTGTATTGGATCAAAAAACCATCGTTTGATGGCTCTTAGTCGGCACGCTGTGAAGCGCCCGAGCAGAGTAGGAAAGGGGATGTCCTTGTGAAGCTACCACGCCCATCTGGGTTTAGTCTATTAGCCAATAGTCGTCGTGGTAGTGGAACGACTGACCCGCATTTGAGATCGACCCAAGTCTTAAACGAAGCTGCATTGTTCGCCCCGCAAGGGGCTTTTTTAGCAATGCACGAAATCATTGATTGGGGCGATCCAGAACTTTGTAAGCTGGTGAAAGATATCGACCAGCGATTCGGACAACTAAGAAACATCGATCGGCAAGAGGCCAATCAACAGTAAGACACTAATAAATCGATGTATCTGTAAAATTTTTGACAGGTACAGAGCTATGAGTAATAATTTAATTTCTCCTGCAAAATCAGGGGACTGGATTACCACCCAGCATAAATCTACGGGCAGACCAACCGCCCTGAGCGGTTTTTTTATGTCTGCACGCCTGTACCTACCTGTTATGGTCGGACTGGCGGGGCCATCTTCGGATGGGTCAGCACTCCGTAGAGCTGATTGTGGTAACCCTGCGCACAGTCCGGCCACCCTAATTTCGAAATTACCACTTCGATGCGGTGGCCTCAGATATAATCTACGGAGGCTTACCATGGCACAATTGCGCCTATTGGTTGACGCTCGCTTGTCTGAATATGGCAATCGAGTAGGCAACGCTATCAAACAACTGCCTGTTTTTGGCGGTTCACCTCGTATCCTGTTGGACGAACAGGAGATTTCCCAATTATCCAAGATTTCTGTTGAAAACGTTCGCGCGGCTATCGATGAGCTACAGCGCGAAGGCTATATCGCCCGCATGTTCAAGGGCTGTCGCGAAAAGGCACACGTCTATGCGCTGCTTAATCCCGCTTTGACTGGTGACAGCAAGGGGGTGTGGGCATGAGTTTATTTTCTGCTAACCCTGCTGATTTGATGCGTCAGGCAGTGTCTGACACTAAGTTCTGCGAGTGGTACGTTACTCGCGGCGGTGGTCACCATATCGTTGATAATCAACCGCTGTTTGCTCGTGAAGAGTTGATCGAGCGCTTTTGCATGACGGATGCGGAGTTTTTGGCTCTGCCTCACCGTTACTGGCCTCTGGATAAAAGCCGTAAATCCATTACGCGTGAAATGATCGCTGAACTGCGTAAAACCATGACGCTGGCCGAAATCCGCGCCCTAGGTGAGGATATGTCCGCCAGCGATATCCAATGCGCTGTACGTAACCGCAAGATCACTCAGGAGCGCGTTTGGCAGTTTTACGTTGCCTACCGTCACGGCCTGCCACCACAACACCCTGATGCCATCCAGTTGGTAAAAAAACGCTTCCAGACCCCATGGGTGATGGATGAACTAGACGTGCTTGATTGGGGGGTAGCGGCGTGAGCATGGATTCTCGTTACAAAGATAAAATTCGCAAGCTGTTGGCATTGGCTCAATCTGATAACGAGCATGAAGCCGAAGCGGCAAAACGCCAAGCCAAAAAGCTGATGGCGAAATATCGTGTCGATGCGGATGAGCTAGATATCATCACGACATACTCCAAGCCGATCCCGCGCAAAAACGCCAAAGAGTACGAGGTTATTTTGATCTCGGCGATTATGGATATTTCTGGCGTTTTCGCTATGCAAGGGCAAAAGCCGCGATGGGCTGGTTCACGTATTGTTTGGGAGCAGCGTGTCGAGTTTGTTGGCTTAGAGCGCGATGCTGAGTTGGCCGCTTATTCTTTTGACGTGCTTTATCAGCAAGTTGAGCAAGCGCGCAAGGATTTCCAAAATGAATACGGTGCCAATGCGGCTCAAGCGGATTTGTACTGCAAGTCTTGGATGTATTCAGCGGCTAAAAAGCTCGTGAATGTGTTTGGCACCCGTGAACGTCCAGAGTCAGTTAAAAAGCATCATGCTAAAAAGACTGAGGGCGTTGATAAGGCGAGTATGCGTAAGGCCAAAATGACCGCTTCACGCACTGACGTTGGTATCAGTGTGCTTGGCTCTCAGGATGGCAGCAAGGCCAATCTAAACATCGCAACCGCTGACCAGCGTGAGCCTCAACTGCAGTTGGGAGGTGGGTTGTGAACATCGAGAAGCTTTTAGATCGTCCTATCGCCTTTCAGCGTCCCTTTATGGAATTGGGAGCAGGTGCCTCTGGTGCCCTGTTCCTTTCTCAGGCTGTTTACTGGTCAAACCGCACTTCCAACAAAGAGAAATGGTTCTACAAAACCATTGAAGAATGGACGGAAGAAACAGGTTTATCGCGTCATGAACAGGACGGCGCACGCAAAAAACTGAAGGCAAAAGGGGTCCTTGAAATCGTTAAGAAGGGCATTCCTTGTAAAACGTATTATCGCGTTAATTTCGAGAAGTTAGCCGAAGTTCTAGGGCTTATCTCTGCAACAAACAAGAATGCCGAAATTCAGCAAACTGGAATGCCGGAAAGTAGCAAACTAGATTGCCAAGAACCAGCAAACAGTTGTGCCGAAAACCAGCAAACTATTACAGAGATTACTACAGAGATTACTACAGAGAATACAACAGAGACTACTTCAGAAGATCATTTGTCCGATTCGGTCGAGTCGAACGCAACCGCTCCAGTGGTGGTTAATCAAAAATTCGATGCCAAGGCCAAACGCGAGTTGTTAACCCAGTCGTTTGAGTTGTTCTGGAATGCGTACCAACGCAAGGACAATCGCAAGCCAGCTGAGATCAAATGGTCAAAAATCCCATTGCCAAACGATCGAGAGCAAGCGGTCGCGAAACTCCAATTCATTATCGACCAGGCGCAGCGCTGGGGTGATCTCTACGCCGCGGCACCTGCCGACCAGAAACAATACCAGCCAATGCCAACGACTTGGATTAACAACGAGCGCTGGAACGATGAACAACTGCCAACGATCCGCCAAGCCAAGCCAGAGGGCGGCGTAAATTGGAACGAAGTGTTTGATCCGGAGGGCTTCTGATGCAAAACGTAAGCGATTTATTACCGACACAGCAAAGCAATTTCCCTGTTGGCCGTCCTGTGGTCCATGAGCAACCACGCCCAGCGCAGGACGCAAACCAAGACGCTCAAGCGGCGATGGCTAAGACGATCGACAAGCTGTTTGGCACGTTGAAGGCGTTTTACACCAATTACGGCGCCTCGATGAAGTCTCAAGAGATTGAGGATCAGATTAAAACCCAGTGGGTGCGTGAGCTGATCAGAGCCAAGGTGACTGGCGATATGCTGCGCACGGGTACCACTCGCGCGAAACGCTACGCCACCGAGGATAAATACACCAAATGGCCTGTTGTCGCTGAGTTCATCATGTGGTGCTACGGCTTGCCAAGCGTTGATGAGGCCTACCGCGAGGCGGTTGATCACAGTCATGACATTGTGAACTGGAAGCCAAGTCACGCCGCCGTGTACGCCGCTGGCAAACAAGTGTCCTGGCACAAGCTACGCCGATCGGACACCAGCGCAGGCCAAAACGCCTACCGCAAGGCATACATGGAAATCGCCGCCAAGGTTGTGGCGGGCGAGCAGATCGAAGCGAATAAACCGCAATTGATTGAACAAAAGAAACTAACTGAGTCAGAGCGTGCGGAGTTGAAACAACTTGGCCGCGCGAATATCGGTGCTTTGAAAGCCATGCTGGGCAAGGGGTAGGGGATGTTTGAAAACAACATGATTCATGAGGAAGGGATTCGCGATCCCTATATCAACAATATGAAAGGTCGCAAGATGCATTGGGCTGATAGGGTTCGACTGCGTCGCCAAGGTGCCACGATTAACATCCCAACCCATAAAATGGATAGAAAGATTCGGGCGTGCTACCCGCGTGGTAAGGCGTTTTTAAAGATGGTGGATTTGCATACTGCACAGTGGTTAAGCGGTGATGGGAGAGTGAGATGGAATTAAATGAGCGATTAGTTAAGTGGCTTTTGGGTAGTGATACTGGTTTGTCATCTAGGGCGATTGTATCTCATATGACGGGTATCGAAGCAAAAGACCGATTTGGCGATCACCCAAGTGATACGGGTGATTTTGGTCGTTGCCACCGCCTTCTGAAGCTTTTCCCTGAGTTTCGTTCACGCATTTCTGAAATGGCAAGCCGATCGGAGCGATGGGCTGCTTTAGTGGCGTGTTGGGATGAGCTTGATCATTTATATGAGACGGATGAATCCGCTTGCTACAAGAAGATGAAAGCGGCGCTCGCGACGGTTAATGATGGTCGTGTTGTGGAGCTTGGTAACGGTATGAGTATTTCGTTTTAGGGGGTGATATGAGTCTGCAATTAGTGGGTGTTGATTTAGAAACGGGTGGTTTGAACGGTTACGAGACGTTGCCATCTGGTGAGCGTGTTCACGGTGCGGCGTATTACCCAATCCTTGAAATGGCGTTTGTGGTTTGCGACGAAAAGCTTAATAAAGGCTTGTCGTTTTCTGTTGGCATTTGGGATGAATCGTTTTTAGAGCGTATGGATCCATGGGCTATTGAGGCGCATGCAAAGTCGGGCTTGATCGATCAATTGCGTAATCAGTCTGGCGAGCATTTGGGTGTGTTTTCTGATGTCGAAGATGCTGAGTGTTTCATCATGGAAACGCTGATTCATTTTGGTATCAATGGTTACGATCGCAAGGCAAAAGTCGGAGCCGTGATGTTCGGTAATAGCATTGGTTTCGATGTGTCGTACATCGATGCGCAGATGCCATCGCTTAAAGAGTTCTTTCACTATCGCACGATCGATGTATCTAGCATTGATCTGCTGCGCCAAACGGCTTGGTCTGGTCTTGGCTTGCCTAAAGCAGAGAAACAATACGCTCATACTGCCATGAGCGATATCCAAGAGACGCTGGGCGAGCTGGTGGGGTATACGCTTCATTTGGAGCGCCCAAAGGCAAATGTGTTGATGAGTCGCGACAATCCGAGCGGCTGGAAGCTGGAAGACTTACTGCTAAAGATTTCGGCTGAGATCGATGTAAAAACTGGACGCCTGCGCGAGAGTTTCGCCGGTGACCTAGCTGATGAAGCCATTAAAAATAATGTGCGCATTCAGGGGCTTCTTGATGAAGCTCGTGACGTTCAGATTGACACAATGAATAGCTTTGCACGGCTTGGGCCAGATCGCGGGCCGAGCAATCCACGAATTTAATTAACCGGCTGGCTTCGGTCAGCCTTCTTTCACTGTTGGGAAATAGGGGAATGTTATGTCGTTAGAAAAGCAGTTTGATAATTTGGAGCGCCGCCCTGTGCGCACGTTTTTGGTCTGGGTGTTGGTGGGTGTGCTTGTCGTCGGTGTGGGCTCTATCGCTGTAACGGCCATGGGCTTTTTCACTGAGGCGGCAACGGTGGCTAAACAAGAGTTTGGGCCGCAGGCGATGCTTAAGAAATACGAGTGGTTTAAGAGCGCTGCGAGTGAGATCCGCAAGAAACAGGCAGATGTGTCTATGTATCAGGCCAAGATTGAGCGCATGGCGTCGATGGATGGTTTGGATCGCACGGAGCGTGAAAAGTTGATGATCTGGGAGCAGGAGCTTTTGGGCGTCAGAGCGAGCTTGAATGGTTTGGTGGCGGAGTATAACGCCCAGTCCAGCAAGTTCAATTGGTCGGCATTTGATACGAATGATCAGGTGCCTACATTCTTTGAAACTAACTAAGGGTATTTAAGATGAAAACGAAGCTCCTTTTGATGCTAGCTGTGTGTTTTTCATTGGCTGCGTGCAATGCGGAAACCGCTCAGTACAGCCAGCAAACTGACAGCGGCGTAACGCAGGCGAAGGCCGTGGTGCAAACTCAGGCGTCTGGTATGACGCTGGAACAAGAAAACATTGTCCGCAGTTACAAGGTAGATAATAAGCCTGGTGCGGTGAAGCATTTGTATGTGATCTCGCCGTACAGCGGCCAAGTACTGATCTATTCGACGGTTAAAGGCAAGGTGACATCGAGTAAGAAATCGATCAACCCGACTATGGTTTCATCAATGTACGGCCATGTTAGTAGTGAGTTCAATGGCTTCCGTGTGACCGTTCATGGCCGAGATCGCTACACGCCGCAGGTTATGCAAGAGTCCGGCACCTATGGTGATTCTGATCCGTATATTTACTGGTGGGATGTGCAAGGCCGTTATCACAAGCACTTCGTCACCGGTGGGCAGATCCTGCATATCAGCGACCAGCCTATGCCGATTAAAGATGTGGTGATCAATATGGAGCTCAGCTCCAAGTCGTAAGGTTTTACATGGCGGTGGATGCCTGCCGCCTTTCTTCACTGTTGGGATAATAGAGAGACGTTTATGCAAAAGGTAAATATTAGTTATGTTGGGTTAAGTGCGGCGGCTAGTTCGGCGTTGGTTCAGTCTGTGGTGGAGCAGTTGGCCCCAGAAGGCGTGGTGATGATTGATCGTGATGAAAACGGTGCGGATATTACGGTGCTTGATAAAGGTGAATTCTTTGTGTTGCCAGGCGGCGACACGCTAACTTTTGAAGGTGGTGTGCCGACGTTTGAATGTAATTTCACTGGGGATTTGCGAACTGACTTCGATGAGCTTGCCAGAGAGTGGGAAGGCAAAGAGATGGCAGATGCGGCGGATTTGCCGCCGCTTGATTTTCGTTCGTGGGAGAAGCGCAAAGCATCTGAAGTTTTTGATGCTGCAGTAAAAGGGCTGCATATCACAGCGCCGATTTTCTCAAGCGTTAAAGTATCTGGCGATACTTTGGTTGGCTCGCACTCTGAGACTGCCGCTATTAAGCCGCGTATTCGTGCTGGTTCGGTCGAAGAGCCAAAGAAAGACCCTCTGGAGGAAATTCGCGATCAGGTTAATGCTCTGTTAGAGCAGGTCTCTATGCTGAGTCACGTTGTCTATGGGATGTCAGAAAAGTAAGTAATCGATTTGGCTGGCTTCGGCCAGCCTGCATTGCAAAGCGTGTTCGCTGAGCGCGCTTTTCAATGCTAACCCATCATCGTCGTGAGACGAGGAGAATCACAATGCGCTGGATCAACCGTCACAAAGCTGGCTCTTTGGGCGCCCGTTCATGGGCTTTTATCAATCATCACGTTAATTACCTAATCAGTTCGTCGCAGGATGCTGGCTGGCATGGTCAGAGCAACGCGGGCAAGATCTGCGATATGTTGGAGACGGGTCAGGTGCCTGATTTCCAAGGGGGTGGTAACTCGAATGCGAAGATGATCCGAGAAGTGGAGCTTTTGACGCATTCTGATACGGGCCTTGATTATCTGTTCTCAGATCTCACTCGCACTCAAAAACTGTGTCTGTTCGCGGCGGTGCTGGCGGATGGTAACAAAGACGAGCGCGGTATTTCCGCTTCTAATGCGTCGATCGTGATGCACTTGCCAGAGTTCGCGGCCAAGTTGCGTATGAAAACACCCCATACGCCAATGAAAGAAAAGGTGTTTGCTAATCATGTGGCGGCAGGGCGATCAGCTTTCATTAAGCGCTTGGCGGTTGAGTTGGAGTCTCGCGGCGTTGCTGTGAATGACTAAGCGCATCACTGACACGTTGATAAAAGCCGAGTTATCAGCGGGTGAAAGAGTGTGGCTGTTTGACTCTCGCCGTGTGGAGTTTCGTGCTAATACGAAGCGCACCGGCGGGACGTTTTATGATGTTAGTTACCAGGGAAAGAAAAAGGTACGCACTCCGCTGGGTAAGTGGCCTGCGCTGAAGGCGTCGGATTTGTTTAAGCGTTTGAGTGAGATTCGTGCCCAGCTGCTAGCGGGTGAGCGATCGTCGGCTAAAGTCGATCGAATGCTTACTCTTGAGGAAACATTGCTTTGGTTTTCCGATCATATAGAGGCGGATAAGTCATTTTCTGAGGGCTATGTTGAGGTGGCTCAGTCTTTTATAGCCAACCACTTGTTGGATGCATTCGCGGGTGTGAAGTTGTCAGAGCTGACTAAGACGGTGGTGTATAAGCGACTTTATATGCCAAAGCAGTCGTCTATGGCGGTTTCTACTATCAAGACCATGTGGGGTGTTTTGAAGCGTGCGTGTTCGTTGGCGGGTAAGTTGGAGCTGATCGCTCATGATCCTTTGGCGGGTGTCAGCTGGCGAGACTTTACCAAGGCGAAGGAGTCGCGCCGATCTGGACGCATTAAGCCATATCAGTTGACCAAGTTGGCTGAGCATATTAATGAGTCACAGTACTGGCATCGGTTGTTCTTTATTATGCAGTTGTGCCACGCAACGCGCATCGAAGAGACTAGCCTAGTCGAATGGCGTCATATTTCACTTGATGATGCGGTTTGGTATATCCCTGCAGAAAACACGAAAACAGGGATAGAGCATCGTTTGCCGCTGGCCCCTGCAGTGGTGGATTTGTTACGTGAGGCAAAGACCAAAAGCCGCGGCCGCTTTGTGTTCTCTCAATCTGGTAAGAAACCAACTCATACATCCACGATTAGCCGCTGGTACCAGAACCTTTCCAATGCATTTGGGGAGAAGTTCACATCACACGATATGCGAAAACTTGCTCGTGATTATTGGCAAGAGATCGGCGTCGATAGCCGAGTGGCTGAGATGTTGCTTAACCATGCGCAGGGCGATTTGGAAGGAAGATATCAGAGCCGCTACGCTTGGCCGTTGATGAAAGAGGCGGTGGGGGAGTTGGCAAATCAGCTAATTAATTGCCCTTAAATCTACTTAACACCTGTTTTTGGCTGTTAAATGAAGATAACGCCATGTTTTTTCGTGCTCCAATTTCCTTATCGGATCTTGGAGCATTTTTATGGTTGAGTATTACCAGGCAAATTTAGAGCGCTTGATTGCAGAAGCGATCGCAGAGGGTGACAGTGGGCGAGCGCTGTACTATCGGGTTGTTTATGGCTGTGATGGGAGTGACGCATAAAGCTTTGTAAAAACGTCAGGCGCTAATATTGCCGTTGCAATGGCGGCAATAGCTACCAACCCTGTTATATATGGCAATAGCAGAGTTAGGTGCTCTGGGTAGTTCAGCCAGCAATTAACTCTGTTTTTGAATTCTATCCAAAGTAGTTTGATATATTGGTTTGGCTTTAAGCCTCTGCTTTTATGTCTGTAGAGCTTTATTTCTTCATTAGAAACTCCGATCAAAGTTGATTCCTGTGCATCCTCATATTCGCTTCTAGTAAATGTTACATACCGTCTGAATAAAAACTTTCTTTTGTATTCAATATCTGTGTTCGAGTAAGGCGGATATTCGTCGGCTAGCTGAGTCTCAATCATGCCTATTAGGCCAAATGACTGATGAGAGTCGGTGTCGTAGGAATATATTTTTGAGTTATCTCGTAGTTTATCAATTTCTATGAGTTCAAGGTTTTTGAAGTGTGAAAATGCATTTGAGTGATATTTCACTATCAAAATAACTAGGACTGCCAGCAAAAGCACCTTAAATCCCACTGGGTTGTTGAACTCAATCTCAAATAGGAATGTGTTTGCTTTGTGTATTGTTGCTCCCCCTAAGGCTAAAGCGATACAAACAAGAGCGGTGTAGGTGAGTAGTTTGCCTGCATGTTTTAGGTCGGAATCATTTTTAATCTTATCTATGACTTCCTGTATTTCGGTGTCTTTTGTATTCATTTGGTGTTTCCCTTCTTTTAATTTCCGTCACCATGCCGTCACCATATTGCATATAGTGTTGGCTTTAAAGTCTTTTGTGATATGGCATTGCTGCCTGTTGTGCAAGTTTCCTATTAAGATAATTGCATTCACATATCGCGCGCGCGAAGCTTGAATACCTATGAATTAGCGGTTACATTTTGTTCATGCTGTGATTTTTGTGTTCGCGGCAAACAAATCACCAGAACCCAGCCAATGTGCTGGGTTTTGTCATTTCTGGGCCTCGCTTTATGCGGGGCTTTTTCGTTTCTGGACTGGATCGCCTATATGAAATTCTTACCAGATGAACTCATTCAGATTGCTGCGTTCGTCTTGGTTGGCGTTCTGGGAGGCGCTGTGAAGTATCTCCGGCAGATTAAGCAAAAGATTAAAGATTTCTCGATTATTCAATTACTTATCACCGTTATTACTGGCGGTTTCCTTGGCATGCTTACTTATTTCTTAGGAACTGAGATGGGGATGTCTGGGCCAATGATCGGCTTTATGGCTGGTATGGCGGGTTTGATGGGTGATGAGGCTATCAGCTTTTACACGAGTAAGTTCAAGAGGTTGCCATGAGCATCAGCTTTTTGCAGTTGCGTGAGTTCGTTGTTAAGCCCGCATTAGAGCAGCTCGGCCTTTACTCATTGGCTGCTGAGCAGTTGGTGATGGGTACGATCGCTCAAGAGTCGAACGGCTCTTATTTGAAGCAGCTCGGCAAAGGTCCAGCGCTAGGCCTCATCCAGATGGAGCCAGCTACCCATAAAGATCTGTGGCTTAACTTCCTGAAGTACAAAACTGATCTGCGTGACAAGTTGCTGATGATGACCAGCGATAGCGTTGATCTGGTCTATGACCAGCATGGCTGGCCTGACCATGTGGCGTTGATTTGGAATCTGCGTTATGCGATTGCGATGTGTCGCGTTCACTATTACCGCATACCAGAAGCATTGCCGAAAGCCAATGATATCAAGGCGTTGGCTGGGTATTGGAAAGAGTTTTATAACACTGTCCACGGTGCTGGAACAGTGAGCGAGTTCATTCATAATTTCCCGTTTGAGTTGTACGGGCTTGATCGAGGTAAGTGTCTATGAAGATGATAAAAGGTTTGTTGTTCTGGGTGGTGGTGTTGGTGTTTATGCCTTCGATCGCTCTAGCCACTGAAGTGGTGGCAGAGGTTGCCACTGATGATGGCGGCTTTATTGCTGCGATCATTGCCGCTCTGCCTGCACTGGTTGAGCTAATGCCGACTTGGTTTGGTGTTGTGATTGGTGTGCTGTATGCAGTGGCTCATGCCATTGCGCTACTGCCCACGAGCATTACTGCTAACTGGCCTAGCTGGTTGAAATCATTGATTAATTTGTTGGCCGCTAACTATGGCAAGGCTAAGAACGCCGATGGCTAGCTGGCTTAAGTTCCTGCTCATTCTGATCGAGTGGGGCATTCAACTCAAAAGGCAGGATAAGCATGACAAGAAGCAAGAGCGATTGCGTCAAGCGCGTACTGATCCTGCTGGCTATATGCGTGAGCGTGGTTGGTTGCAGCGCAATCAGTCCGGTAACTCAGACAGCGCCGTGCCCAGCGATCGAACCGGTACTGATCAACACGACAGTAAGTGACGTTGCTTTCATTATCCCGATCGATGAGATGGGGCAGATCACCGCGTACATTGAAGCGCTAAGGCAGTGTGTCTATGAATGAAATCGGATTTAATATTTCTAATGATTTCAAAGGCATAGAGCGGATACTTCAAGGCCTTCAATCTGATGTGATTGATAAAGCTAAGGTGCGTGCGCTTAACCGTACTGCTGAGCGAGTGCAAACGCATATTGTTAAGCAGGTGTTGCCAAAGTATATCGATCGACCAACACGATGGACGTTAAACGCAGTGATGGTGCGCAATGCAACGCGCCGTGCGTTGGAGGCCCGCGTGCTTTTGAAAGATCGTCGACACTCATCTAAAGCGGCATCTGCTGCCGCTGACTACCTGAATCCTATGATTGAGGGTGGTGATCGTAACGAGAAGAACTTTGAGCGCAGGTTAAAGCGCATTGGTTTGATCAGGCGCGACCAGTATGCAGTGCCCGGTGGTGATGTCCGCCTTAATAAGTTTGGCAACATCCCCGCCAGCGTATCTGATCATATCTTGCGAGACTTAAAGGCGTACGCCGAGGCGGGTTACGAGCGCAACACAAAGAACCAAGCCATCAAATATTTCTTGTTACCGCGCCGACCGCATAAGCCGATCGGTGTGTACTGGCGTCAGGGCGGAAAGCTAAAGCAAGCGATCGCGTTTGTGGAGGATGCACCTAACTACGAAGCCAACCTGCCATTCTATTCCGAGGCGCAAAAGATGACGGGGAGGGTGGTAAGTGAGGAATTTCGGGAAGCTGCTCAATATTACATCGCCAGAATGGCTAAGTGACTGAAAAATAAAGGGCTTGGGTCCTTCCCAGCCCTAAACCCCATGGGGGTTATTCAGGTCCCGTGGTATTTCTAGCTATAAATTTTCCCTAGGACTTCCTTTCTTTTAAGTATCACTTTTTTGTTTTGCTTATAGCGCTTCAGCTTTGTCAGTTTTGCAGATTGGTGGTTGGTTGTTCTGTTTTGGTGGTGTTGTTGATTCGTTATCTGTGGGGCTTTCTGGTTGCCTTGCTTTCTGCTCTTGGTTTTCCGATTTCAATTCATCTTTTTGTCGTCTAACTAAGAGAGTGCATCTATGTGCAATTAATAATGTTTATCAAATAGTTAGCTTTTCTTTGTGGGTTTTAAAATGGGTAAAAAAGTCCAGAAAAAAGAGCTTGCCGAAATCCTTGGAGTCTCCGAAAAAACACTCACGACATGGCAGAAAAATGGCATGCCGATCGAGGTGGCAGGTGGTCGTGGTCAGCGTAATACCTATGACACCGAAGAGGTGATCAACTGGATGGTGACCCAGCGCGTGGCCAAAATGGGAGGTGGTCAAAGTGGGGAAGTCAGTGCGGTATTCGATGAGAAAATAGAGAACGGACGACTGAAGCACTGGCAAGCGAATGAAAAAGAGATTTCAGTACGCGAGGAAGCCAAACAGCTACTGCGTCGTGATGAGGTCGAATTCAAGCTAGGGCATCTAATTACATCTGCTAAATCTGGCTTAATGAACCTTGCTCCTCGCCTTGCTCAGCGCTTGGCATTGAGCAAAGAGCAAAAAAAAATAGTCGACGATGAGGTGCGATCGGCTCTGATTAGCATGGGGGATGGTGATGTCATTAGCGATTGATGATTCCAATTTCCTGCCAGAGATCGATTTCACCGATATAGACGAGATTTACGCAGGGCTGCAAAGCCTTTGGCTACCACCGCCAGACGTTACAGTCACTGAGTGGGCGGAAGAGCACCGCGAACTTTCACCTGAAAACTGTGCTTTGCCTGGTAAGTATCGTGTTGCGGTTACGCCATTCCTTAAAGAAATCCAAGAGGCCTGCAGCGATCCAGACATCCCGCGAGTGGTATGTCAGAAATCCGCTCAGGTGGCATGGACAGACGGCGTTATTAATAACGTGCTTGGGTACCATATCCACTTGGACCCATGCCCAGCGTTAGTGTTGTTCCCAACCGAGGACATGGCCGAGCGTTACTCGAAAGAGAAATTCTCGCCAATGATTCGCGACAGTGCGCCTCTGGCCGAACGGATCGCGATCAAATCCCGCAGTGCTGGCAACACTATATTATCTAAGCATTATCGTGGCGGTCACTTAGAGCTCGTCGGCTCAAATGCACCATCCAAGCTGGCATCGTCGCCGATCCGCTTGATCATGGTCGAAGAACCAGACCGATGTTCCCGTGACTCTGGTGGTGAAGGTAACTCGCTAAAGCTCGCATACGAACGGGGTAAAACCTTCTATAACCGCAAAATCATCCTAGGTGGCTCGCCTACTTGGAAAGGGATGAGCGAAATAGAACGGGAAATGGCTCTTAGCGATAAGCGCTATTACCACATCCCTTGTCCGTGCTGTGGCGAAATGATCACTCTCAACTGGGGCATGGTGAAATGGGAAAAGGCCGACACTGAATGGCACGAAGTATTCGAAGCCCATCTACCAGAAACGGCCAAGCTTGAATGTCCGAAATGCAAAGAGCTATTTACCAACACGCAAAAGAACGACGCACTGCAGCTTGGGAAATGGAAAGCCTCAGCACCCTTTAGCGGTGTTGCTGGGTTCTACATAAACGAGCTTTACAGCCCGTTTCCAAACGCGCGATTGCAAGACGTAGTCGAGAAATTCCTAGAAGCTGACAAACTGATGAAATCCGGTGACCATACACTGATGGTCACATGGACAAACACCTCGCTTGGCGAAACCTTCGAGATTCAAGGTGAAGGCGTGGACGGCTCTGGCATGGAAAACCGCCGTGAAGTCTACCAAGCAGATGTGCCGCACGATGGCATCATCATTACCTGTTGGTTTGATACCCAAGACGATCGCTTTGAGGGCGAGTTTGTAGCATGGGGGCCAGATGAGGAAACATGGTCGCTTGGCTATGTGCGCATCTACGGCGATCTATCCAAGCCACAAATCTGGGAAGAGTTGCGTAAACAGATGGAGCGCGAATTTGTCAGTGCAACGGGCGTGATACACAAAGCGCGATTATGCGGTATCGACTCCGGTGGTCACTACTCGACAGAGGTTCATAAATTTTGTCGACAAGATCCACTGCGCTACATACCGACATTTGGTGCGACTCTACCCAATAAGCCACTGGCAAACTTCCCGCGAACGCGAAGCAAAAAGCACGGCACATATCACACCGAAGTAAACACAACGATCGCCAAACAGGTAATTTACTCACGCTTAAGGCTCAAAGATTTTGGCCCCGGCTTCTGTCATTTCCCGTTGAAACAGGAATACGACGATCGCTATTTCCATGGCTTAACCATCGAAAAAATGGTGAAGCGCTACAAAGATGGTCAAGAGTACTTCAAGTTTGAAAACCCGCCGGGCGGACGAAACGAACCGCTCGACTGTCGAGTGGGTAACTTCGTCATGATCCGCATACTGCAACAAAACTTCGGCATGAACCTGCGATCGCTTCGCAAACTCATGGAGCAAACCAGTCCAAAAGTTGAAATGATCGAATCGCAACAGCCTGATAAAACCACAGAACAACCAGTACCAGCCGTCAAGCCTCGTAAAAAGCGTAGCTTCGGCAAAGTTGGGAAAATCCAAACATGACAGAACTAGACGAAGCGAAAGCAGAGTTGGCCGCATTGCAAAAAGCCAAATCTCAACGCCTACAAGGCACCGCGGCGCAGACCGTATCAGGGGATGGGGACAGCATCACATTTGCCAATGTCTCCATTAGTCAAATGAACATCGAAATTACACGGCTTCAGCGGCGTATTCGTATGCTGAGTGGTCGTGGTTCTCGAATCTCAATCAATCCGGTACCACGATGAACATGAATATCTTCTCCGCGATAGGCAATTTATTTCGTTCCGAGCCTGCCTACCGCGGGGCGGGTAGCGGATTCTTTAAAAACTGGCGACCAAGGAAACGCAGTGCAGATGCGGACTACTTGCCAGAGAAAGACATTTTAAACACTCGCCAGGCGGACTTAATTCGCAATAACGGCGTAGTGCGCGGCATTCGCCAAACGCAAACTGACAACATCGTCGGTGCGTTCTTGATGCCGATCCCACAACCAAACTACGTCATGCTTGGTAAAGATGCCAAGTGGGCGCGTGAATGGAGCAAGAAAACACGAGCGGCATTCAAACTTTGGTCGAACTCACTGGATTGCTCATTAGCGCGAAACCAAAACTTTCACGCCATGACACAGCTCACTTTTAAACAATGTTTTGATGGTGGGGATTCCTTTGCGGTACCACGTTGGAAAAAACAGCGTGACAACGCCTTTTGCATTCAGATCATCGACTCCGATCGTATTTGTAACCCATACGGCAAAGCCGATGATGAGTTTCTTCGTGCTGGCATTGTTAAGAACTCAGACGGTGAAGCGATCGGCTACAAAGTAGCGAGCCGCCATCCGACTGATCTCAATATGCAAACGTTGACTTGGACCGATGTGCCAGCACGTACCCCGTGGGGTCGGCGCATGATGATCCATACCTACAGCATTGAGCGACCTGAGCAGTCTCGTGGTATTGGTGCCTTGGTATCGGTGCTGTCTGAATTCAAGCTGCTAGATGATTACACTCAAGCCGAGCTTAAAGCCACGGTGAACAATGCCATGATCGCGGCATTTGTTAAGTCGGATTTGCCAGATGAGCTGATGATGCAAATCTTTCAGCCGCAGAACGATTCGCCAGAGGGCGCGACGGTCGCTAGCGAGTACTGGGACACCAAGGAAAGCACGGATTATTCGTTGTCACCTAACAGCGTCATTCCTCTTGCGGCGGGTGATGACATAACACCGTTCTTGCCGGGACGACCAAACCAAGCTTATGCCGCGTTTGTAGAGAACATCTTTCGTCAGATTGGTGTGGCTTTTAACGTCAGCTATGAACTGCTGATGAAAGACTTTAGCAAAACCAACTACTCCAGTGCGCGCGCATCATTGCTTGAGTGCTACCGCTATTTCAAAAGCCAACGCGCTTGGCTGATCTCCACATGGTGTCAGCCGGTTTACGAATTGTGGCTAGAAGAGCAAGTGAACAAAGGCGTGATTGACGCGCCGGATTTCTACGCCAACAAAGCGGCTTACTGTCAGTCCACTTGGATCAGCTCGGGGCGTGGCTGGATCGACCCAGTCAAAGAGGCCAATGCTGCCAAATTGCGAATGCAATACGGCCTATCTAGCCTCACGTTGGAATGCGCTGAACAAGGTCTCGACATCGATGAGCACCTAGATCAACTCGAAGCAGAGCGCGAAATGTTAGCGGCACGCGGTATCAAGCTGGCCGATTTATTCCCAGATCCCGAGCCAGAGGAACCAGATAATGCCCCAAATGAAGAGCAAGACGATGAAGAAGCCGCCACTGCGAATGCTGCTTGATCAAATCTTTAACCGAAACTTAGCCATCGACTCACAGTATTTTTACAGCGTCATGGGCGCACTCTACAACGAGGGGCGCATTGATTTCAGTGTGTTAGGTGTGGATGGCTTAGAGATCGAAGCCGCCGAACTATCCAGCATGGCAAGAGGCTTTAGTCGTGAGGCGCCTAAGCCATACCGAGTTCAAGACGGTGCCGCCATCATTCCGGTGCATGGCTCACTGAGTCACCGCTTTGGCTATCTTCAGCCAACCAGCGGTATGACTGGCTATGACGGCTTACGTTACAACATCGAAATGGCCGAAAGTGATCCCGACGTGAGGGGCATCATCTACGACATTAATTCGCCGGGTGGCTCAGTAGATGGACTGTTTGATCTAACGGATTGGGCTAAAGCCTATGTGACCAAACCAACCCGCGCGATCGTTGATCCGCAAGCCACGAGTGCTGCGCAGTTATTCGCCTCTATTGCGGAAATGGTCACGTTATCTCGTACCGACCGAATGGGTTCCATTGGTGCGATTACGGCCCACATGGATGTGTCCAAGATGCTAGAAGGGCGAGGCCAAAAGATCACCTTGATCACAGCGGGCTCTCGTAAAGCGGAGGGCAACGCTTATGAAGCATTGCCAGAGGCGGTGTTTAACTCGAAACGGGCAGAGCTGGAAGAGCTACGTCAGTTATTCGCACAAACCCTCGTGAATAATCGCGGGGCTGATTACAACGCACTGATGGCCACCGAAGCGGCGGTGATCAATGCAACCCAAGCAGTTGAGCTAAAGCTCGCTGACAAAATCATGTCGCCAGCAGAATCGCTAGCGGAATTCATTGATCAAATTAACCAAACCTCAGGAGTCGCAGTTATGCCTCAATCAACCAATCAAGCCGCCGCACTGGAATCACAAGGGCCACAACTGAATGAAGCCCAGATTCGCACAGAAGCGACGAATGCCGAGCGTGCTCGCATCAAAGACATCATCATGTCAGCGGAAAGTGAAGGCCGAATCAACATGGCACATCACATTGCGTTTAGCACAGATATGAACGCCGATGCCGCAATCGCCATGTTAGGCATGGCACCTAAAGCCTCAGCAACGCTGGAAGAAACCACGCCGAAAGCGCACACAGACTTTGCAACAGTGATGCAGGGCTATGACCCCGATGTTCCGGCAACGACCGAAGGTGTCGATGCCAATGCTCAAACAGCACCTAAGTCGAAAAACCCGCTGATTGCGGATCACCAATCCATGCACGCCTAAGCTCTGGCTGCGCACTTACTCAACTCAATTAAGGGAAAGTTACCATGCCAGAATATGGTTACGCGTCATCCACTGACGTATCAGAAAATTACGTGCCGTTTATCACGGGTGAAAAGCAACAGATCACCGACACGGTGACCATCGCCAGTGGCAACACGATTGCTCAATACACGGTGCTTGGCCGCATTGACGCTTCGGGAAAATACATTCCATGTGTCAAAACAGCGACAGACGGCTCACAGGTGCCGCGCCGTATTGCCATCTATGCGGTGGATGCTTCTGCAGCAGATGCGCTGGGTCCAGTTTACTGTGAAGTAGAGTGCAACCCTGATGAGCTCGTGATTGATGATTCTTGGGGTGCTCCTGAAGAAATGAAAGAGCTATTGGCTGACCAAGGTATCTACCTGCGCCGCCCGATGTAACAGCAAGTCAGTTAGAAATTAACCTTTAAGTTTATAAGGCGCCTACGGGCGCTTTTTTTGTGGAGAAAACACAATGCCTCAACCAGTTAACGATCGTTACGAGCTTGCCCAGTACATCGAACAGCAAGCCGTAATGCCAACTTTCTACCTTAATCGCTTTGCGCCGACAGTGATCGAAAGCGAAGACGAATACGTCTTGGTTGAAATGAAATTCGCCGGTAAAGAAGTGGCACCTCTGGTCATGCCAATGGAGCAAGGCCAAGTCATTTACGAACGCCAAACGTCGACTAAGCAGTTGACGCCGGGCTACACCAAGATGAAAGACATCGTCACGCCAAAGAATGCCATGCGTCGCAGCGTGGGTGAAAAAGTGCGTGATCAAGTCACACCCATGCAGCGCCTTAATGCGGCAACCATTGAACAGTTTAAAACACACGATCAGCGCCTAACGCGCCTTTGTGAAATGATGGCGGCGCACGGTTTTGCTGACGGTAAACTAACGCTGAACTACAAAGATGGCCGCCAAGCCTTAGTGGATTTTGGTCGTGCCGCGGCATTGACAGTTGTTCTGGACAACTCGGCAGGCAACGAGTACTGGAGCGATGCAAACGCCAAAATCGTGGATCAGATCGACATCCAGCTGAAACGTATGTCTGATGCGGAAGGCGGTGTGGCGGCAACGGATATGGTGATGCCATTGGATGTTTGGCAACACTTTAAAAACAACGCCCAAGTGAAAGACTCTCTCGACACGGATTTTGCTGGTCAGTCTGGCGAGCTTGATCGTGGTGCCACCATGCCGGAAGGCATTGTGTTCAAAGGCAAATTAGGTAACAACCTGTCTGTGTGGGTGGATACTCGAACGGTGTCTGTTAAAGGTGTTCAAACGCCACTGCAGAAAGCTAAGAAAGTCACTTTCTTATCTGATGCGGTGGAAGGTGCTCAACACTTCGGTGCCATTCTGGATGTTGAAGCCATGATGGCCATGCGTATGTTCTCTAAGAACTGGGATGAAAAAGACCCATCAGTGCGCATCGCATTGTCGCAGTCGGCCCCGCTGGTTGCACCTGGCAATCCAAACGCCACATCAAGCATGACGGTTTTGGCGTAAGTCTAGCGTCCTAATCAAAATCACTAAAAGCGGTACCGGTTAACACTGGCGCCGCTTTTTTATTGGGGAAAACACCATGGCACCACGCACCAAGAAAGCGGAAGAACAAGAACAGGAGACGACCGATGCGAAGTCACAACCTGATCAAGCGATCGAAGCGCAAGACGAAACGGCACTAGATCAAGCGGCTGAACCGCCGGAAGAATACGACGCTCTGGCCAATGCAGCAGACGAACTAGACGAAGCGGACGAATCTGACGAATCGGACGAAGCGGACGAACCAGACGAAGCGGGCGAACCAGACGAATCAAGTCTAACGCTGGTGGCGATCAATACGATCGGAAACCACAAGCCAGGCTCGCTCTTTGAAGCCAAAGACAAAGCCGCCTTTGATCGTTTTGTGTCACTGGGTGCAGCCAAGCCGGTTCCTAAAAAGTGAATGCGGTAGATCGTTTTAGAGTGATGGCCACTCACATGGGAGAGGAGGCCATTCACGAAGACGCCCCAGATACTCCCATTCAGGTGCGCTTTAAAACCGATTTCTTGGATGGCGTGGATTTCGTCGGCGAGGGCAATGTTTTAACCGTTGCTGACGTCGATATCCCCGCTGATCCAATTGGCTCACAGATCATCATTGCTGGTGAAACCTACTACATCCGCCAAAAAGTAGGCGGTAAAGCAGGCGTCACTAAGTACCAAGTAGAGAAGACTGCCTAATGCACAAGATTGAAACCATCCTAGAGGCAATTGAATCCAAGCTATCAGCAGACCTAGCGCCCACGCTTGTTGAGCGCTCGCCTGTCTACAAGTCGGATAAAACGCGCGTACTGATCCGCCAAGGCACTGAAACCACAGAAAGCGAGGCCGTTTTTACGGATGCCTCATTTGAGCTGATTGTTGGCCAGATCGTGCTTGCCCCATCTAGTGATCTGGAATCAAAAGCTAATGAGCAACGTGCACTCATCCACAAAGCGCTGATGTCATTGCATGGCCAAGTGCCAGGCATGATTGAGATCAGCACTCAGCGAGTCGATGACGCCAACATCAACAGCGAAGCGCCGGCGCTGAGTCGTGATCTTATCTACCTCGTCCGTTACCGCTACAACACTCAGGACCCAAGTCTATGACCAAAAAAGCTAAACAGCCGCCAACTATGACGCATAAGCCTCGTAAAGGCGGCACCGTCACCAAGCCAAAACCAACCACAACCACTCAAAGCGAGGCCGTAGTCGATGAAACTAGTAAAGCGTAGCGTGATCGCCTTCGGTATCGAAGGCGTGCAAGGCGTGGAAGAAACATTGTCTGCAGCGACTCACGCAAAGCTCGTTGAGGACTTGAAGTGGGCGCCTGCCAATGAGCGTATGGCCGAGCGCAACCCGACCCGTGCCACCTTCGGTCAGATGAAAAAGATCTATGCGGGTCACTTGATTGAAGTGACGTTTACCATGGAGATCAAAGGCTCTGGCGTAGCAGGTATGGTGCCAGAAATCGGCGCTTGCTTAATGGCTTGTGGTTTCTCTGAATCCGTTGTGATTGATACATCGGTAGAGTACATGCCTGCCACAACTGATCAGAAGTCAGCGACGATCTACTTTTGGGAAGATGGTGACCTAATCAAACTGGTTGGCTGTATGGGCAAAGTGACCTTTGACTTCAGTACCGGTGCGATTGGTAAAGCCTCATTCACCTTTACGGGTCACCAGAGCGGCAATATCTCCGCTGACCCGATGCCAACGCCAACTTACAGCTCTATGGTACCAGTGCCATTGATCGGTGTTGCCTTCTCACTGGGTGGTGCTGTGGATGTATCCAAATTGACGATCGATACAGGCAACGAAGTCGCCACGCCAGACAGCATGTCCAGTGCCAATGGCTATGGCTCAATTTACATCAGCGATCGTAACGTCACGGGTGCCATTGACCCACTAGCACAGACGGCGGATGCCAAAGACTATCTGATCGACTGGAAAGCAGGCACAGAGTCAGCTCTGACAACGGGCGATATCGGCACCGTGGCAGGCAATATTTACAGCGTAAGTATGCCGAAGGTCTACAACTCAGCCGCCCCGAAAGCCGGTGATCGTAACGGCCAAGTTAGCCGCGATCTAACCATCCATGCATTGCCAACTACGGGTGATGACGAATTCAGTATTTTGTTTAAGTAGGTGACCAATGGTTGCAATCAATCCCGATAGCAAGCTGGTGCCAACGTGGTACCAGTCTCAAATCGATAGCACACTAGAGTGGCAGTTAAAGCCGCTCTCTGGCTTTGAGTTTATGCAAGTGCAGTCAGGTGCACGCCTTAATGAAGAAGGTCATCTTATTTACAGTGGCCAAGCTCAGCGTGACGCGCTTCGCTTTGCGGTGCGTGGCTGGCGTGGTGTGGTCACGCCAAGTGGTGAAGAGCTTGAATACAGCTTTCATTTACTCGAGCACTTACCCATGCAGAGCCTTAATGAAGTGTTCCGTGAAGTTATGGACCGAGCCATGTTGCGCGAGTACGAACAAAAAAACTCATCATCGCAGTCGCGGTCTACAGTAACGCAGAACAATTCAACTGCGACACCTGTATCTGGGGGCGACACTGCGACCGAAGCAAGCCCGCCCCCATCAAGCAATGGGTAATTGATGGCGTTATCGAATCCGATATCTGCCTCAAGCCCATGATCAATGAGCCATCAAACGAACTGATCGGCCTCTACCAGCATTTCAAGAAAAATCGCTACCCGCTCAGTGGCGGTCTACTCGACCAACCGCATGGGTTTATTCGCGCGATGAACGTCATCGAAGAGGCACTGCAAAGCAATGACAGAAACACGCCATGAGTTTGTCCTAACGGCAAGCGACCGCACCCGCGCGGCTTTTAACTCCGTGACTTCATCACTGGGGCAGTTACGCCAAACAGCGTTAACGGCAACGGGAGTGATCTCGACCGCTTTAGGTGGTGTGGGTGTTGTGGCGTTTACTTCAGAAATGGCAGAGATGGGAGAGTCTTCTCTATTAGCAGCAGACCGACTTAATACGACTACCGAAGTCATCACTGCATTGCAATATGCCGCCAGCAAGTTTGGTGTCGATGGCGAGAGCATGAACGCGATCCTGCAGGATATGTCGGTTCGTGTTCAAGAGTTTGCACAGATTGGCACAGGTGAGGCGGCTGACTTTTTTGAAACGCTAAGCCTAGATGCCAAAGACTTTGCCGACCTTGCCCCTGATCAGCTCCTATACCGAGTGGCCCAAGAGCTAGAAGGGGTCAGCGATGCAAGTGCCCGGGTGTACTTGGACCAGTTGGGCGGCGATAACCTTGTTTCCTTGTTGCCGGCTCTGCGTGGCAATGCAGAGGGCCTGCGCGAGTTACAGCAAGAGGCTGTCGATACTAACAAGGTGCTCTCTCAAGTGGATGCGGTTCGACTTGGCAACATCGCCAACGAGATCAACATCATGCAAAACGCTAGCCGCACACTGTCTATGCAGTTGGCGGCAGAGTTTGAGCCCACTGTAAGAGCCATCAGTCAACGCTTTAACACCTTTGCCAGTGATGGCAATGCGGTATCAAACATGCTGGATGGCATGGCCACAGCGGGCACGCTAGTGGGTTCTGTGTACATGGGCCGTGTCGTGAGCTCGCTCGTTGCATCGACTCAGGCCAAATACGCCGACATGATCGCTTCTCGTCAGAATGCCGCGGCAACCCTAGCAGAAGCTGAAGCAGGTCTTGCGAATGCACAGCAAAAGCTCACCACAGAGCGTGCTGCCTATGAAGCGTCGATCGCTGAAAAGCGCCGTGAAGCCGCCGCCAGTGAACAGGCTAGCGCAGCGTCCCTGGCGAGCGCCCGAGCAGCTCAGACAGCAGCACAACAAAAGCTCGCAGCGGCAGAACAAGAAATGCAGTTTTCATTGCTGCAAAGCCAAAACAAACAGCGCTCAGAAGCCAACCTGAAAAAGGCCAAAGACGATCTCACGGCCGCAACCGCGAGAACATCGAAAGCCGAGGAAGCTTACGAAGCCGCTGTGCGCCGAAACGGTGCCGCGATTCAGTCCGCTACGGATAACACCAAAGCACTGGATCGAGCCAAAAAGAACGTAGAGACATCAACCAAAAGCCTAACCCGTGCTCAGACGCTGTATAACACCACCGTGCGAGCTGGCACCATTGCTACTCGTGGATTGGGTGCTGCAATGAGCTTTCTGGGTGGCCCGATCGGTTTGCTTACCATGGGTATCTCAACGATAGCCATGCTAAATATGACCTCTGGCCAAGCAGCCAGTGGTTTTAATGCCCTGACGGCTAGCAACGAAGAGCTAAGCGAATCCTTTAAATCATCAAGCGCAACAGACCTTGAGGAAATGCTTAAGTCTGTACGTGGTGAGTTAGTGGCTACTGGCTCAGCCATAGATGACTTAGAAAATCGCCCTGACATGAGTGATCCGATAGCCATGTCTCGTGGTTTTGATCATATGGCAAAGAAACAGCTTGAGTTTTACTCAGGAAAACAGAGTGGATTGGCAGAAAAAGAAGCCATTCTTCTTGCCGAAATAGAGCGACGTAAAACCGTTGAGGCTACTCAGCAAGCAACGATCCGAAAGAGTATCGTTACTCAGGAGATGCTTTCTAATCTTGAAGTGATTAGGCAGGGCTCTTTATCTTTGGCTGAAGCTCGCGACGCGGCGCATCGCAAGAATCTTGATGTCATTAAGGATGCTCTCAAAGCTGAGAAAATCTCTGAAGATGAAGCAAAACAATTAAGAAAATCCGAGTTTGAAAGATATGAATTAGCAAAGAACGCTGCATTATATTCCGCTCTTCAAAAACGGCAGTCGATGTTTTCAAGTCAGTTCACTAAAGAGGAGCAACTTAGAGTTGAGCACGAACAGCGTATTTTGCAGTTCATGCAAGACACTGGAGTGACTGATCGCTTCGATAAAAGCGTTATGAGTTTTGCTTCTCAGTCTTTCGCTGAAAAGGAGCGGGCCTTTAAAGAGTATAAAGACAATATTCTTGGGCAATATAAAGATCTTGGTCGTTCTGCACTAGAAATTGAAGAAAGGCGACTGGTTGATGAGTTAGTCCAGTTACGCAAATATCAGGCAGAGGGCGTTATCTCTCAGTCAGAATACGCAACAATTTCAACAAAGATAACCGAGGACTCAGAGAAGAAGCAGTCTGAGATAAAAAAGGCCGAATTAGCGGCAAGGATTCAATCGCAACGTGATTTTGCCAATATCTTTGTTGGTATGGCTCAAAGTGAAAACGAGACGCTAGCAGCAATAGGTAAAGCGGCTGCAATTTATAACATCGGTCTGGACACGTATGAAGGTGCAATGGCTGCTTATAATGCTATGGCTGGTATACCTTATGTTGGTCCTGCATTGGGTGTGGCCGCTGCGGGTGCCGTAGTTGCTTTTGGTGCTGAGCAGATTGCAGGGGTAAATAGCCAGTCATACCACACAGGTGGTATCGCCGGGTATGACTCGGATAACTTCTCGCAACAGCTAGCGCAAAACGAAGTGCCAACCGTGCTTTTGCGTGGCGAGGAAGTGTTAACAGAGAGTGATCCAAGGCATCGGAACAATCTGACATTGTCGCGTGGCTCTGAGGAATCTGGGGTTAATGCAAGTGGCGATGTTCACTATCACATATCAGTTAGTGATGTGACGGTGCAGGTTGCAGAAACGAACAGCACGCCACAGCAGATTGCTCAAGAGATCAGCCAAAACATTGGTTCTATGGTATTAGGAGTGATCAGTACTCGACAAGGCCAACGCGCAGTTTACTCTGCTGTCGGGCTGGAAGCTGGTCGAAACGCAGGGAAGATCAAGGGTGTTTCTTAGAAATGATCTCGAAAATAACGAGCTTGTTTGATCCATCTCTTCTGGCAGTCAAGGTCATCAAGCCTAGGATGAGCGGGTGGATCGACTAGATCAAGGATGCATAAATTGCTTGGATCTTTACCAATGCAGTAGATCAAAAAAGTATCGGATGTACGATGCATTCTCCAATCTGTGGAGTTTACGTTATCAGACGTGGCTATATGGAGGTGCCAGATATGCTCTCTTACGACATCATCAGGTCTTTCGCTGGGCTTGTCTTTGCCAAAACAAGGTGGTTTGATTTTGGTAGTTTTGTAGCGCTTGAGCTCTTTCGCAAGGTGAATAAAATACGCCTTAGCTTCTCTTTGCTCTTCGGGAGTGAGGTTTGGGTTCGATAAAAGATCAGGATGGATCTTAACAGAAACATCCATCTATATTGAAACCCAAGAGTCCTTGTCGTATTCACGATCTTCTTTGTAGAACTCGCCAGCTGACTTAGAAGCAGAGCGAACAAGTCGAGCATCGAAGGCAACGGTATCTGCGTGCTCACGATGGGGGCCGCGTACAAAAGTATGTCGCGCTGTGGGTCTATGCTTCGCAGTGATTCGCGTTTTTCTGGATAGCGTAGCAGTAGTCATAAAATCACCATTAGTATTGCGTTAGTGAGTTTTTAGTATTGCATTAACTCGAGTAGGGCGCAAATCTACCAGAAGGTTAAATTGTGTTCAATTGAAACAATGTGCAAGCAGTAAAGATTGATATTTGCAATCTCGCTTTTCCTGATCTACTATCCGCTTTGAGGCGTCAGAACCTCTTGTAAGCGGATGAGCAACCAACCCCGTCAGCGTTGGCTTTTTTATGCCCAAAATTTATGGGCAGCACTCCTGTTATGTCGGGAGGGCAGTAGTCATACAACACCTTCGGGGAAAGCTACTCGCGGTTTCTTACAGCCGTTCTGAACCTCCTGACACCCAATCAGCTATTGGGCAAATTCAGAAAAATGTAAGGGGATCAAGATGATCACTAAAGGTAAGACACCGACCCTTAACAAGCGTTTTCGCTTGTCCGCTTCACACCTTGGAGCAAACGCCCCAGAATCCAACTGGGATGTACCTCACACCGATAATTACCGCCTAGCTTGTGCCAATGGCCGCAAGCTTGCCGCGTGTTACCTACTGCAAATTCAAGCCGATCCCAGCTTAGCAGGGACGGGATTGCTTGGGCATATCGCAGGTGATATCGACTTTCAAGACCAAACGCCCACCAAAGGACACTGGGTAGGCTTCTTTAGCTACCTTGAAGAGCAACTGAGCAAAGCTACATCATTCTGTGATGTTTACCTAGACCTAGCGCAAGCCCAACAGCAATGGGACGAAATCGCCGCGCGTCGTGATCGAATCGAAAAACTGGAGGAGTAACCATGCAAGCATTAGTTATGAAATCAGAAAGCGGTTGCCCGGTCACCACATCGTTAGCGATCGCCGAAGGTGTGGGCAATCCTCACGCCACCGTTATTAAATTGGTTCGCCAGAACGCCAGCGATTTTGAAGAGTTTGGCAATATTGGATTTGAAATCCAGAATTCAAACTCAGGTGCAGGGCGCCCAACTGAGTTCGCAGTTCTAAACGAACAGCAAGCAACGCTATTGCTAACCTATATGCGCAACAATGAAACGGTGAAGCAATTTAAGAAACGCTTGGTCAAAGCCTTCTTTGATATGCGCGACCAGTTGCAGGCACAAACGCCAGACATGACCCAGCTCAGCAAGATGGATATTTTGCGCCTCGCCATGGAGTCAGAGGAACAACGCCTAAAACTGGAGCAAGAGCGTCAAGCCCTAGAAGCCAAAGTGCAAGAGTACGAACCTAAGGTATTATTTGCTGAACAGGTTCAACGGGCACCTGACACCATCAGTGTGGCTGAAGCTGCTAAAATCATAGGAACTGGCCAGCGTCGTCTTTTCGACTTTCTCCGCAGTGTCGGCTGGATTTCACGACGAAACGAGCCATATCAAGAGAAAATCAACCAAGGCTTACTCAACGTGAAGCTTGGTAACTTTCAACACCCAGAGCATGGTTTAAAACAATCCGTCACCACCGTCGTGACAGGAAAAGGGCTAACCAAGCTCAAAGCCCTGTGGGATCAAGAGCACCCGAAATTGCATTAACCAAAAAAGCGCCCTACGGGGCGCTACATATCTGGTAACTTTATTGAGTTGATGGCACTAATAACTATCGATTCTAATTGTTGTAAATGTGTTGTTCGGTTTTGCATGGGAAACCTAGTCCAAACGTAAATAATGTCAGGGTCATATAAATCTGAGTAGATCCGAAAGACGTCGACTTTTCCGCGCTTCGGCTTAAGCTCAGAGTTAGATGTCCTTATAAAGCCTTTGACTTCATTGTTTCTGTTTGAGGTTTCTATGCCTTTATTGTCTAACGCTTTGTGAATTGAGTTCTGATGATCATCCAAATACTCCTCTAATGTATCTGGTGATGATAGCGTTCTGTCATATTTAGGTTTACCAGAAGTATTGGTCTTGATTTTCTCTAAGGTAAAGAGTTTCTTTTTATTTGTATCTATACAGTCAGCAAGAACGTCTGTATATCCGATTTCGATAGGGAAAATTGTTCTAATGGTTTCTGGTTGTGAGCCACCTAAATACAAGATTTCAACATACTCGCCAGTGTTTTGAGCTTTAGCCAAAAAGGTAACAACTTCATCTATATTGTTCATTTGGCTATCCTGCTAATTTTTAACTTTGCTAATTTCTGAAAGCATATTTCGGAAGCCTAGGATGGCTGTTTTCTTTCCGCCAGGTATGCGGTCTTTTGTGCAGTCGGCAAGCTCATAGCCTTCTGATCGTACAATTTTAAGCTGACAGCTATTTGCTGAAAGCATGGCTTTAAAGTCAGAGAGTGGGATAAGAGCAACCGCTTCGCTTGATGTGAAGATGGTGTTGACCACTTGGTTATAGCCTGAGTTATTTAGGCTTGTTCTCCCTGTTTTGTACTCCTTGATCTCGCCATTTACTTTAATAGAAAGGCTATCAAAGCGAGTATAAGCATTGCCTGAACCAGAGTTAGAGGAATCAAGCAAAGTAATGCCGACGATATCGGGTGATTTGCTAGACCATTTTGCCCCTAATTTCGTTACAACTGGGTCAAACATGCTGGCTTCAGGATTATAAAGAGAGTCAGGGCTCAGGGTGACAACGGTAGCATCGTCAAATTCATTGTGATCGATGTCTAAGTTGCCCATGCCTGCAAAACTGTCCATGCCATCCACCATTGAAGCGCAGCCAGTAAGCATTAGCGTTGATGCAGATAGAGCGATTAATGCCTTTTTCATAATTTCATCCTTGATCAATTGTTTATTGGGTCTTGGATGTTAGAACCAAACTAACCAAATCACAACCCGCCATCGAGCGGGTTTTTTTATGCCTGCGAGGTGGTGATGCTTCCATATCTAGATGAATGTGAGGTGTCGATCACCTCAAATGATCCGACTGTCGTTACTCGATCACGTTCCGGCCGCAAAGTGGTTCGTAACCTGGAGCAACAGCGCTGGGAGCTGGATGTGTCATGGCCAAGCATGCTGGACGATCGCGCCTGTGACGTTGAGGCTGCTTTAGATTCGATGAAGGGGCAGAGCGAGCAGGCGGACATCATTCACCCAGTGCGCAGTTATCACCCAGATGCTAATGGCTCATGGTCTGTTATGAGCACGGTTAATGCTGGTCTCAATCAGCTTTCTTTTGTGGGTAATGGCTCATTAACGATCGGCCATTATGTGCGCTTTGCTAGCCATCCCAAGGTGTATCGAGTCGTCTCTGTCTCCGGTTCTGTCCACACCATTTACCCATCGCTACGCCAGCGAGTGCTGGCCGCTGAGCAGATTCAAGTAAATGCCGTCGCCATTTCCTGTACGCGCATGGATGACGACATTTCCTATAAGCGCAGTGGTCCACTCACCAAAGTCTCAGCCAGTTTTGAAGAGCAGCTATAGCCATGATTATCCGCAACCTGATCAAACTGAATTTTAAAAATGGCTCCATGGCTCTGACCGATGGTGGCGTTTCTGTTAATTACAACGGTGTGGATTATGTGCCAACCGGATATCTGGCTGAGGACGGTATTAGTGATGTCGAGGAAACTCTCGAGATCACCACTAATGATATGGATGTCACCCTAAATATTGCCGATCCAAATGATCCGGTGCTTGCGTCATTTTATGCGGATGACTACCTAAACCAGCGTTTGAGCTATTACCGCCAATACATCTGGGACGACGGATCCGAAGAGTTCCACAAGATTTTCGAAGGTCGCATGGTCGAGTACGAGGCCAACGACTCTGAGAATGGTTACGAAATCAAAGTCACGGCCAGTGCCAATATCATCTACTGGCAGCAAAAGCGTGGCCGCACCACAAACACAGATTCACAAGCACAGCAGTATCCTGGCGATATGGGCTTTGAATTCGCCGGTAAAGAAACGGCAGATATCCGTTGGGGTAGGTAGTTATGGGCTTCTCATTAAAAAGTGCATTTAAAAGCATTGTTGGCACCCTAACATTTGGAGTAGTAGGTGGCACCTACGATGGCTTCAAGGTAACTAGTGATTGGGTAAGTGGTCTACTTAAGCCGGAAGAGCCAGAGCAAGGCACAACGGTCAATAAGCCTTCTTCATCAGCGTCTATCCCTGTTATCTACGGCACTATGCGCGTTGGTGGTACGCGAGTTGGATTAAGCAGCACCGGAGAAAATAATAAATACCTAAACTCAGTATTGGTGCAGGGCGAAGGCCCAGTGCAAGGGATTCGTGATGTTACTATCTCAGATAAGCCAGCAAGTGAATATGCTGAGAAGTTACGTTACACATTCCATTCTGGTACCTACGATCAGGAAGCCGACGCGGACTTTGTTGCTGAATTAAATGAGTGGACGAGTCAGCACCGCTTGCGAGGTATTGCATACTGTGCAGTGCGATATGAGTACGACAAAGACAAGTATTCTGGACTGCCAAACTTTGAGTCCGTGTTAGACGGCAAGCTACTTTACGATCCGCGCACGAGTACAGTTGGCTTTAGTGATAACCATGCCTTAGTTGTGCTGGATTACTTCTGCTCAACCGCCTATGGCGTTGGTATGGATCCTGATTTAGTGGACGTGGATTCGTTCATTCAGTCTGCCAATATTGCCGATGAAACTTATGAAAGCCGATCTAATAGCGGCATTCAGGTTAAGCGTTTTGCATGTAATACGGTAGTTGATACTGGTCAGCCACCACTTGAAAATATTAAGCGACTTGTTAGTGAAAGCCGTGCATTTCTGATTCAAACGGGTGGTCAGTGGCGTTACATCATTCAAAACGATGCAGCACCGAACCATACCATCACTTACGATGACATCATCGGCGATATTGCCCGCAACCCAAACGGTGCGCGTGATCGCTACAACAAAGTCACGGTTAAATACATCGATCCAGACTCTGAATGGCGTAAGAATGAGGCGACTTACCCAGTTGACGACGCAGAGTATCAAGCGTTTCTTCAGGAGGATAACTGGGAAGAGTCTCACGCAGACCTAACAGTCGATTCCTGTACAAATCGCTACCAAGCCCTTGATATCGCACGCCAAGCACTGCTTGAAAGTCGTTTAGGTGGTCAGCTAGCGTTTGATGGTCAGCCATGGATGATTAAGGTTCGTTGTGGCGATCTGGTTGTTATGGATGTGCCTGGATTAAATGACGGCATGCTATGGCGTGTTTCTTCGCGCACCTTGTCTGCTGACGGTTCAATTTCGTTTGAATTTGCGGCGTACGACCCGAGCATTTTTCCATGGATTGATTTACCGGATCAGTACGGTGCGACAAAGCCTAACGTCTCTGACTCTCGCTTTTTGCCTGCGCCTGCTGGTCTTTCGTTTGTACCACGTGAGTGGAATGAGCAAAGCGCCGGCACTCTAACTTGGCCTCAGTCTGCCAGCGCATTTGTGCATGACTATGCCGTGGAGGTGTTCCGCTCAAGCGATGGTGAGCAGGTATTTCAGTCAATCGTCGAAGTGTCTAGCTCTTGGACTAGTGGCTATCAGCCGCGTGTAACTTTGCCGTTTCTTCAAGATGACGTGTACGCAGCTAGTGTAAGAGCTCGCAACAGCATCACTCGCAGTGATCCAGCTCAGGTACTGTTTTCTACTGCGCAACCGCTAACAGGGATTATTTCAAACCTACATCAAGTAGGTGAGTTTGGTGAAAACCTTACTCTAAGCTGGAATCCAATCACGTCTGATGAGCTTGGCCGTTATCATGTCGAACTGTTTGATGTGACCAATAATGTCAGCCTGTACATCACCAGCGTTGCGGTCGAAACGATCACGATCAGTAACGAGATCTTTCAATCTATTGGCTACCCTCGATCGTTTGAGGTTAGGGTCTCTGGTGTAAACAAAGCGGGTCAGCCTGGTGCGTATGCATCATTGGCCATCGCCAAACCTAAGCCCGCTGCGCCGACGTACAGTATGACGGCGTCGTCTGATTCCCTGCATTTCACTGTCTCGCGTCCAAGCAACGCGACGGGCATTGGGGTGTGGGTGTCGACCATTGACCCAGTGACATTGATCGATGCGAACAATGTTTATCGCGGTGAGTCCTTGTCCGTGGTGGTCGATGGCCTTCAGCCTGATTCCGTTTACTACGTGGCGGTGGCGTCTTACGACTCGTTTGGTTACGGCGATGCAACCTACGACGAGCTGACCACGCTAGTTGACTCTGTGGCGATGGCCCTTAATCAATTGAAGGATCGTGATCTTTCGATTGAATACGAGATTGAGCAGATCAATATCGATCAACAGGCGCGCTGGTTAACGATCGACTCAAATCAGCAAGCGTCTCGTGCGCAAATGCTGGACGCTGCGCTTAAAGCGGCTCAGTTCAAGCAAGAGATCGAAGCCCGCGACGACGACTTTGCCACCATTATTAATGCCGTGGTGTCGGTTGATCCTGAAACGGGTGCCATCAGTAACCTTGCTTACCAATACACGGACGGCAAGTTTACCGAAGCCAGTCAGCGTATCGACGGTGTCGACGCCACAATCGAACTGCAAGCCCAGCAACTGACGACGGCTGAGCAGCGACTAACCGATGCGGAGTCTCAGCTTACGCTACAAGCAGGCTCTATCAATGCCCGTGTGACCTACACCGAGTTGAATGAAACCGTAGCCGGTGCGATCGCCGCGATCCAGCCCGCCTACGTAACTAACTTCAACACTGGTTTAGACGGCTGGACAGCACAAAACGGTACCGCCGACTACAACACCGGCGCATGGCTTGATCTGACCCTTGGCGATATCGCCTCGGACATGGATTACAGCGGCGCGGATAACCAAGTGATCCAGCTGGTTATCTCCCGTGATGCGGGGGCAGTGTGGGCGGGTAAGCTGCGTTGGTCTACGGCTAGCCATGGTTACACGTCTGAGCATGAGGCATCGATCACCGAGATCAACGACGACGGCCAGCAATACACCATCACCGTTGATCTAGGGAATAATGCCGACTACTCAGGCAATACGATAACCGGTCTTCGTATACTGCTAGGAGCTACTGTGGCGGATGTGTACCGCATCCACTCGGTGCAGGCGGGTAAGCGTACCGCTGCGCAAGCAGCATTAGAGGGGGTGCAGGGGCGCGTTTCCAGTGCCGAGCAAGAGTTAGATGCTATCAACGGTCAGCTTACTAGCTTTGTCACCGCCACTTGGTACGAAGAAAACAGTGTCACCATCAGCGATGTGCAACAGGAGCTGGACAGCTTTAACAGTACCTATGGCATCACTGCAACGCTTCAGCAATTAGCCGAAGATGGCACTGTTGAAAAAGCCAATGCCGCACAGTTATGGATCGACAGTGCTGAGTCGACGATCAGCCAGATTGTGCAATCAAAGGTCGATACCTCCATGACGCAAGTGCGTCAGGATCTGGACGCGCAAAACGGCACGATCGAGCAAAGCATCTCCTCGATCAATCAGCTCAAGCGCTCAGCGTTGCAGAACGCATTGGACGCAGCAAGGGCCGCTCGTGAAGGTCAACAGACCAATGACTCGGTGGCTCTGGTTAACTCTAAATCAGAGGCTAATGCAACGGACTACCAAGCATTGGCAAGCCGCACGGACACGCTTTCCACTGAGTTCAACGAGCAAAAAGCAATCTATCAGCAAGATATTCAAGTGCTGACGGATGCTGATAAAGCCCAAGTCGAAGCGACGACCGCTCTGCAGTCTGAATACGAGGATAATAAGTCATCTGTAGAGCAGCAGCTCACCACGCTCTCGAATCAGGATCAGACCTTTGCTCAGTCATTGCAGGAGCTGGTTTCCTCTTTGGGGGAAACGGTCGCAGAACTGCAGGAGTACAAGCGTACCGCTATTGGTTACTGTGTGGATGCCGATGGTAACCCAACTAGCCACGAAACGGCTGTGCTATGTGAGGCGGCGGGTAATACATGGATGGGCAACCGGCCAATCAGTGAGGCCTTGGAGAAAGCCAGCATCACCGTCACGGATGAGGATGGCAACGTCACACAGGCGCAAGTGCTCAATCTCATGCAAACCGCGATCAACGCCAGTGGGCGTGCCATCGCCACCGCAACACTATTGGCCACAGTCGCAGAGCAGCTGGCGGGTATCTTTCTAAACGTCGGTACCAGCGGTAGTGAAATCATCGCCCAAGCCGATCGCTTTAAGTTTAAAGCGGGGAACGGTACCAAAACGCCCTTTGTCATCGATGGCAATGATGTCTTTATCAATCAGGCCTTTATAAAAAATGGCTCGATCGATCAGGGTAAATTGGGCTCTGTCTCGTTTACCAAGATCACCGACATCTATGGCAACCAGGTAACGGACTTCACTGGGCGCCTAAAAGCGCAGTTCTTGGATGTGGCCAGCCTGCAGATTGGTAATGCCAACATCACCGGCGACCTGCAGTCCGATAACTATGTCTATGGCTCAAGTGGTTGGAGGTTACGTCAAAACGGATCTGTGGAGCTCAACAGTGCCACAGTGCGCGGGACGCTTTATGCGAACTCTATCTATGGCGGCGTAAACATCACGCAGGCTGTCAGTGTATCTGGAACTACTTGGGTGTCACCTGGCTTTCAGTATGCAACCGGCGACTTTGTCGAAATCAAGCGACTTTATGTCACGCTCAGCGGTAAGAGCGATGGTTATAAACCGTTTTTTAGTCTGCATTTTGCGGTGGATTCACGCGATGGGACATCCAGCTCTGCGGGCACAAAAACATCAGGCCTGCTGGCTCGCGTGGAGATCTATAAAAACGGAACTCGCATCCATCAACAACAGTTTGGCTGTCTTGCTAATGGCTTGGCGGGTGGCATCACTGCGGTGGGTACCTACGATGCCCGTTTAACTGGTGAAATCATGATCGTGCTTCGTGGCTATAGCCGCGAATCCTACTGCAACTTTTTTGAGGTTCGCGGCGTAATCGGCGGTTACGCCTAATCACTCTTTCTCTCTTTTAAATCTATTGGAGCATTTATGGCTTGGATTCAATTGCCGTCGGTCACAGTGGCCAACGGCTCAAAACTCGTTACCGTGCCGGGCGGCTATGACCTAGCCAACGTCGAGGCGGGCTGGTCATTCGATGTCGGCTCATACCGCGCCGAAATCCAAAGCGTCAGCGCACAGGACGTAAACGGCGTTACGACAATCACGCTTGCGCGCAACTGGGATGGCTCAAACGTCACCGCCCAGCCAGCGCAGATCGTCCCGATCGCAGGCGGTGAACTGTCTGTAATCAAACAGCTACAAGAAACCAACGACTACGCCGTCCAAACCCATGCCGCTATGCGTGACTACGGCGTAATCGACGCAGACATCACCCTCACACCCGTGGGCGGTGATCCTGTCACCATCAACTCCATGCCAAAGCAAGCGCGACTGGCCAGCGAGCAGCGTGCCGCCAACCAGCAAACATTCGACAGCCAACTTGCACAACAGCAATCGGACGTAAACGACCTGCTAGCCAACAAAACCGCCGACGGCGAAGACACTACACCCGGTGCGCTGCTTCAAGTAGGAGCCACGATTAAGCAGCTGGATACCACGAATAGTAATATTCGGTTTGAGCCGAGTGTGCCGCCGGTAATGTCGCTTGATTTCGTAAATCAGCGTTACCGTATTTATGATGGCTTAGCCAATGGTTTAGTCGATAAGAATTGGTCTGATGCTTTTACATTTACAAGAATTGGTAATGCTACTGGTCGGAATATTTTTGATCAGATTGAAACGGTTGCGACAGATGAGCCGCGAATTGTATTCAAGAATGGTGTAGCAAAAGGTTTTTTGAGTGAGGGTGCTGGTGAGAACTTTAAACTCAATAGTGAAGACTTATCTCAAGCAGGGATATCATACAATGGGATACAAGAACGTAAATACGAACCTTTCGGCGGGTACGGTACTGGTATAGGGGGGAGGACAAAAATTATTCCCTCTACGGCGGATACTGGAACCCATTATTTAGATGCCACAGGCTCTAATAACCCCATTACATACTCTAATGGGGATAAGATAACCTCATCGGCTATAGTCGAGAGGGCGGGATATGATTACGTATACTTAAGGCACTACCTTGCTTCAGGTGGAGTAACAGGGACTGGGATTTTTATAAATTTAGTTGACGGATCTTACGTAGTAGACCGAGAAGACTTGCTAGATGGCTATTCCATAGAAAAAATAGGCAATGGATTTAAGATTTCTATAACATCTACTATTACTGACGACTCTCTAAACTTAATTAGTAGGATTAGACCTGCACCTTCATTATCTATAGCGTCTTATGCAGGGGATGGCGTTTCTGGTATATATGCTACAGCATGGCAGATAAATAAGGGAGCCAAGACCTCCTACATCAAAACAGAAGCCTCACAAGCCACTCGTGATCCTGACTTCCTAACCCGACCAAGCCTGCTAAACGATAACGCTGGCACGATTGTTGTGTGTGGAGAAGTTCCTCTTTATAAAAATTTCAACCGAGCTATAAGCTTCGGGAGCTTAAACACTGATTACATAGCTCTTAGGATTTCGTCATCCTACGCATTTCTTGCTGAAATAAGAGTTAATGGGGCGGTATCATTTTCACCTAATACAATTGTTACACAAGGTGATGTTTTAAAAGCTGCGCTAAGTTATGAAAAAAACGATTCAGGTGTAACATTTAGTTTATATGTTAATGGCACATATATTGGTAGCACTGTTGTTTCCAATGTTCCGTCATCGGTGCAAAGTTGTGGCATTGGATACCATCTGGCGAGCTCATCTAGTCACTGGAACGCCCCAATCTCATTCGCAGACGTCTACCCAGTAGCGCTTTCCGCAGAAGACTGTATAGCAATTACAGGAGTATAAAAAGTGAGACAAATACAAGCCCCAAAACTTATCTATACACCTTCTGATTCAGGTTATGTAACAACATACGCAGTAGACGAGAACGGCAATCCTACTGATGAACTGGTCAATTTTGAAAAAAAGCTGGATGGTGTGTTTTTTATTGATACAGAGTTTTATCCAGAATTCCCCTTATGTGACCCAAAAGCGAACCACACAGTATTTTCAGGAGTGAAAACCTACTGCTACCGCTTTGAAACCGAAGAGCAAGCCCGCGCGGTGTTAGGCTACTGGTATCCAAGTGAAGAAAACGAGCCTATCCAAGCCATCTACCGCAAGGCGGATAAGCTCCGAAAAGAGCGAATCGTTGAAATTAAAGCCCAAGCTGAATTGATCTATGTGCAAGACGTCACAGATGATGACGGCAATACATGGAAGGGCGGGGAAGCCTCCGCAAACAAGATAAAGGGCGGGGTTGAGTTGGCCGAATTTGCTGGACTGACTGAGTTCACAGTGACAGACGCCAAGCGCAAAGAACACGTCATGACAATCAATGAAGCCAAGACCGTTGCTGCACTGATCGGCGCTGACTACCAGAAGAAATTCCTAGCCCGCCAAGCCGCCGTGCGCACACTTGAAAGCCTCGACTGCTTTGCCGCCGATGCCCTACAGCAAATCGCAAACGTCAAACTGGAGGTCTAACATGCCCAATGGTTGCGGACCAAGCTGGATGCCACGTTGGTTAACGTGGCTTTTTTTTGGCTGGTGGAATGAAGCTAGCTGCGATAAGCACGATGTAGGTTACAAAGAAGGCGGCGACGAAGTGCGCCGCTTTGAATGCGACTACAAATTTGTCCGCGCAATGCTTCGGGATGCTTCCCGGCTCGCATGGTACTGGCGGCTAGTTGCATACCCAGTCGCCGTCCTGTTCTTTGTTCTAGTCCGGCTATTCGGCTGGATGCACTTCAACTACACCAAAGAAGGTGTGACGTATTAAAAATAAACCCGCTCAATCAAAATGACTGAGCGGGCTCGATGGTAATGAAAGAGCGACTTAGCCAGAGTACCAGCCCGGCCAAGCCGTCAGAGCACGTAACCAGGCTACGTGAACCAACCCAAGGCTCTCCCACTGCTGCGCAGCGGGCGGGAGTCTACAGTTTTTTAAGTAGGTTCACAATGCAAGAAATACGATGCAAACGATGCAATAAACTATTAGCGCGAGGCATATTTGTCTCAATTGAGATCAAATGCCCGCGCTGTTCTTTCCTAAATGAGAGGGCCACGAGCCCCACTCATGGGGTACCAGACCATGGCAAAACCAATCATTCCATGGATCGGGGGCAAGCGGAAACTCGCTGAGCATATTCTGCCGTTGTTCCCAGCACACACAAACTATGTCGAACCGTTCTGCGGTGCGGCGGCGATCTTCTTCTTAAAAGAGCCATCAAAAGCGGAAATTATCAACGATGTGAATGGCGAACTCGTCAATCTATATCGAGTGGTAAAGCACCATCTTGAAGAGCTGTACAAGCAATTCAAATGGACACTAACAAGCCGCGAACACTGGAAAACACTAAAGGAGACCCCGCCGCATGTACTCACTGATATTCAGCGCGCCGCACGTTTTTTGTATCTTCAAAAACTGGCTTTTGGTGGTAAAGTTGAGGGACAAACGTTCGGCACCTCTGCCACCTCCCGACCGCGTTTTAACATCTTCACGCTTGAGCAAGACCTTGCTGACGCGCACTTTCGTCTGGCATCGGCCACGATCGAAAATCTAGACTGGGCAAAAACGATCGAAAAATACGATCGGCCTGATGCGCTGTTTTACTGTGACCCGCCATACTGGGAGACAGAGGGCTATGGTGTACCGTTTGAATTTGATCAATACGAACGCATGGCAGAGCTCGCCAAAACGATCAAAGGCAAAATGATCATCTCCATCAACGACCACCCAGACATCCGCGAAGTATTCAAAGATCTCAAAGTCAAAGAAGTCGACTACCAATACACAGTGGGTGGCAGCGATAAAGCCTCCGACTGCGTCGAACTCATCTACGGCAACTGGGATTTTGAGGAAAATCGGAAAGGGCAGGACGCACTATTTTAGTGACATGATTAATCTAATCAAAGCCGCTCTATGGTCCCTGTAGAGCGGCTTTTGAGTTTCCAATAGACCTGTAAGTCTTTGATTTTATTGCCATCAAGTGAGGGTGAAATACACCACTATGAGAGGTGTATTTTCTATTTAATTCAGTAGCTTACGCTTGAAGTGTAGCTACTTTGACATGGTGGAGGTCAGCAGTTCGAGTCTGCTTAGACCTACCAGAATTTTAAAGTATGATTTTAAATCAAAAATCATACAACAGAAGCCGAGCCACAAGCTCGGCTTTTCTGTTTCTAGCCCCTTCATATTTCAATTCTAATCTCTGCTTCACTTATTAAAATCAAGACGTATAAGGAGAGTTCTGTTCTTCTTGTGGGTGTGTCTGATGTATTGAGTGCTCGGTTAAGAGGGCCATGGTTGTCTAAGGCTTACGCAATTGCACAAATGAAATAATCATAGGGTTAAGATGTGATTCAGTTGTTGCTGTGCATAACTTGAACAAATCTTTCTTTGTATGATAAGGAAAATTTATAAATTCTTTTGAAGTTGATTTAGGTCAATGGTTTCAATGCCCAAATTTTTCTAATTGGTATCTAAACAAGTCCCACGATATTAAACTACTCTTATGAATCGAACGCTACGTTTTAAGGATGTTTTTGGTTCACGTCGCATTCTGACTTACGTAGTTTTTTGTAGTCGTTATGTTGTGTTTTTCAGAAAATTGAGCCAAATTAATTAGTTAGTAACTGTAATGTTTCGTTAGCCATGGATGCATTGAAACAACTTTTCCTTATAATCGCTCTGAAAGGTATGTTAACGCGAATGCTGTAGGTGCGAGTTGCATGATGCACTAGGCGCTTATGAAAAAGGTCTCTAAGGATTGTCTCTATGCTGAAGTTGTCTCTGATACATATTTTTGCAGTTATTGTTGCTGCTGTACTGGGTCTGTCTGGCTATTTTTGGCCAGCATTACTGGTGTTTGCTTTATCTGGGGCCTTAATGATTTTCCTCGCTCGTCACCATTCCGATGACGACAATGGAGCTAGCTTGGATGCGCATGGTTTCACATCCGATGCTGATAGCTATGTAGACAAAGCTGAAGCACAAAGACTGTTCAACGATGAACTGATTCCTATCCTAAATGTATGCAATGCTGACTTAGATAATGTTCTAACCACTCAGCAAAGTGCTATTGAGTTGTTGAGCTCTTCATTTGAGGACACTCACCGTCTTATCCGACAGCAGGAAGAGTGTATTCGTTCTTTGATTAATGATAGCCAAGACGGTTCTCGTAGTCACAGTGAGGTCATGCAGAGTTTTGCCGATCAAACGGCTAAGACACTGGATCGCTTTATTAATACGACAGTTGAAATGTCGGCAGAGTCAATGGACTTGCTTAGTAAGGTAAATGAAATCCACGAAGAAATGCCGGTCGTGACTAAAGCATTGAAAGATATTGACGATATTGCCGAGCAGACCAATTTATTGGCGCTGAATGCGGCTATTGAAGCGGCTCGCGCTGGTGAGGCTGGCCGAGGCTTTGCCGTGGTAGCAGATGAAGTTCGTACGCTATCGAATCGTTCTGCTGGCTTCAGTGTTGCCATTCAAACGCAATTGCAAAAGATCCAATCACAAGTGGCAGCGTTAACGACTTCCATGGAAAGTTTAGCCGCCCATGATGTGACCTACATTATGGAATCGAAGCGCAAAATGCAGCAGGTGCTAGAGCATATTGTTCAAAAAGCGGAAAGTGATGCTCAAGTTACAACAGAGTTGGATTCGTTGGCGGGCGGTATTGAAAATGCGATTTTTGCCGCCACTCGCGGACTGCAATTTGACGATATTAACCGTCAAAATATCCAGTACACCATCGAAACCTTGAAATTTATTGGCGAGCATTTGGAAAGTATTAAAAATACTTCCTTTGAAGATCTTGAGAATGTCATGAAAGATAAGCTTGAGAAAATCAAAGCTCGCAGCCAAGAACGTCATAACCCTGTCTCACAACAAGATGTGGGCAGCGGTGACATCGATTTATTTTAAAGATTTTAGGAAAGCATATGTCTCAGAAGTCACCTGTCGTCATCAGTATCCCTGAACGCTTCGATTTTAGTACCCATAAATGGTTCACTGAATCCTACGAACAAGCTTTAGCGAAAACTAACTTAATCGTATTGGACTTTTCTCGCGTGACCTACGTGGATTCCTCTGCCTTAGGTATGATGGTTTTGCTACGCCGAAAAATTAGTGCGGTGGGTGGTAAAGGCTTTGTTCGAAATGTTACGGGCACCGCCAAAGATATTCTAGAGATGGCTAACTTCCATACCTTATTCGAATACGAATAGGCCTAACTTATTATGTCATCAGAAAACTGCGTTCTAATTCTGGAAGATGATATTAGTACACGCCTGATCGTTTCTAAATCCCTATCGGCTCAGGGACTTGATACGGTTACTGCAACGACTATTGCGGAAGCCAAAGCGCTTATTCCCGAGCATGATATTGCTTTGTTTCTGCTTGATGTTCATTTGCCGGATGGAGACTCGACGGAATTAGTGAGAGCGCTTCGCGTGAGTCACCCATTAGTGCCAATTTTGGTAATGACAGGTGATTACGAGCAGAATCGTGTGGCTGAGTTTTTTGATTTAGGCGTTCGGGATTTTATTAATAAACCCGTACATCCTATTTTGCTTGCTAGCCGTGTGCGTAGTTTTATTCGTAATTCGATGACGGAGCGTGCGTTATTTGATGCCAATGAAATGTATCAACGCATTGCCCACGAAAAAGAACAAGAAGAAGAGCTGGCTCATTATGTCTATAACCATATCTTAAAAGTACATACGACTAAGGTAGATGGTTTAGAAACAGTCATTCGCTCTTCTGGCAGGTTTTGTGGTGATATGCTGCTCTCGGCAAAAGCTCCCAATGGTAATCTGATTGTTTTGCTAGCGGATGCTACCGGCCATGGTATGGCTGCCGCGCTAACGATTTATCCCATGGTGTCGACTTTTGCGGCTATGGTGTCCAAAGGTATGTCGCTTGGCGCCATTCTAAAAGAGCTGAGTGCAAAGCATAGCCAGTGTATTCCGCAGAACCGTTTTGTCGCCGCAGTGTTACTTGAGCTATCTTTAGTAGATAACAGCATACGCATTTGGAACGGTGGTATGCCGGCTGTGCTGATGTTTGATAATGAGGGTAACCTGAGTAAGGTGACATCTAACCATGTAGCCATTGGTATTCTGCCAGACGACATGGTCAGCACTAAAATGGAAGTCTTTGATCTAGACAAGGTCAGCAAAATTGCGATGTTTAGTGATGGTCTGATTGAAAATAAAGTAATTGATGGCCGTAGTTTATTATTCAGTGAAGCCTACGACATTATTGCCGCTAATTTGGGCAATCCTAAGTGCTTGCTGGATACCATGCATAGCTATGAAAACTTCACCAACGAATTGAATGATCATGATGATATGACGTTGGCGGTTTTAAATCTTAGTTTATTACGGGAAGAACTTAAACAAGTTGAAGAAGAGGCCAAACCACTACCTGGATCTTTCAGTTTTGATTTTGAATTAACGGGTAGCGCATTAAATAATGAAAAGTTTGCCTACACTCTAGTTGAGTTGCTGGGCACGTATGGCTTTCATAAAGATTTTTGCCAAAAAGCATTTACAGTAACCACTGAGTTATTCGTCAATGCAGTGGATCATGGCATATTCCATATCCCGTCTAAATTAAAAGAAGAAGACTTTATCGCTTATCTTACGATGCGAGAAGTAAAGCAAGCCTCTATTACCGCCACCGATAAAGTAGCGGTGAAATTCGCCTGGGATATGGAGTCTCACAAACTTGCTATTACTTTAAGCGATAGTGGCAAAGGTTATGCCATAGACAAATTAAAAGATTTGGGCGATGACGTAGCTTATGGAAGAGGATTGAAATTGATTACTTCTCTTTGTCATACATTTAGCTATGATCAAACAACAAATACTACCCATGTTACTTTAGATTATTAGAGGACTTTATGAGCAAGAAACTGCTTATCGTTGATGATTCACCATCTGTACGTCAAATGGTTGAAATGACTTTAAAAGGGGCTGGGTACACAGTTAAAGCCGCGAAAGACGGTCTAGAAGCATTAAACTTCTGTAAAAACGATCGCTATGATTTCGTCTTAACTGACCAGAATATGCCGAATATGGATGGCATTACTTTGATCAAATCTCTACGCGCTATGCCTAACTACGCTCGTACTCCTTTGATTGTTTTGACAACAGAGGCGAGCGATATGATGAAGCAAAAAGGGAAAGAAGCGGGTGCTACTGGCTGGATGGTAAAACCATTTGACCCTAAAAAATTGCTAGAAGTGGTATCAAAAGTATTGCGCTAACGATCAAAGCCAAAGTAGGTCTTTTCGGAGAGTTTGATGGATAACTTAAGCCAGTTCAACGAAGCCTTTTTTGAAGAGGCACAAGAGCACTTAGAGACAATGGAAACCATGTTGTTGGATTACGACGTGGTTGAACCAGATATTGAAGTGCTGAACAGTGTCTTCCGTGCCGCGCACTCAATTAAGGGTGGTAGTGCCATTTTTGGCTTTAATGCAATGACTGGCTTGACCCATGTTATGGAAAACATGCTCGACCGCGCTCGCAACGAAGAGCTGGAGTTAACCCATGAATTAATCACGGTGTTACTGGAAACGGTCGATGTACTAAAAGATATTCTACATAACTATCGCAATGACGAAGAGATTGATTGGGAAATCATTGAAGCAAGCAAGGCTCGCTTAGAGTCGGAGCTGGCTCAGGCCATGGCGCAGCAAGGCGAAGCTTCTGCAAATACACCAGAAGCCACTGCAGTAGAGGACGATGAAGGCTTCGGCTTTTTTGAAGAAATGGAGCCCTCTGATTCGTCTGAGGACGAAGGCTTCGGCTTCTTTGATGAAGAGATTACTGCTTCGACCAAGTCTGATGATGAACAAGGCTTTGGTTTCTTTGACGACAATATCGCAAGCGACGCGGAGGAAGACCAAGGTTTTGGTTTCTTTGACGATGCGCTGGGTACCGAAGCGAAAGCGAATGAACCCAGTGCGTCAGAAGAAATTGAGGGCTTTGGCTTATTTGATAACTCAGATCTAGCGGCTAGCGATACAGAGTCTAAAGACCAATCTGAAAGCACCTCTGTAGATGCTGCTATCGCTGAAAAGTCGCCTGAGGGTGAAGGCTACGGTTTCTTTGATGAGGCGATGAAGGCCCGTCAAGCGCAAGATAAAATCGATAACGCTCAAGGCTACGGTATTTATCCTAAGGATGAAACGTCAGCAATGGCGGAAGAACCGAGCAAAGGTTCAAAAAGTCGAACTAAACCAGCGCCCAAAGCGGCCGCGGGCGATGCTAAAAATGTTGAAGCCACCAGTATCCGTGTTGAGACCGTTAAAATCGACAAGCTGGTTAACCTTGTTGGTGAACTTGTGATTACTCAATCCATGTTGAATTTGATTGGTAACGAGGTTCAAGAGAGTGTTGCTGAAAAAATGATGGGTGCCTTGGCAGAGCTTGAGCGTAATACCCGTGAGATTCAAGAAGCCGTGATGTCGGTGCGCATGCTGCCAATTTCTTTTGTGTTTAACCGCTTTCCACGCTTGGTTCGTGATTTATCCGTAAAAATGGATAAGCAGATTGAGTTAGTGATTGAAGGTGCTAATACTGAAATCGATAAAAACTTGGTAGAGAAAATCTCTGACCCGTTGACTCACTTGATTCGAAACAGTGTTGACCATGGTATCGAAAGAGCCGATGTGCGTAGAGCTGCAGGCAAAGTTGAGAAAGGTACGGTCCGTCTAGCTGCCATGCAAAAAGGCGGCGAGATTGTGATTTCTATCTTGGATGATGGCGCTGGCTTGAATCGTGAACGTATTTTGGCCAAGGCCGAAGAAAAAGGCATTGAACTACCAAGCCCGTTAACAGATGACGCCGTTTGGCAGCTGATTTTTGCCCCTGGCTTCTCAACCGCTGCTGAGGTAACTGATATCTCAGGTCGCGGAGTGGGCATGGATGTGGTACGTCGTAACATTGAGTCCTTAGGTGGTCGAGTTGAAATTAACTCCTCGCAAGGGATCGGCACCGAGTTTGTGATCAGTTTGCCACTGACTTTAGCGATTCTCGATGGCATGTGTGTTGAAGCAGAAGAGCAAATCTTCGTTGTGCCTTTAGTGAATATTATTGAGAGTATTCAACCGATGGCCGATCAAATACGAGTGATTAAAGGTGGCAAAATCCTTTGGGCACGAGATGAATACTGGCCATTAGTAGATATTGGACGTGTACTTGGCGGCCGAGAGGAAAGTATCGATAACATTGATTTGTCCGAGTACATCATTGTGTTGGTAGAGACCTCTAAGAATCGTTTTGGTCTGGTGGTAGATACACTTGTTGGTCAACAACAAGTAGTGATAAAAAGTTTAGAACGCCATTATCGTCGTGTAGACGGTGTGGCTGGGGCCACCATCATGGGTGATGGTGGGGTTGCGCTTATTCTTGATGTCGATTCATTGACTCAGTTTATTAGTTCAGATTTAGGAGGCCCGTCTTATGCCGTCAGAGCAGCAGGGTAACGTTTCATCTATGCCAACTCGTGAATTTCTGACCTTTGTTTTAGGCGATGAAACCTATGCACTGGACATCATGACTGTGAAAGAAATTCGTGGTTATGAAGCAACAACAAAAATTGCCAATGCCCCAAGTTTTATCAAGGGGGTGATTAACCTTCGCGGTGACATTGTTCCAATCATTGATCTACGTATTAAGTTTGGTATTGGTGAGCCAACTTATAACGAATGGACTATCGTGATTATGTTAAACATCCATGAGCGCATTGTCGGCATTGTGGTTGACGGTGTATCGGATGTGATGAATCTGGAAGACGAAGAAATCCGACCAGCTCCTGAGTTTGGTGTGGCATTTGATAGCCAATATCTTCACGGCTTAGCGGCATTGGAAGATAGCATGGTTATTATTGTAGATATCGAAGCACTGATCTCTAGCGATGAACTGGGCATTTTTGAAGCGGTTTAGTTGCTAATAAATAGGTTTCTTGGTGTTCATTGCTCGTGCTCAAGTCTGAATTTTGCGATGACGGACGAACTTAGATAAGAAGGCAAAAATTATGTTTAAAGGCTTATTTGCGAAACCTTTAGAAGAAGGGCAGGTGATTGTATCCCAAAGCGAGCTGACTAACTTACGTGGGCAGTTGGATGCCTTATCTAAGTCTCAAGCTATCATCGAATTTGATTTGAAGGGCAACATTCTATTTGCCAACGATAATTTCCTAAATGCTCTAGGCTATACGCTTGATGAAGTGGTGGGTAAGCATCACTCCTTGTTTGTCGATGATGCTATGCGCAATAGCAATGAATATCCTGCCTTTTGGGGCAAGCTTGCTGCGGGGGAATTCCAAGCGGGTGAATTTTGCCGTATTACCAAGCAAGGCAAACGTATCTGGATCGAAGCTAGCTACAATCCAATTTTTGATGAACACGGCAAGCCATTCAAAGTGGTCAAGTTCGCCACCGATGTGACGCAGAAGAAAAATCAAAACGCGGATTATGCTAGTCAGCTAGAGGCTATCTCCAAAGCTCAGGCAGTTATTTCGTTTAACTTAGATGGTGTGATTTATGAAGCGAATGATAACTTCCTAAATGCACTTGGCTACAGCGCTACTGAAGTACGCGGCAAGCATCATAGTATGTTTGTTGATCCAGCTTACAGCCAATCCGAAGAATACCGTGATTTCTGGCGCAAACTAAAAGCGGGTGAGCACTTTGTTGGACGTTTTCCACGAGTGCGTAAAGACGGTAAGGTGATCTGGATTCAGGCGAACTACAGTCCTATTCGCGATGCACTGGGTAGTATTTATAAAGTCGTTAAGTATGCAACAGATATTACGGCTCAAGTAGAAGCTGAGCAGCAACTGCAAAGAGCAGTAGAACAAGTTAACGAAGCCATTGAAGCGGCTATTTCAAATGATCTAACCAAGCGTGTCTCACTTGATGGCAAAACGGGTTCATTATTAAGCCTGTGCCAGGGTGTGAATGGTTTGTTGGTAACCATGACTGATGTGATCACGCAGATCAAAGGAGCGGCCGATGCGGTATACCTCGGTGCGCGTGAAATCTCAAATGGCAACACAGATTTATCGCGCCGTACAGAACAACAAGCAGCGAACCTAGAAGAGACGGCTTCGAGTATGGAGCAGCTGACCAGTACCGTGCGTCAGAACTCAAATAACGCTCAGCAAGGTACGGCTTTAGCATCGAATGCGGTGTCGGTAGCCAGTGCTGGTGGTGAGTTAATTGATCAAGTGGTGACAACCATGTCATCGATCAATGCTTCATCACAAAAAATTTCTGACATCATTGGTATGATTGATGGGATTGCCTTCCAGACCAATATCTTGGCGCTAAATGCGGCAGTTGAGGCGGCTCGAGCAGGTGAGCAAGGTCGTGGATTTGCTGTAGTAGCCTCTGAAGTACGTACCTTGGCGCAGCGTTCTGCGAATGCCGCGAAAGATATCAAAGGTCTGATTTCTGAGTCGGGTTCTAAGATTTCAGTGGGTAATGAGCTGGTGAATAAATCTGGCGAAACCATGAAGGAAATCGTCGAAGCGATTAAGAAAGTTAGTAGCATCATGAATGATATTTCTTCTGCTTCCTCTGAGCAGTCGACAGGTCTTGATGAGATTGGTAAAGCCGTATCGCAGATGGATGAAATGACGCAGCAAAACGCTGCCTTGGTAGAAGAAGCGGCTGCCGCATCTGAAAGTTTGTTGAATCAAGCAGACCAGCTGGCAACGAACATGGGCCAATTTGTCATTGAAGAAGGTCACATGGCATCGTCGTTTAAACCTAAAGCAGCGTTAGCGGCGCCTAAACCCGCATTGTCTGCCTCGAAGCCTACGCTGAAAAAGCCTGAGACAACGATGAAGTCACAGCCAAAGCCAGCCGCGCCTAAAGCTGCTGCACCCAGTAAACCAGCTCCAAAACCAATGCCAAGCAAGCCTTTACCAAAACCAAGTGTACAGGATGACGATGGTTGGGAAGAGTTCTAGCTGTCTCATAGATAGGACTCAATGTTTAAGTCGTAAAATTGCCTTTTAGTGTGTGACAAATTGTGAATCGAATGGACCTGTAAAGGACTTTGTATGAATATCAAACTATCAATGAAATTTGTTATTTTGGCAGTGTTAGTGATCATTGCCATTGGTGTGCCGACGAAGTTTTTTTTCGAAACAGAGTCCTCACTTATCAAGGCAACAGAATCGGAATTGGCTGGGATTGATCCCACTGCTAAGTTGATTCTTTCTCTGTCAGCTCTTCAAGACTACCGTGATATGTCTATCGTACAGGTAAGTCAAAGAGCGATCGATAAGGGGAAATTGCAGCAAGCTTGGCAAGCGGCCAATACGGCTCTTAAAGCTATGCAAAGCGCGTTAGCAGAGACCTACCCTGGATCTGACTCCAATAGGCATTTAGCAAATGCTGTGAATAATTTTAATGCTATTCACAGTAAGGTTATCAGCGGTGAAATTACAGCTGCAGACATGTATGCGGCGTTTGAGCAAGTGTCTGATGAACTCTTGTATGAGGTGATTCCTCATATTATGGAGGAATCCGGTTTAAGTTATGATCCAACTGCTACGACTTATCATCTGATCATTGCCAACAATCAGAGCCTACCGTCAGTGCTTGAAAGCATCTCTCTTCTTCGTGCGAAAGGTACTGAAATTCTCGCGAGCAGTGTAATGGCACCAGCACAGCAAATTAGCAGTCTTGAGCTGATCATGGCTGGGGTCAAAGTACCTCTAGACAACTTGGTTCATAACTTAGAGGCGGCTTCTGAGTCGACTGATGATCCTCGTGTAGCGGAGCAACTACAAAAAGCTCAAATGATTGAGCGTGAGATTGAAGTGCTGTTTGGTCTGACTCAACGAAATATCATTGATGCGAATGTGCTGAATTATGATGCACAGGTATTCTTCCAAGATGTTAGTAATCAATTAGGCGCGTTAAATGCGTTTTTTACTGAAAGCGAAAATATCTTAGCGTCCATGCTTGAAGAGCGAATTGAAGAATCTAATTCGTCAGTGGTTAGCAGTATGTGGATCATTGGCGTGGTGTTGGTTGCTTTGGTTCTAATCTGTGTCTTGGTAGTTCGTGGCCTGAACCGTTCTTTGAAAGCCGTTGCTGAAGCGACTCATTCCATTGCCAATGGCAACTTCAAAATTGCATTAGATGTAAAACGCAAAGATGAATTTGGTCCAATTAACCAAGGCATTATGGCTATGGCTAAGCGTCTGGGTGAGGCGCAAGAGGAAGTACAAACCCAGATGGAAGACGCAAGACTGAGACTGATTGAGTCGACACGTATTGAAGAAGCCTTAAATGCGACATCGACCAACGTTATGGTTGCTGACGCTGAGCGTAAGATCGTTTACATGAACCGCTCAGTGGAGACTATGCTACGCAGCGTAGAGAGCGAGTTGCAAAAAGTATTGCCGCATTTCAAAGTGGATACCATTGTTGGTTCGAAAATGGATATCTTCCACAAGAACCCATCACATCAAGCGGATCTATTAGCCTCTTTGGAAAAAGTTCACCAAGCTCAGATTAAAGTCGCTGATCTACATTTCCGTCTGATTGCTAACCCCATCTTTGATAAGAGTGGGCAGCGCATTGGCTCGGTTGTGGAGTGGGCGGATCGCACCAGTGAAATTCAAGCAGAGCAAGAGATTAGCCATCTGGTAGAAGAAGCGGCAGCGGGTAACTTTACGATTCGTGCCAAGGAAGAAAATAAACAGGGCTTTATGCTGTTTATGGCGAAGTCTCTGAATGAATTAATGTCGACGGCAGATCATGGTCTATCGGATGTCGGTCGAGTATTGATGGCCATGTCTGAGGGCGATCTAACCCAACGCATTACCGAAGATTACCAAGGTCAGTTTGATAACCTTAAACGCTTCTGTAATGAAACCTGTGAAAACCTAACGGCTATGGTGCGTGAGATCCAAGACGCGGCAGAAACGATTAATCACGCAGCGTCAGAAATTGCACAAGGTAACTCGGATCTGTCGGCTCGTACTGAAAGCCAAGCCTCTAGCCTTGAAGAAACCGCGTCTAGCATGGACTTGATGACCGGTAGTGTGCGTCAAACTTCTGAGAACGTTCGTAGTGCAAGTAGCCTAGCGAATGATGCGTCGAAAGTAGCGAAACAAGGTGGCGAGCAGGTAAAACAAGTGGTGACAACCATGTCTTCCATTAATGAAGCTTCTCGACAAATCGCCGATATCATCAGCATTATCGATGGTATTGCCTTCCAGACCAACATCCTAGCGTTGAATGCAGCGGTAGAAGCGGCGCGTGCTGGCGAGCAAGGTCGAGGCTTCGCTGTGGTGGCGTCGGAAGTTCGTACTTTGGCGCAGCGCTCAGCCAATGCGGCGAAAGACATTAAAGAATTGATCAATGACTCTGTGTCTAAGGTCGAAGACGGTAACAAGCTGGTAAATCAATCTGGTCTCATTATGGAACAGATCGAGTCGTCTATCAGCCGTGTAAACGAATTGATGTCTCAAGTGGCATCGGCATCTTCTGAACAAGCAACTGGTTTAGATGAGATTAACCAAGCCGTTGTACGAATGGATGAGATGACGCAACAAAACGCAGCCCTAGTAGAAGAGGCTGCCGCAGCAGCAGACAGCATGCGTTCTCAAGCATTCAACTTGCAGCAGAACGTACAGCGTTTCAATGTTGAAGGCGGGCGTACTACACCGACATTGCGTTTGACTAAGGGACATTAATCGCTTTTAAACTTACATAGGTTGTAGTGAGTATGAGCCGTGAGTTTGGCTACACGGATGCGGACTTTAATAAAGTCCGCTCAGAGCTTCGGGCTTTAGCTGGGATCAATCTCTCCGACAGTAAAGTTTCTTTAGTTTACAGTCGGCTTGCTCCTCGCGTGCGTAAATTAGGCTTAAAGGAAGTTAAGCAATACCTAAACTACCTAGAAACGCATCCCGATGAGCAAGAGCATTTTATTAACGCGTTGACGACCAATTTGACGTCGTTTTTTCGTGAACCGCATCATTTTGAAATGTTGCAAGAGTTTATTCAGTCGGGTGAGCGTTGTGAGCGCCTTTGGTGTGCCGCGTCGAGTACTGGTGAGGAACCATACTCGATTGCGATGACCCTGGTTAAAGCCTTTGGTCGATTTGATATTTCCAGTCGTTTGATTGCATCGGATATTGATAGTAACGTACTGAGTAAAGCCAGTATGGGTGTCTATCCAATCGATAAAGTTGAGCCGATTGAAAATAAGAAGAATTTCTTCTTACGAGGCAAAGGCGCTAACTTGGGGCACGCCAAAGTCGTCCCTCAGTTACGTAATTTGATTGAATTCAAAAAAGTAAATTTATTAGATAGCAGCTATCCAGTCCAAGCAGGGCTAGATGTTATCTTTTGTCGTAATGTAATGATCTATTTCGACAAGGAAACGCAGGTTCAGATTCTTGAGAAGTTACTTGAGAAGTTGCGCCCAGGCGGATTGTACATCGCAGGCCACTCAGAGAACTTCAACCATTTGGGGCACTTGATTAAACCTGTCGGTCGTACTGCATACAGGAAGTTATAGAGGAGAAGGCGCAGTATGGCAATGAAAGAAGCCGCACAAGAGCATTTAGCAACTAGACGCTACTATGATCGCCAATTTGAAAGCGATGCGATGAAGGTGCTGCCAGGTGAATATTACGCCACATCTGATGACATGATGATCACCACACTGTTGGGGTCCTGTGTCGCGGTGTGCTTATATGATCCGATCTCTAAAGTGGGTGGTATGAACCATTTCTTATTGCCTGAGGGTGACCCAAATGACCTCTTGTCTGCTTCGGGTCGTTATGGTGTTTATGCCATGGAATTGCTGATTAACCACCTGGTAAAGCTGGGTGGGCGTCGTGATCGTTTCCGTGCCAAAATCTTTGGTGGTGGGGCGGTCATTCGTGGCATGGTGCACAACAATGTGGGTAGAAATAACGCCGAGTTTATTCAGACCTATTTAAAGAATGAAGGCATCCCAGTTGATGCCTCGGACTTATTAGATATTTATCCGCGACGAGTAAACTTCTTTCCAGTTTCTGGCCGAGCCATGATGAAGAAACTGAAAAATCATTATGATCATGAGTTAATTGATAACGAACTACGCTACAAGAAAGCGGTGGTTGAAAGTCAGATTGACTCTGGTGATATTGATCTATTCTGATTAAGGTAATTAGTTGTATGTCACACCCACCCATTCGAGTATTGATTGTCGATGATTCGGAAATTATTCGAAGACTGTTAACCGAAGTTCTCAATTCTGATAAAGACATTTCGGTCGTCGGCGCGGCAAGAGATGCTTTTGAGGCTAAAAAGTTGGTTAACCAGCTGATGCCGGACGTGATTACTCTAGATGTGGAAATGCCAGAAGTCGATGGTATTCGCTTCTTAGAAGTTTTAATGAAAGCGAAGCCCACCCCTGTGATTATGATTTCCACACTAACCCGTTCAAAAGCGGACATAACGCTAAAAGCGTTGGAGCTAGGCGCAGTTGATTACATCGCGAAGCCCGTTATTGATGACATCTCCATGTTTCAGCGTTACTCAAGCACGATTATCAATAAGGTCAAAATGGCGGCACGTAGCCATGTCCGACAAGTAAGCCAGCGTGCTCCGGTTAAGCCACTTTCCTCTGTCGGCGTCAATCGTGTGATTGCCATCGGTGCTTCAACCGGTGGCACGGAAGCGATTAATAACGTATTGCAGCAACTGCCCGCGCAAAATTTTGCGGTGGTTATGACACAACATATGCCAGCAGGCTTTACCACTACTTATGCGGATCGCTTAAGTCGCACGACAGACTTTACGGTTATTGAAGCCAAAGGGGGGGAACTGCTTCGACCAGGTTATGCCTACTTAGCTCCTGGTGGCTATCATATGCGCGTGGTGCGCAAAGGTAATCAGCTCTACACCGATGTGTTTAAGGGCGAAAAAGTCAGTGGTCATTGCCCTTCGGTAGATGTCCTATTTGAATCCATTGCCTCTGAAGTGGGGAAATTTGCCTTAGCGGCGTTACTCACCGGTATGGGGAAAGATGGCGCTCAAGGTATGAAAAAAATCCACGATAATGGTGGCTTTACCGTTGCCCAAGACGAGCAAAGTTGCGTCGTGTTTGGTATGCCGCGAGCGGCCATTGCTTTAGATGCTGTGAATGAAGTGGCGGCCCTTGAAGAAGTCGGGGCAACGCTTATCTCAGGATTGAAGCACCATAAAACGGCGTAGTTTTCTTAATATACCCCTGCGATATTTTTATGAATGTAAATAGCTCTCCAAGTGCGCTCTATCGCCAACGGGTGCAAATTGGAGAGATCGAAAATGATGCTTTCCAAGCTGATGCACTGGCTGCATTGGATACTTTATGGCAACAACTGACTGATCAGGCTGAGATTCCCAATAATGCACCGCTCGGTGTTTATTTATGGGGCAGTGTGGGGCGTGGTAAAACCATGCTGATGGATTTGTTTTTCCAATCGCTTCCCGAAGGAGTTGGCCGCCGCCAGCACTTCCATCATTTTATGAGCGCCTTACATCGCGAATTGAATACCACCTTTGGTATCGCTAATCCTTTGAATCATATCGCAGCGCGTATGGCGCGTGAGGTTAAGGTTATCTGTTTCGATGAGTTCTTTGTCTCAGATATCGCTGATGCCATGTTGCTGGGGAATTTAATCCAAGCCTTGTTTGAAGAGGGTTGCTATTTAGTGGCGACGTCAAACATCCCCATTTCTGGTCTGTTCCAAAATCAGCTACAAAAAGACCGCTTTGCACCGACCATCGAGGTGTTAGAGACTCGACTGTTAAGTTTTCACTTCGCTGGACAGAAAGACCATCGCTTCCGTTTGCCTGCCGACCAGTCAGTATTTTTTACCTGTCAGTCTGAGTTTGAGTCACTGATCAGCACTTTATTCGAAGGTGAGCGGAATTCGCAGGGAAGCATTCGAATAAATCATCGAGAGCTGCCTTATCAGCTGCAGTCAGATTCGATGTTATGGTGTGACTTTAAAGATCTGTGCGTCAGTCCTCGGTCAGCCCAAGACTATATCAGCCTTGCGCAACAGTATGACTGTATTGCCATTTCCAATATCCCCGAATTAAGTGGCACACCTTACGAGCATATTAAAGCGCGTGGCACCGAAGACGGGGCGCTAGGCTCAGGTCAAACGGGTGATCGGGAAGTGTCCCTTGGCATTCATGATGATGCAGTCCGACGTTTTATCAGTCTGGTGGACGAATGCTACGATCAGCGTATAAAAATGGTATTTAAGTCTGAGGTTGCATTAACGGATTTATACACCAATGGGATTTTGCTGTTTGAATTCCAACGTACCTTTAGTCGCATCTCTGAAATGCAAACAGCGGCTTACCTTAATTAATAGAGCTAGGATACTGGCTTTCATCTAGCTGGTTATTACTGACTAGCCGGTTAGTTGATTTACATTTGTACTAATGAAAACCGAAAAGGTTTCTTATATTTTAGAACCATGATTTGTAATATTTTGGGCTTAATTTCGATGGTTTTTAAATAGAGCCCTGTCACCGATTAACGTATTGCTGTGTTGGGCAGTAATACGCGACAAGCTGCGAGTGTTTGATGTTACTACTACGATATGTTATTCGCACCGATTTGCGTCGGTTGATTCTTCTGTTGACCGTTGGCAGCGTGTTGGTGACATTGGGGAATAGTTATTTAGCCATCTACAATGTTCAACGTACGTTATTGGTGGAAAACACATTAACGGCTAATCAACGTTATGCTGCAAAGGTGGCTGAGTCAGCGCAAATGATGCTGAACACAGCGCAGCATTCGGTAGCCTTCAGTGCGAGTTTATTAGCGGGCAGTTCTTCTGCTGAGGTTACAGCCGAAGACGAAGTGTTTCGCCTAGTAAATCAAGCGGAAGTGTTTAACTCAGCGGTCGTTGTAAACAATAACGCAGAAGTGGTGGCAGCTTATCCTGAAGGCTCCGTGAGTAAAGGCTATGTGCTGCCTGAAAATACTCGCCAATCGTTTTATGAGCGCAAACCTCTTATCAGTAATCCATTCCATTCTGTCTCGGGCCATACCATTATCAGTATTTCCCATCCTATTTGGGGGGAGCACGGTAATTATTTAGGTTATATCGCTGGCACAATTTATTTAGATGAAAATGGCTCACTATCACGTTTAATGCGTGAGCATTATTTTATGGACCACACCTATCTATATGTGGTCGATCAATACGGCGAGCTGCTATTTCATATTTACCCAGAGCGTGTTGGTGAGAATGTTGCGCAGATGCCTCTGGTGCAGAAGGCCATGTCAGGCTTTGAGGGCAGCGACCAGGGACGCAATTCGAAAGGCATTGATATGCTGGCTGGTTTTGCGCCCGTTCAGGCTGCGAACTGGGGGGTGGTAGTGCAGAAGCCAAGGGAGCAGGTGCTAGCGACTTTGAACGAGCACCTAACCAGAGTGTTCTGGGAAAGCTTACCTCTTGCCGTGCTGACGTTAATCGTGATTTGGTTCTTAGCGATGCTTATCTCTCGGCCACTACGACAGCTGGCGCGCAACGCTGAGAAGGTCAATGACAAGAATGTGCAGCAAAATATTGTTTCAATCCGTTCTTGGTATTATGAAGCGGCGCAATTAAAAATGGCGGTTTTGAATGCTATCGGTATGTTAAACGATAAAATTCATCAACTGGACACTGACAGTCAGACTGACCCGCTTACCAAGTTATATAACCGACGAGGGATGCAGCGTTTACTGGATCAGTTTGAGTCGAATAAAGAGCCTTTTTCAGTATTGGCGTTGGACATTGATCACTTTAAAACGGTCAATGATCGCTATGGCCACGATGCTGGGGATCAGGTGATTCAGCAGTTAGCGTTAGAGATGAAAGCCTTTATTCGTGACGGCGATGTGGCTTGTCGGGTTGGCGGCGAAGAGTTCTTGATTTTTATGCCAAGTACCCGCTGTGAGCGTGCCTTCAATCTTGCCGAGTCTCTTTGCGAGCACATTGCTAGCACGAGCATGCCAAAAGTAAAACGGATTACGGTTTCAATTGGAGTCAGCTGTATTCATGAAGGCGCGACCATGCAGGCAATTGATATTGCTATTAAGCAAGCTGACACCGCCTTGTATGAAGCTAAAAATGCAGGTCGAAATTGTGTGCGTGTGTCTGGCTGCACTTTTAGCAAAGAAACATCTGTAGGTTAGTTGTAGTAACGAGGCTCTGCTTTTCTCGGAATATGGATCAGATGTAGGCCATACTGCTTGGCTTGAGCCACGGCTAATGTACTTGGCGAGGCAAGATGACCTAGGCTGGCGACCTTGGCGCGAACTGCTTTTAAAATCAGTTCTGTACTGCAACGACTGCTCATTAAAATATGGCTATTGGCTAATGGAATCTGCTCGAGCAGCGCTTTTCCAATCAGCTTATCGAGCGCGTTATGACGGCCAATGTCTTCCGCGAAGCATAGAAATTGCCCTTGACCATCCATCAGCATGGCACCATGGATGGCACCAGAAATACCGCCGACTTCTTGATGTCCTGAAAAATGCTGTTTGGCTGCAAGCCATTGTTCAGGACTTAATGAAGGGCTTGGCGTCAGACTATCAAGCTGAGGGAAGCTTTGCTCAATCGCTTCGATGCCACAAAGACCACAGCCGCTGGTGCCTTTTCGTTGACGCATAATGCTTGATGAACGATGTTGAGCTCGGCCAGTCAGTTTAATGTTAGCGTTGATGTGTGTCGGGATGTCTTCTAGTTCGCTGGTTGCATGATCGATTTCAATATCAAGCACCTCATTTGCTTGTACGATGAGGCCTTCGGAATAAGCAAAGCCAATAATAAAGGCTTCGACATCCACTGGCGTGATCATGATAACGGCGTAGTTTAGATCATTAATGCTGATCGCAATGGGAACTTCTTGTACGAGTTCGATCTCAAATTCTCCGCCTTGGCTGGAATAGGATTGCGTTTGAGTACCTAGTTGGTTCATAGAAGATTAATGCCTAACAGGAACGTGGGGATAGTCTTCAATGTATCCTAAAATGAGCCGCTAGAACATGTCTGATTAAGACAGGCAACTGACTCTGATGAATAAGGTAGCGTTACAATGGTATCTTTGAACGTTTTTTGATCGAGCTATATCAAGAACATGTAATGGATAAGATTTCATGATCCTGCTTGACCTGATGGACTGTCATTTTTAATAAGACTCAGGCAAGATGTGACAGTCTTATAACAAACTCAGGTACAGCGCCTGATTATAATGACCTTACATATCTCTCTTTTTGGCAGCAGAGAGCTGCCCTGGAATGAAGTTTACTCTCTATGGTTCAACCGAAAAGGAAACTAAGTTGGCTACCAAGTGGCCCACGACTTTGGGCTCTGGTCTTAGTATCAGTCTTTGTCCTATTTTTAATTGTTTATGAAGGGGCCGTTGAGGACGACCAGCGTGAAGCCAATTTTGAGGCGTTGCCTAACAGTCGCATTGTTCTAAGCCCAATTACGACTCAGATTGCGGACGTACCGCCGCCGCCATCGCTTGACGTATTAGCGCCTGCACCAAGGGCTGCAAAGCGTGAAGGAGAAAAGAGTTCCCTAGTGGATCAGGTGACCCAATCGGTGCCGAAACCGCGTATGGTGGAACATCAAATTAAGTCGGGTGATACGTTAGAAGGCATTTTTCAGAACTATGGCTTTCCTATCGGCACGTTATACAGCATTTTAGAAGCGGACCAGGAGTACTTGGTATTAGAGCCGCTACAAGTAGGGGATCGCCTGCGTTTTGAAACCAATGAAAAGGATGAATTGGTACGTATCTCGCGCCGTATAGACCCAAGTAAAACCATCGCTTATGTACAGGACAAGGGTGGTTTTGTTTATAAAGAAGAGTTGAAGCCAATAAGCTGGAGTCAGTTTACTAAACATGGCACCGTCGATGGCAGCTTCTATTTATCGGCCAAGCGTGCCGGACTGTCTGATGCCAACGTTATGACGGTCAGCGATTTGCTCAAAGGGCGCTTGGATTTTCGTCGTGATATTCGTGCTGGCGATGCATTTGATGTGGTGCTTAAGCAAGGTGATGTCAACGGTGAGACGGTTGGCAGCGAGCAGGTTGAGGCAGTCCGTATTCAGGTGCGTGGTCAGTATTATCAAGCCTTCTTAAATAGCTCTGATGGCCGTTTTTACGATGAAAATGGTAATAGCTTGACGCCTGCATTGCGCCGTTTGCCGACAGCAGCAAGTTACCGTGTCAGCTCTGGCTTTAACCCGAATCGAATGCACCCTGTGACAGGACGTCCTGCGCCGCACAACGGTACTGACTTGGCAACACCAAATGGCACGCAAGTGCTGGCCACAGGGGATGGTGTGGTCACTCGTACTGCGGATCATCGTTACGCGGGCAAATACATCGATATTGATAACATTGGTAAGTACAGCACGCGTTTCTTGCACTTGAGTAAAATCTTGGTGAAACAGGGGCAACGAGTGAAGCGTGGCCAAGTCATTGCGCTGTCGGGTTCAACCGGCCGAGTCACAGGCCCACACTTACACTATGAGCTGCATATTGGTGGCAAGCCAGTCAACCCAATGACGGCTAAAATCCCAACCATGTCTTCGATTCCGAAAGCGGAACGAGGTGAGTTTGATAAGTCGATTGCGGCTTGGACAGCGATGATGAACGCGAAAGAGATGCTGTAAAGCATCTCTGGAGCGAATCGAACGACATAAAAAAACCTGCGTTAAGCAGGTTTTTTTATGTCTGTTGCGTTTTACTCCGTAATGCTGTGCTTTCTCGCACGGGCATCTGAGTGAGCACTACGATGGAATTTATCGTGTGGTTTAGACTTGGAAGAGTCGTCTTCATCGCGAGAGAAGTTTGCACGTTTGAAAGCGCGCACGCGTTGCTCTTCCACTTCGCCATCATCAAGCGCTTTTCTCACCGCACAGCCAGGTTCGTTGGTGTGTGTGCAGTCATTAAAACGGCATTTTTCTGCAAGCTTGGCGACCACTTCAAGTCCAGAGACTGAGCTCATCGCTTCACTCGCTTGTAGCTCACGTAACTCAGGAGAGTCCAGTAGTACTGAGCCATTTGGTAAGCGGAATAATGAGTCTTGCTCGACACTAAAGTGAGTGTTTGCGTCATCTAAGTCGATTAGGCTACGCACTAAGCGTGATTTGCCTGCACCGGGTGCACCAAGGATGGCGACGGTTTTACCTTTCTTAAAGAAGCTCTTCAACGCTTCCACAGGTTCTTCCGACTTAGTGTTAACGGTTTCTATCATCAGGAGAGGGTTGAGGCGTTGAACGCGGTCACGCTTCTCATCCACTTCCGTTGCATCGCACAGGTCTGCTTTGGTCAACACGACAATCGCGTCAGACTCTGCTTCATGTACTAATTCAAGGTAGCGCTTAATCAGTTCGATATTAAAATTGTCATCAAGTGCACTTACAATCAACACCGTATCAATGTTAGAAGCAATTAATTTTTGCTCTTGGTTGAAAAGGGCACTGCGGTCTAGTTTACGGACGAACTGATTATCAGAATTAACGATTACCCAATCACCGATAGTCATATTCGGCTGCGAGGGTTGTATTGCTAAGCTAATGAGACCTTGCTCAGAAAGTAAGGCGTAATTGGACGGTTCAACTCGGCAAACACGTGCAATTTTATGCGCTTCTAGGTCATCCAATGACAACTGCTGTTGGAAATAGGTTTGCCATCCTAGTTCAAACAAAGAGATAGATGCATCCATTAAGATAACTCCAGGTGCAAGAGCACCAACGAACTTGATAAAGAAAAGCCACTAGAATGCAAAAGTCGCTCTTCCCGTGAACAATTGACTATGGTTAAAGAATGTTCGATAACTTCTAGTCAACACGAATCGAGATTAGCACAGTGTTTAATCAGGCAAAATGTATTTTTGGTGTTTTTTACAGCCTTTCTTCTCCAGCATTCAAATGCATGAAAATCGCAAGATCCTCAACAAAGATTTACGAATGAATGGCTTATGGTTATGGTAATAAAGGTGAGACGGACCTTTGTAAACGTATAACTAGTTAAGTTCGCGGACTAGGAGGAGCCATTATGCTGTTGCATACGAATCTGTATTTTGTACTTGCCTTAGTGTTTGTACTGCTGGGGATCACCACCGCTGACTTATATTTTCGCAGTGCTTGGGGCTGGGCAGCCTTGTCATTTTTCGTGGTGAGTCTGGCTTATATATTTAATAACCCTTCTATTTTCAGAAAGCGTGCCGATGGCAGCATTCCTTTTTCTATTCGTTGGACGCTCTGGCCATTCTTATGGGCCACACAATGTTATAACGCCATTGCTCGCAGCCGCGATAAAGTCCCTGCCATTCAAGAAATTGAGCCGGGCCTGTTTTTGGCGCGTCGATTGTTTCCATCGGATATACATTTCTTAAAAAGCCACGATATCTGTGCCGTCTTGGATGTCACGGCTGAGTTCAACTCTCTCAATTGGACTTTATTAGGTGAGGAGATTGATTATCTCAATGTGCCCATTTTGGATCACGCAACACCTTCGGAAGTGCAGGTAAAGCGTGCCCTAAATTGGATTCATACACATCGTAAAGGGGGGCGCAGTGTGATTGTGCATTGTGCTTTAGGTCGAGGACGCTCGGTGTTTATGATGGCCGCCTATTTATTAAGTCAGCATCCTAACAAAACCGTTGCTGGGGTAATTAAACAAATTAAAAGTGTGCGTAAAAGCGTTCACTTAAACAAACGTCAGTTCAATAAACTGACCGTCATGCATCACAAAAGACTGTTAAGAGTTCATAACACGGCATGGTTAATTGCTAACCCTGTGGCAGGGACTCGCCAATGGGCGCAAAGCAAAGAGCAAATCATGGCGCTGCTAGCGCCTTACTACGACATTACCATTCGCACTACGTCAGAAAAGCATAACGGCAGTTATTGGGCACAAAAGGCACTGCGCAAGCATCCTGATGTGATCATTGCTTGTGGTGGTGATGGTACTGTTGCTGAGGTGGCCCAAGAGCTGGTTAATACGCAGGTCAAATTGGGCATCATTCCGTTGGGGACCGCGAATGCCTTGAGCCATGCTTTGTGTGGTGTGGGAGTGAAGATCAACCCAATCCAGACCGCTTGTATGGCGCTGATTGAAGGGGTGGAAAGTCGCATTGATACGGCACTTTGTAATGATGAAGTGATGTTATTACTGTGTGGCGTTGGCTTTGAGCAAAAAATGATCGAGAAAGCCGATCGTGCGAAGAAAAATACCAGCGGTCAGCTGGCCTATTTACAAGGTTTATCTGAAGCCGTAGGGGATAATCAAAGTACGGTTTATAAGGTGCAGATGAACGATCAAGAAGCGATCGAAATCAATACACCCAGCCTGACGATTGCGAATGCGGCGCCCGTGACCACCTTGCTTGCTCAAGGGCGCGGAGCACCAGATCTCACCGATGGTGAGATGGATTTAACTTGGTTGTCTCCTGATCGTCCACAAATTTTGAACCTGTTGGAACTGGTTGGACATGGTTTAACCAATCGTTATGAAGATCACGAGTACGAAGGGGTGCATCATACTACCGCTTATCGCGTTAAATTAGAGGCCAAAGACGGTGGTTTGGTGTCCTATGTATTAGACGGGGAAAACCGAGAAGCGGAACAGCTTTTGGTGGAAGTGATGCCGAAGTCGTTATCGGTGATGGTGCCAGCGAAGTTGGTGCGGACTGTAGAAACACTTGAGGAAGCAGAGGAAGCCCAGCGAAAGGCTTCCCCAGCTCATTGAATCTAATCTGGAATACGAATTTTTAAGGTGCCGACGATCTGACCCTTTTGATCAGACGTTGGCGCATCAAATTCTAACTCGTATTTGCTGCGATTCGGACCAAAGGTACCAATCAGTTTTTCATTCATAATGATTTGGTAGGTTTCGGTGTAAGTTAGATTTAATGGCTCTGATGTGGCATTGCCCATCAAGAAGTTTTCATTTAAGCGAACCACTCTTGATTCACCACGCACCCAGTTGCCGACTAACGGCTGTGCTTTAAATGACTTCTGGTTATCGACTTCCAACGCAGACAAATGAACTTGCAGCTGATCACCTTTTTTCGGCTGATCACGACGTTCCATAACGCGTTTGTCTAATTCCACAATCTGGCCAGTCAAATCACTGGTAAACTCTTGTAGCTCGTTAACCTTGCTCTTCAGCATCGCCACATCATTAGTCGAAGGAATCGATAAACTTGGTTTGCTGATGGTCTGGCCAAGACGAGTTTCCAATTCTTGAATGTTTTGGCGCGCCAGTGTCTGTAAGGACTTGTATTGTGCCAACAGCTCTTGATTCGATAGCTCGGGTTTTGTTGTCTCGTTCTCTTGCGTTGACTGAGTGGCTGAAGGCTGTTCAGCCTTCGTGTTACCCAGTGCACCAACTTCGTTTACAGTAGAGTCAGAGGAAGTCGGTTTTGTCGGAAAGGAACACGCCGCTAACAACAAGGGAAGTAGAACAAAACCAGTACGAAAGATCCTCATAGTCGAAATGTTTCCTAATGTAAATATGATGTGCGCCAAGTATGCGGTAATGGGGCAGGGATGTCGAGTCAGCGAATGCGCAACAAATCGAGGGCCATGTAAAGAACCCTCGATTTAATGGGGATATTTACTGTTGGCGGTTCCAGTTAATGCAATCTTCTAGGGTGACACCTTTGCCACCGAAGATGTCTAGGGCGCTGCCGATGGTCAAATCTACCTGGCCATTAGACAGCTCATGCACTCGCTTTAGATCCTCTAATGAGCGCGCACCACCAGCGTAAGTAACATCGATTGGACAGCCTTGGCCTAACAGTGCTACTAGCTTTTCATCGATACCGGCTTGTAGGCCTTCCACGTCCGCCGCATGAATTAAGAACTCATCACAGTGGTTAGCAAGCTCGACTAAGTTTTCCATGTTCACTTCTGTAGAAGTGATGGTCTGCCAACGGTCCGTAGCGATAAACCAACTATTGCCGACACGACGGCAGCTTAAGTCCAATACTAAGCGCTCGGTACCTGTTTCTCGTTTAATTTGATCTAGACGGTCCCAAGAGAACTCACCGTTTTCAAATAGGTAAGACGTGACGATAACGTGGGACGCACCGGCTTTTAAGTATTCTGCAGCATTTTTAACGGTCACACCGCCGCCGTACTGTAAGCCATTTGGGTAAGCTCGAAGTGCGCTCAGTGCCTCTAATTTGTTCTCGTGGTCTTTGCCAAGCGCAATAACATGACCACCGGTGATCGCATGTTCGCGATACAGGTTGGCGTAATATGCGGCGTCGTAGTCGCTAATAAAGTTCTCTTTAGCGCCAGTGTCATTCAAACTCCCCCCTACAATCTGTTTCACTTTGCCTTGGTGTAGGTCGATGCATGGACGAAATAGTGTCACTGATGGCTCCAGTCTTAAATCAAAAAGGACAGTGATTGTAACGAACTTGTCAAAAGATGCGAAGTAACATTATGAAAGCAGGTCGCCCTGTTACAATAATGGCTCAATAAAGAAGCAATTGAGCGAAGACATGGCGTTAAAAATCTCGAATACCGTAGAAATACCCGATCATGAAATTGAAATGACCGCAATTCGCGCTCAAGGGGCGGGCGGTCAAAACGTCAACAAGGTCTCCAGCGCGATTCATTTGCGTTTTGATATTTTGCAATCGTCTTTGCCGCAAAGAATTAAAGAGCAATTGCTGTCGTTAAACGATAGTCGTATCTCCAAAGACGGTATTTTAGTCATCAAGGCGCAACAGTTTCGTACCCAAGAAGCTAACCGTGAGGATGCCTTGGCGCGCTTGCTGGCGTTAATTCTTGACGCTAATCGGCCACAGAAGGTGCGTCGTCCGACTAAACCCACTAAGAGCTCCCAGCGCAAACGCTTGGATAGCAAAAAACAGCGAGGCGCGATTAAGAGCCAACGGCAAGCAAAGTGGTAACCATAAGGATTTTTTATCGCCCATGGTTATATGAAAAAATAACATATCCCAAAAAGATATAAGCTTATTACTTTTTGTGTTGACTCGTATAAATAATGAGAATCTAATATGCGCCGAAGCACTGCTTATGGTGTTATGCCACTTCGTGTTGAGTGTTATAAACCTGCTTTCTTGTTGTAAAGATTGAGTAAGTTGAACAAGAGTGAAGTCATTAGTGTCATTTATTGATCTATCGCAATGACCCATAAGCCTTGCTAATAAATAATTCACGTGTATGCCAGTCATACATTTCGTGAATGATTTGGTGTTTGTTGGCGACCAAAAGCAATAAGAGCATTGAAGTGCCTCGGAAGAGCCGCCGTTTTCTTACGTTAGACATGGGTTAAGATCATGATTAATGAAGCAGTTGTAGAGCTCTCGCGGTTCCAGTTTGCGCTAACGGCCATGTACCACTTTTTGTTTGTACCTCTGACCCTCGGCCTTTCTTTCCTACTTGCGATTATGGAGTCCGTGTACGTCATCACAGGCAAGCAGGTGTACAAGGACATGGTGCGCTTTTGGGGTAAGTTGTTTGGTATCAACTTCGCCTTAGGTGTTACAACCGGTTTGACCATGGAGTTCCAGTTCGGGACAAACTGGTCTTACTACTCGCATTACGTAGGTGACATCTTCGGTGCGCCCTTGGCAATCGAAGGTTTGATGGCCTTCTTCCTTGAATCAACCTTGGTTGGTTTGTTCTTCTTTGGTTGGGACCGTTTAAGCAAAGTTAAGCACTTAATGGTGACTTGGCTGGTAGCGCTAGGTTCTAACTTGTCTGCACTGTGGATCTTGATCGCCAACGGTTGGATGCAAAACCCAGTCGGTTCTGAGTTCAACTACCAAACCATGCGTATGGAATTGGTGGACTTTGGTGCGTTGCTATTTAACCCAGTGGCGCAGGTGAAATTTGTTCACACGGTTTCAGCGGGTTACGTAACGGGCGCTATCTTTGTATTGGTGATCTCAAGCTACTACCTACTTAAAAATCGTGACTTGGCCTTTGCGCGTCGTTCGTTTGCCATCGCTTCAGCGTTCGGTCTAGCGGCTACTTTGAGCGTTATCATTCTTGGTGACGAGTCAGGTTATGAGTTAGGTGAAGTACAGCGTGTGAAGTTGGCTGCTGTTGAGGCTGAGTGGGAAACACACGAAGCGCCAGCGCCGTTCACCATCATTGGTTTCCCGAATCAAGAGCTTGAAGAAACAGAATATGCGTTGCGTATACCTGGCTTGATGGGCTTGATTGCCACTCGTTCATTAGATGAAGAAGTGGTGGGTATTAAAGAGCTAAAAGAATACCACCGCCAACGCATTATCAACGGTATCTACGCTAATCAGCTACTAGCTGAGCTACGTTCTGGTAACGAAGACCCACAAGTGATCGAAAACTTCGAAAAAGTAAAAGACGATTTGGGTTATGGCTTATTGGTGACAGCCTTTACCGATGACATCAACAACGTCACACCAGAGCAGCTTGATATGGCAGTGGATTACTCAATCCCTAAAGTCGCGCCGCTGTTCTTTGCTTTTCGTATCATGGTGGCAGCTGGCTTCCTGATGTTGGTGACATTCGCTTTTGCTTTCTACCAAAACGCACGTCGTCGTATTGGTCAAAACCGTCTGTTCCTAAAAGCCATTATGTTCACGCTACCGTTGCCATGGATTGCCTGTGAAACAGGTTGGTTTGTTGCCGAATACGGTCGTCAGCCTTGGGCGATTGGTGAAGTACTGCCTGTACACGTGGCGGTATCGAACCTAACAACGGGCCAAATTTGGTTGTCACTTGGTTTAATGACTGCTTTGTACACTGTGTTCTTGATTGCAGAAATGTACTTGATGATTCGTTTCGCGAAGAAAGGTCCTTCAAGTCTGCACACTGGCCGCTATGCGCTAGAAAAAGAAACAGACCAGCTTAAAGCGCAGGAGGTTTAAGATGGATTACGAAATGCTGAAAGTCATCTGGTGGGTATTGGTTGGCGTATTGCTAATCGGTTTCGCCATCACGGACGGCTTTGATATGGGCGTTGGTTCGCTTTTGAACGTCATTTCAAAAGACGATTCAGAGCGCCGTATTATGATCAACTCGATTGCCCCACACTGGGATGGTAACCAAGTATGGTTTATTACAGCAGGTGGTGCCTTGTTTGCGGCTTGGCCAGTAGTATACGCAACCTCGTTCTCAGGCTTTTACATGGCGATGATCCTAACCTTGGCGGCTTTGTTCTTCCGCCCAATCGGTTTTGATTACCGTTCTAAGCTTGACGGTACCAAATGGCGTAAAAACTGGGACTGGGCTATTGGCTTTGGTTCGGCTGTTCCACCAATCATCTTTGGTGTGGCGTTTGGTAACCTACTACAAGGCGTACCATTCCAGTTTGACGAATACCTACGTGTGACCTACACAGGCTCATTCTTCGCATTGCTTAACCCATTTGCGATTCTATGTGGTCTAGTGAGCTTGCTAATGCTAGTGACACAAGGTGGCGCATGGTTGCTATTGAAAACTGAGGGCAACCTATTTGCCAAAGTGCGTAAAGCAACCATGGTGTCAGGTGTGTTAACGGCGGTGTTGTTTGCTCTAGCGGGTGTTTGGTTAGCCTACGGTATTGATGGTTACGTGATCACCAGTGAGTTCGATGGTAACTCTGCTATGACACCACTAATGAAAACAGCCGAAGTTCAAGCGGGTGCTTGGCTAGCCAACTACAGTGTTTTCCCTGCTCTGATTCTGGCTCCGATTGTTGGTATCGGTGGCATGTTGCTAGCGGGGTTGATGGGCGCAGCGGGCCGTGGTGGTATGGCATTCCTACTATCATCACTGGGTATTGCTGGCATCATCATGACTGCGGGTGGCTCTATGTTCCCATTCCTAATGCCGTCTTCTACTTTCCCAAGTATGAGTCTGACTATGTGGGATGCGACATCAAGTGAAACCACTATGATGATCATGTTTGTGGTGGCCTGTATCTTCGTACCGATTGTATTGTCCTACACTGTATGGAGTTACTTTGTGATGTTTGGTCGTTTGACTAAAGAGCACATCGCTAAAAACTCTCACTCACTTTACTAAGATGCAGTGGGGCAGGGTACCTGCCCCAAATTTAAGGAGTCATTATGTGGTATTTTGCTTGGGTGTTGGGTGTTCTACTTGCGTGTTCATTCGGCATCATTAATGCTGTCTGGCTTGAGTTTTCAGGTTACGACGGTGAATCTCCAGAAGATTCAATGTAAGACAATCAAGGCTAATCACCTTATGATTTAAGGCTATTGCGATGCGCAAACGGGTTAAGACGCCAGAACAGCAGTTTCTTTTCGACTTACAGCAGGTGGAAAAAAGACGCTTTCAAGCAGTGAAATGGTTAGGGGTCTTAATCGCGTTAGCGATCGTGGCACAAGCCTTAGGCTTGGCAACAGTATTTGCTGATCTAGTCCTTGAGGGGCAATTGCCTCTCAAGGCCGCCGCCTTAGCGGGTGGTGCTTTCCTGTTAAAGGCTGTGTTGCAGTTCATGCGTGAACAAATGAGTGCCACCGCCAGTCGAAATATCCGCTTTTCACTTCGCAAACGATTAATCGATCATTTGACCCATCTCGGGCCAAAGCGTTTGGGACTGGATGAGGATGCGGGTTTATCTACCCGTGTTTATGAGCAAGTCGATGCCCTAGATGACTATTACAGTCGTTATGTGGGGCAGGTGTTTCTGGTTACCTTTGTACCGCTGACCATTCTGGTGTCAGTGTTGCCGGTCTCTTGGGTTGCCTTTTTTATCTTTGCCCTGACCGCGCCCTTGGTGATCTTCTTTATGATCTTAGTCGGTCATAAGGCTGCCAATGCCAACCGTAAGCAGTTCAAAGTGCTGTCGCTGCTGTCGAATCAGTTTATGGATCTCAATCAAGGCATGGCTGAGCTGAAACGCTTGGAGCAGACGGAAATCGCGCGCGAGCGCTTGTCGCTAACGGCCAGTGAATATCAGAAAACCACCATGGGCGTGCTGCGTTTGGCATTCTTGTCGACCGCGACTCTTGAGTTGTTTTCTTCCGTAGCCATTGCCATGGTCGCTCTCTATTTGGGGCTTGGCTTATTGGAACAATTACCATGGCAAGTGGGCGTGGCACCGGTGAGTCTATTTGCGGCCTTTTATTTACTGTTACTGGCGCCCGAATTTTATTTGCCCCTGCGCCAGCTCGGTAATGACTACCATGCTAAACAAAAAGCAGAAGCCGCAGCGACGCAGATCGCCGAGGTCTTGGCAGTCACGCAATCGGATCAAGAGGATTTAACCAAGGTCGCAGAATCTGCGGCGGCCAAGACGATGGCGACGCCGCTGATTGAGTTTCAATATGTGCATTGGTCAGAAGCAGGTCGTACACGTCTAGCAAATTTGAACGCACAAATTAAAGCGAAAGATCGCGTCTGGCTAAGAGGTCAATCGGGGGTGGGGAAATCCAGTCTGATGGCTATCCTACTGGGTTTCGAGCAGCATTTTCAGGGTAGGTTTTTGATCGAAGGTGAGCCTTTAAAAGTCAATGACTTGCCGGCATGGCGACGACGCTTAGCCTGGTTGCCACAAACACCCGAGTGGGTGCAAGGCACCATCCGTCAAAACTTAGAATTAGGGTTAGGGCACTGTGCTGATGATGCGTTACGTAATGCCTTGATCAAAGCTCAATGTTGGGACTTTGTCGGCAGCTTGCGTTTTGGTTGGGATACCGCCATCAGTGAAGCGGGCACAGGCCTGTCAGGCGGTCAAATGCAGCGTTTGTCGATCGCCCGTGCATTATTAAGTCAAGCCGACATCTGGCTATTGGATGAGCCTTGTTCAAGCTTAGACAGTGAAACCGCCGAGTTGGTGCTGAACACATTGGATGAAGCCAGCTACGGCAAGACGGTGCTAATTATTAGTCATGATACACACCCTGTGATTTGGGTGAATCAGCAATGGCTTATGACAGAGGAAGGTGTGCATGTCGAAGCGCAAACCCCCATCACTTACGTTTAAATCCTTACTACTTGATAACCCGTTTGGTTTGCTAGTCGCTACCTTGATTGGCATTGTCGCCAGCTTAGCGGCGGTCGCCTTATTGGGTATCTCTGGCTGGTTTTTATCGGCGGCAGGTCTTGCTAGCGCAATGGGCACGGCGTTGGTGTTTAACTTTTTTACCCCAGGCGCTTTGGTGCGCTTAATGGCGATCTTACGTACGGCGGGACGTTACGGTGAACAGGTCTTTTCCCATGATCATCTGTTAGGTTTGCTGCGCAGTTTGCGCTTATGGATTTGGGATCAGCGGGTCAAGACATCTCTAAGTTCGGTGTATCGGCAGACTCGTGGTGATCTGTTGCAGCGCTTAGTGGGCGATGTGGACATGATCATCAAATGGCCGTTGGCGGTGATTATGCCTTGGATCTATGGACTATTGGGCTGTATCGCATTGTTGTTGCTGGCACTATCGATAAAGTTAGAGCTAGGCATTCCGGTACTGATTTATGCTGTGCTCCAGTTGTGGGCCATGCTGTGGTTAGCAAATCGCTTGGCCTTGCCTGCAGTATATCGTATGCAGGCGTTGGCAGTGCATCGTCGCAGTCGTTTTATGTCGGTCTTTTCGGCTCTGATTACCTTAACTATTCGTGGCCACTGGCAACATTATGGCGATCGTTTAGCGACCTTGGATGAACGACAAAAGACGCTACAGCAGCGCTTACAGCGTGTCGTATCGTCGCAAAAGTTGATCAGTCATTTGTTCACTGTGAGTTTGATAATTGCCTTGCTGTGGTTAAGTGTGTCTTGGACGGAGCAGGGGGTAACGTTAGACCCTGAGATCAAAGGGGCTTGGCTGGTAGCCTTGATCTTAGCCGCGCTTGGGGTGAATGAATTAATGCAACCCTTGGCCAATGCGGTGCTTTCACAAGGTCAATCCAAAGTGGGCCTGAAACGCTTAAATCAATTGGCTGTGAAGGATGTCGATCAGACGATGGAGGTAGCGCCAGTGCCGAGCGCTGAAGCCATCGAGTTGCAAAAGTTTGTCGGTATTCATGATCCTTTGTCCGCTTTGCGTTTGCCGAAAGTATCGTTTCAGTTACACAGTGGCGAGCGTCTGCGACTGACGGGGGCTAGCGGTGTTGGCAAAAGTACCTGCCTTGCCGCTTTAGCTGGCGATCTTGCTTACCGTGGCACTGTGTTAATAAACGGCCACAGCGTTGCAATCACGGATCATCCGAAGTGGCGCAGTCAGATTGCCTATTTGCCACAACAGTCGGTAATCTTTCAGCAAAGTTTGGCGGCCAATTTGCGTCTTGGTAATCCACAGGCGAGTGATGCCCAGTTAATGGAAGTGCTCAGTTTGTTGGGGCTTAGGGAGTGGGCGGAGGCCTTACCCAATGGCTTGCATACCTTGTTGGGCGCGCAGGGGCGTGATATTTCCGGAGGCCAAGCGCGTCGTCTATGTCTGGCCAGAATACTGCTACGTGGCGCGCCGATTATGATTTTGGATGAGCCATTTGATGGCTTGGACAGCACGAGTATTCAACGGGTCTGCGATGCGTTAGAGCGCTATACCTTTAAACCAAAATTGCTGATTTACGTGAGTCACATCGATACGCCATTGGATCGACGTTCGCGACAGCTGGAATTGAACTAGTGTCAATGGACACAAAAAAGCCCACGGCAAAGCGTGGGCTTTTTACTATCTCGGACGGCTTATTAAGCTGTCGCAGCGTCCTTGGCTTTGCGCAACATGTCTAAAAGTGTGTCTTTTAAGTGAAGGCGGCGCTTTTTGAACTCTTCTTCTTCCATGGTGCTGGCTAGCACGATCTCTTTTTCGATGTTTTCAATTTCGTGAGTTAGGAAGTTGTATTCCTCGAACAGGCGACGGAAGTGCTCGTCACTCATTTTTAGTTCGTGAATCTGATCTTTGTACTCAGGCAGCTCGTTAACTAGACTATGGTTTTCGATTGGCATTGTCATGTTCCTTGTTCGTTCTTTGTAGCTCTAGAGTACGCCTCTTATCCATAAGATAAATTGATTTTGGTCACTTATCGATTAAATGCATATTTTTGACGTTTTCAGGCTACTTGTAGATTAAATGCATAATTTTGCCGTTTTCAGGTAACTATTACCCATTTAAACAATATTAAACTGAATGACTAGTTCATGTATTGAATTGATGTACGGCATTCTCTAAAGGCGAGCATCTGTTTGATTCAAGAGCGCTGACGCAGGCTGAGCAGTATGACCCAGCGTAAAAGCAGATGAGCGATTGAACTGACAGAAATAATAATACGCCAGTACGTATGCATTTTAACTATCTTGCAGGTAACACGTTTATGACTTCTATTGAGCAAATTAAAGCCGCTCGCGAAAGTGCGCTTTCTCTAACTCAAAACGGCGCTCCACAGGCCACTAGCAACCAATTCTTTGGTGTAGGCCCTATCACAGACATGACATTGAACGAAGTTGATGCTCGTCAACTACGTTTCGAATTCGATGCATGGTTAGAAGAGAACTACCCGAAACTGGACGATAAAGGCAACCGTATTGGTAGCTTTACAACGGCTGAAATCGGTCGTGGTATGCACCGTGGTTACCCAGCAGATAAAGTCCTAAACGACATGATGCGTGAAATCCACCGTTACTTCGGCTTCCCTAAAGCGAACAGCATGGCTGTTGGTCTAGGTGGTGGTCACAGTGGTTTCACAGCGGCAGCGCTTCACCTAATGACGGCAAACGATCCTTCTCAAATCGTTTACGTTGACACGCCTAAGCCTGAATCTGTTGAAGGTAAAGCAGGTGGTTTCTTCCGTCAGTCTTGGGGTACTCAGCTAACTGAGCTGCAACGCTACGCAACAAACGGTGACGAAAGCCGTATCATCTTCGCTGAAGGCGAAGGTGCGATCCCAAGCGCTTCTTTCCTACTAGAGAAAGGCGTTAAACTATTCTTCGGTGTAGGCCACGAGACAACTGGTGCGACTACTTACACTGAACAAGAAATCCGTAACCTACTTGAGTGGGTTGATGCGAACCCAGCAGAGCACCACGCGGTAATCGACGCGACGTCTCTTCTAGGCGCTATGCCATGGGCACAAGAGCTAGTTGATGGCGTGTTGACGAAATGTAACATGTTCATGCCATTCCAAAAGGCAATCGGTGGTATCTCTGGTTACTTCATCGTTTCTCTAACTAAGCCTGCGCTTGCTCGCATCAATGCGAACCAAAAAGATCCTTCTTGGGCGATTCCACGTCAGCTTAAAATTGCTGTGCCACGTGACGCTAAAGAGCCTCTATCAAGCGAAAAAACTACTGATCTTGGTCCAATCTACGACGCTGAAAAAGATCAAATGCTGGGTGGTATCATCAACACATTCAGTACGCTTGCTTTTGCTGAAACGACTTTCGCGGTACTACGTAACGAGCGCATGATCGGTGACGTATACACGCTAAACGCACGTTCTAAGGCAAACCGTGATCTAGTAAACCAGTGGATCGACAACAGCGAACTATTTGAACTTGGCGTATCTAACGCTGATTCTCGTGGTGCTGCGGTAACACTTCTAAAAGTGACTGACAAAGATATCACGGATGCTGCCGTACACAATCGTATCATCGTGAAATCTAAGCAAATGCTAGGTTACGAAGGTATTACACACACTGACGGTGCACACGAAAAAGGTCTAGACGTTGCTCGTTACGTGAACGCGTTCCCAGGCTCTCCAGGTGACTACCGTGCTTGGATCGGTGGTATCCGTCCTGCACAAGACATCACTGCACTACTAGACAACATCCAGTACTGCTACCTACGTGCGAAAAACGCTGTACTAGAAGAAATCCTAGCTGAGAAAGGCGAGTCTTTCGAAAGCGCAGTATCTGCATCTTCTTCTGAAGACGTACGTGTTGACGACGCTAACCGCGCCTACAAAGTACTAATCGCTGACCTAGTTGGCATGGTATTCGACGCTGACGGCAACGCTGATTGTTCTGAAGTTGCTGCTTACATCAAGTCTCAAGGCGGTGAGTTCCACTTCGGTTCTGTTGCTGACGCAGGTGAGCTAGAAACTGGTAAAGTACACTTCTTCTACCAGCCAAGCCTAAGCCGTGAAGACGAGCTACTAGCGGAAACTGGCGAAGGTCAATACGACGCTGTGATCGCTGCTGCGACATTCTTCCCAGCTGCATCTAAGTTCGAACTAGGTGGCGTACGTATCGGTGCGGGTACTGGTAACATGGGTTCTGCTAGCTGGGGCGGCGGTAACGGTGAAGGTGGTGTAGCACCACTGATGAACACGCCAAGCTTCAACTCTCGTGCGACTGCACAAGCGGCGATGAAAGCACTTCTTAAAGTTCTTCCAGATCTTCAAGTAAGCGCAATGCACGATCGCGTTGTTGCGGGTGACTTCGACACAGGTAAGAACCTAGCTGAATTTCCAACAACTAAGCTTGAAGGTAAGAAACTTGCTGTTGTTGGTTACGGCAACATCGGTCGTGAAGTAGCGAAACTTGGTGCTGCATTCGGCATGAAGGTTTCTATCTACGCGCGTCCTGCTCACCAGAAATGGATCGAGTCTGAAGGTTTCACTTACGCTGCTAGCATCGTTGAAGCTGCGAAAGACGCTGATGTTCTTAGCCCACACACTGGTCTAGGTGCATTCAACGCTGAAACTGGCAAGTTCGCTAACTCTGACATCATCAACGCAGAAGTATTCTCTGCAATGAACCAAGGTGCAGTACTAGTAAACTACGACCGTGGTGAAGTAGTGGACATCGAAGCTCTTGATGCTGCACTAGCAAGCGGTCAAATCAGCTACGCTGCAATCGACGCTGACCTATTTAAAGATCCAGCGACTGGTGCATTGTCTGGTCCAATGGTTCCATACCGTAACATCTACGAAAAACACGTAGGTAAGATGGAGCTTCTACCACACGCTGCAGCAGACACTGAGCACGTTTCTCGTGTAGAAGGTGCTAAGCAAGCGGTTGACCAAATTCTATCTGTGATCAAGTACCGTAAAGTAGTGAACTTAAAAGGTGATCTACCAGCTGGTTACACTGATGGCGGCGCGAAGACTGTTAACGGTGTGGGCAAAGTAAACTCTAGCTCTGTTGCGAACCTATCTGCTGAGCAGATCAAGCAACTTGCTGACAGTGCGACTCAATTGGCTGCTTACTGGGGCGCGATCAACGCAACTCAAGACGCAGACAAGCGTGCAGCACTAGTTGCTCAATACACTGAAATGATGGTGTTGAACTCAAATATCTACGGTACGCTACTAGCTCAGAACGGTCTACAAGGTCCATTCGGCAACTAATTAGTAGTATCTAGTTACACATAGATATCTCAAGAAGCCGCATCAACGCCGTGACGTGAGTCCTGTTGATGCGGCTTTTTTATGACCCCCTCCCAGCCTCCCCCTTAGCAAGGGGGAGGAGCCTCATGTTCCCTCCCCTTGTTTCTTTAAGGGGAGGGTTAGGGTGGGGTTAAGTTGCTCGGGCAGCTAACCAAGGTGTTGGCATTTATATTGCCGCCTTTAGTGATAGAAGATAGGCCATTATTAATTATGGAATGGTTTTGGTATCTTCTAGGTAAAGAAGGAGAATAGGTTTGAGTTCACTTGATAAAGAATCAGCCATTAAAATTTTTGAGTCGGCGATTGATGCGGTAGCAGGTTTTAATGCGACACATCGTGCGGTATCGGCATTTGAGGGTTTCCAGCCAGATCAAATTATTGCTGTCGGTAAAGCGGCCAGCGGTATGTGTGCGGGCGCTTTAGCGGCGCTTGGTACAGATTGCCCAGCATTATTGGTGACCAAGTACGACCACACGGAACAAGCCATGTGGGATGCTGCGAATGTTACTGTGATCGAATCGGCGCACCCAGTGCCAGATCAGCATTCTTTGGATGCGGGTAAGCAAATGCTGGCGACGGTAGAAGCGATGCAACCAGGCAGCCAACTGCTATTGTTGGTATCAGGTGGTGCCTCGGCATTGTCAGAAGCCTTGCCGGACGATGTGACGCTACAAGATTGGCAACAGCTTACTGATCAGATGTTGGCGGCGGGTTACAACATCGGTCAGATCAACACGCGTCGTAAAGAAACGTCGTTGATCAAAGATGGCAAGCTACTAGAAAACTTCAAAGGTGCAGAAGTGCGCGTGTTGGCGATTTCTGACGTAGAAGGTGACAGCATCAGCACCATAGGTTCCGGTACTGGTGATACTAAGCGTTGCCCATCTAAATCGAGTATCGATTTGATTGCTACCAACGAAGTGGCGCGTATGGCTGCGGCTGCGAAAGCGAAAGAGCTTGGCTTTACGGTCAATGATAACCAAGAATGTCTCTACGACGACGTGGCGCTTTTGTCTGATCGCATTGGCCAAGAGCTTGCGAAAGCCGCGCCCGGTGTGTACATCTACGGCGGTGAGCCAACCGTGAAACTGCCAGAGAACCCTGGTAGCGGTGGTCGTAACCAAGCGCTAGCATTGGGCTTGGCGCAGCATATTGTGGGTCGTAAAGACGTGCTTGTGCTGGTAGCGGGCACGGATGGTAGTGATGGTCCTACGGACGCAGCGGGCGGTATTGTTGACGGCTCTACGGCAGCAGATATCGAAGGTGCGCGCGATGCCCTTAAACGTGCTGATGCGGGCACTTACCTGCGTGAGCATGGTGGTATTTTTATCACAGGTCCAACCAATACCAACGTTATGGATATTGTGGTCGCCATCGTTCGTTAATCCCGAACTAGCAATCACAACTAAAAAAGCCTCGTCACAGAAAGTGTCGAGGCTTTTTTTTTCGCGATTAAGCGGCTTATTTATTTAGAAAGAAAAGGTGATATGCGGTAAGGCATTCTTATCTTTGTGGATTGATGGGCCGCACAAGAACACCCGTGAAGATGGAATGCCATTATCCACCAAGTAACGTTTCAAGGTTTCCGCACGACGGTTAGCTAGGTCTAGCAAGTAAGCGCGATCTGCTTCACTCAGCATTTGGTGAGTCATCTCATCGTTGATATCACGAACGACAGAAACGCCACAGGCTTTTAGCTCTGAGTCTTTACGATCTTTCATTAGTTTGATCATTTGATCTAGAAAGGCTTCTTGCTCTGGGGCCGTGATTTCATCTTCATCCAAAGCAAACTGCAGTGGTTCAACCCGTAAGCGTAGCGCCTGTTCTCCAGCAAACTGGATTAAGGTAATCACGTTGGCATAAGGAATGAAGGTCTGCATCAAATAAGTACTTGAAGCTTTGATCAAGCCTTGACGGATCGGCAACATAAAGAAGTTTTGCCAATGAAAGTCTGGGTTTTCAATGTCGCCCTTCATCGGTAGATCCAAAACGATATTGTTATCACGGTTTTTTAGCGCATCGATGGCTAGATCAAGTGGCACTGCACCGGCTTTCAATAGGGCGCTGCTATCTTTCTGTCCACCCAGGTCAAACTGACGCAAGACAATATGGGAGTTGCCGTCTAGTACCCCTTGTTTAGCTTTCAGTTTGAGGTCCATATTCAGTTGCCCGGAATGGATATCGTAGCCCAATGCGCTGGCCACATAAGGCGATACCGGTGGTAATTCCACTTCGCGAATGGTGGCTTGTGCTTCCATGGTCAGACGGTTAGCAGACGGCAAAATCTTAACGTCGCTATCAATGGTGGCGTAATCACCATTTTTGGCTTTCAGCTGTAGATGCATCTGCTCGTCAGGATTACGCGTATTAAGGTTTTCGATGGTCAGTTGCTCAATATCTAGCACACGGCTTAGTGCAGGCTTGATGCCATTGTCGGAGAAGATAAATTGCGAATCAGGCGACAACTGAATCTGATGTACGATCGTATAGAAGGGAGCTTGTTTGGTCGCACTATTTTTCTCTGTGGTGTTGGCTTTTGCTTTGCCGTCTTGTGCTTGCTCAGGTGTTGACTGCAAGTAGTCCGGAAGCACTAGGTTAGCAATAGAGCGGTCTTCGGCTAAGGTAATCCCCGCAATCAGCTTATCAAAGTCAACTTTGTCAACGGTCACACCTTTTGGCTCTAGGCGAATGTTGGCAATACTCATTTTCTCAAACGCTGCTAAAGCAGGTTGCGGGCGTTCACTATTGGGTTTAGAGGCAAGGAACTCATTCACCAAAAACGACTCAACTTGCGCACTAGTACCAGCTGCGTTCATAGCAACGTTAGAGCTGTTGATTGATAGATCTTTCCAGCCGACCAACGATGAGCCGTTCGACAAGGTCGATGACAAGGGGCCAAATACGAGCTGGTTATTATTGATGGCAAGTTGATCTAAGCCATCGTCATTCAGGCTCACTTTGATATCACCGCTATCAAGCTTTAGCGATTGTAGTAGGCTTTCTAAAGTGTCTTTTTGCGCAAGGCCAAGGCTCGATAAGGTCAAGCTGTTCTTTTGTGCGGTTAATGCACTTTGCTGGTTTCCTTGCTGCCACGCAATTTGGCTACTGAAGTTTAGCTTGTCGTAACTGACGGTGGTGGCCGGCATATCATTAGGTAATTGGCTGAGCAATACGCTGAAGTTGTCAGAACTAATCTGGCTTTGGCTCGTCACAGACAAAGCTTGATCACCTTGTGACAGGTGGGTGTTATTCAAGCCAAGGGCTAAGTTACCTGAGCTAAGATCTACTTGGTTGTTCTTGAAAGCGGCGTTGGCTAAGTTCAAATTCGCTTTAGCATTGCTAAGGGTCAGCTTGGTTGCACCTTGATTAATCACAGTGTTGTTCAGTGCAACAGACAGTGACTCAAGCTGTGTTGCTAGTCCATTTCCTTCAAATTGCCCGTTATTTAACACAAGGTTAAGTTGTGCCGCGGAGAAGGTGCGCTGCTTCTCTTCCAACTTGGCATTAAGCGGAGCATTAATCTTAAATGACTTCAGGTCAAAGTCTTCCCCTTGCGCCAGTTGACCAACCAAGGTATTGGCGGACAAATCTAAACTCGCGGCAATATCCCCAGTGAAATCGGTCAGGGAAAGTTCAGCGGCGACATCCGCCAAGCTGGTATCCAGTTGTGTTAACTGAATGCTGTTTTTACCATTCTTGATATGGCTTTGCTCAAGCGTGAGTTGGGTGTTGGCTTTGGCTACGCGCAGGGAGTCGCCTGACTTATTTAATTGTAAGTCATTGGCTAGATCAAACTTGCCCAAATCTAAGTGATTATCGCCGGTCTCAATATGAAGTCCTTCAACGCTTAAGCTATTGTTTGAGGTTACATCGAGGGTGCTGGTATCGGTCATATTGACAGAGATATCGGCAAAGTCTGAGCGCAACGACTGCCAGCGGATAGTTTGTGCATCTTGTTCAATATTCACGTCAAGGCTGTCCAATGTGATCAGCGGCGAGGTAAAGGCTAACATTGGGCTATCGTTAAAGCGGTAAGTCGTTTGAGTCAAACCTTCTAGTTGCAAACCGTTGGCGCTTAAGCGACCTAACCCTGCGGGTAAAAAGTGCTCTACATCGGTGCTGGAAAGGCGCACGTTACCAAGCTCTAGATCCGCATTAACTTGCTCTTGGTCGGCACGAATATCGCCTTCCAAAATGGCTTTACCGTTATTGATGGTTGCTTCAAGGTCAAACACACCACGCCAGTTAGAAAGCTCGTGAGATACTTCGGTGATGTTTAAGCTGTTGATGGCAAAGAAGTCTGCACCCTTGTCCGTCGTCAGATTCACGGATGTATCTTTGATCGAAGCGTTACGGATAAAGAAGGTAGGCGGCACGCTGCCAGTGTTCTCTTCCTCTGCTGTGGTTTCTTGTTCAGGGGCTGGCTCAGTAGAGTAGGTCGGGATGCCGGCAACCACCCAACCTTCGGGAACCTGCTCCACTTGCATGTTAAAACCATCGATCAAGATATGGTTGACATGGAAGGCACCTGTGAATAACGGCCAAAAATCCAAACCAACGCTTAATTGTTTCAATGACAGAGTCGGTTGTTCTGCTTGGGTGATGGCAACTTCTGACAAGGTTAAACCAATCGGAAATAGGTCTGGATTGATCTCGGTGGCGCTAAAGTGTGCTTCGTAGGGCGCTAGATAACGGTTCGCCAGCCATTTTGTTAGGGTAGGCAAAAGTGCCCAAAACACAGTCAAAATAATCAAAGTGGCGATGGATGTAATCAGGGTCTTTCTTTGCCACGGTTTTAAATGGGCTAGCACCTTAGCCATAACCTACTCCTTGCTGACTGGTCTGAACGTGCGTCTGTCACTATGACGCCAAATGATAATTTTAATTAGATGTCTAAGTAATAATAAGTCCAGAACTTTGTAAGCATTGTTAAAATTTTGCGCGTGATATGGCGCGATTAACTTAGCTACGAGTTGGACTGAAACGCTATTTAAGTTCCGTTTCTTCGTTGCGTAATGGCATACGCAATAGGTGAATGCTGACCGCAAGACCTATCACGCACAGCCCAATCGTCGCCCAAAAGCGCCATACAATAAACATAGACAAACACATACCTGCCCACATAAATAATAGTGCACGATTACGGGCTTTTCTCGGAATGCCTTGATCGGACTGCCAGTCGGAGACAATCGGACCAAAATATTTATGATTCAGCAGCCAAGCGTGAAAACGCTCTGAGGACTTGGAAAAACACCAAGCTGACAGCAGTACCAGTGGTGTCGTGGGAAGTAATGGTAAAAAGATACCGATAATGCCTGTAATGAGGGATACCCATCCTAGGATTATTAATGCCAGTCGTTTACCCGTCATAACAAGACTCTATGTTTCGAATGATGTCATTACTACCGCGAACAGACGCATCTGTCACGCGTTTGATCATAACGAATCGTCAAACTCAAACACTAATATTTGAGTTTGACGGCTAACTAAGTTGCTTAATTTGCAGCACCGAATAGGGATTCCATGGTATCGCCTTCGGTATCAGTCACGAGACTCCAGCCACCTAAACGTTTCCAGCGATTAACGATTTCACAGAATAACTCGGCTGTTTTTTCGGTGTCGTATTCCGCTGAGTGGGCTTGAGAATTGCTAAAGGCAATCCCCGCTACCTGACAGGCTTTCGCCAGAACCGTTTGGCCAAAAGCTAATCCAGATAGGGATGCCGTATCGAAGCTTGAAAATGGGTGGAATGGGTTACGCTTGATATCAGTACGTTCAATCGCGGCATTTAAGAAACCATGATCGAATGCTGCGTTATGACCAACAAGGATAGCGCGCTTACAGCCAGTGGACTTCAGCTCTTTACGTACCTTACTGAACATCTGAGTTAAGGCTTCTTTCTCTGGTAAGTCGTCACGGCCTGGTGCAAAGGGGTCAATGCCAGTGAAATCCAACGCTTCTTTTTCTAGGTTAGCGCCTTCAAACGGCTGGATATGAAACGACATGGTTTCATGAATATATAACTCGCCATTTTCATCCATGCGCAGAATACTGGCGGCCAGCTCAAGTAATGCATCCGTTTTTGCATTAAAGCCTGCCGTTTCTACGTCGATAACAATGGGTAGGAAACCGCGGAATCGATCTTTGATTTCGTGAGTAGACAAAAGAGAATCCTTAATTCTGCCATTACGATCAGAAATTTAATGAGTAGTTAATGGAAGATGATAACATATAAGCTAAGTCGAGAACGAGAACTCTTACCGTGATAGTCAAACCTTTACTCAACAGTGCACTGATACTCGCCGGTTGTATTTTTGCTATGCACAGCAGCGCTTTAACGCGCTACGAATCGAGCATTGAAGAGTCAAAATGGTCTCTGTCCGGTGACATTTTTGCCTGCACATTAGAGCATCCCATTCCGCATTTCGGCTTAGGCGAATTCATCAAGGAAGCAGGTGAACCGATGAAGTTCGTGTTGCAGCCCGATAATGAAAAAATCGGTCCTGGGCAAGTCTACATTATCTCCCAAGCACCGAGCTGGATACCGGGAATCTCTCCTGAAACCCTAGAAGTCATGCCATACCCAGGTTACGGTTTAAGTGTCGAAGTCGGCGGTAAGGTCGCCGAACAGATGCTGACCTCGCTGGATCGTGGGCGTCATCCCGTGGTGGCAGGCTCGGCTTGGGAAAATGGCCGCGAAAGCGTGGAAGTGGCGTTAAGTAATATCAACTTTAACCCCGCGTATAATGAATTTCGTCGTTGTATGGCGAGTTTGTTGCCGGTGAATTTCGAGCAAATTGCTCGTACCGCCGCCTTATTCACCAATAATGGTACTGAACTGACGGATCGCATTAAGCATCGTTTAGACCTAGTGGCCATGTATGTTGAGGCGGATCCGACCATTGAATATATTTATATTGATGGTCATACCGACATTATCGGTTCTCGTCGCGACAACCGTGAATTATCAAAGTTACGTGCCGAACGGGTCACCGAATACTTATTACAGAAGGGCGTCGCGCCAGAGAAAATCGTTTCTCGATACCATGGTGAGCGTTACCCTGCGGCGGATAACCGCACCAATGATGGCCGCGAGCGAAATCGTCGTGTCACCATTCGTCTTGAACGTTCGGGCAATAATGCACAGTCATTGTCTGAGCCAAGTCCCTAAAAGTCTCGCTTTGTCCACATCTTAGATGTCTATTTTCCGGTACGCCCCTTGCTAAGCAAGGGGCGAAATTTTACACTTACCGCCTATTTTATTTTAACTGCGCGTAGTCCGTCTGTTTGGGCTGCGCTGAGTCTCGTTGAGGAGAAAGAAAAGAATGTCTGACGTGAAGAAGGTAGTGCTAGCCTACTCGGGCGGCCTAGACACTTCAGTAATCGTGAAGTGGCTTCAAGAAGAGTATAAGTGTGAAGTGGTAACTTTTACTGCTGACTTGGGTCAGGGCGAAGAAGTAGAGCCAGCACGCGCGAAAGCTCAAGCGTTGGGCGTTAAAGAAATCTACATCGAAGACCTACGTGAAGAATTCGTACGTGATTTCGTGTTCCCAATGTTCCGCGCGAACACTGTATACGAAGGCGAGTACCTACTAGGTACCTCTATCGCTCGTCCACTAATCGCTAAGCGTTTGATCGAAATCGCTAACGAAACAGGTGCGGATGCGATCTCTCACGGCGCAACAGGTAAAGGTAACGACCAAGTTCGTTTCGAGCTAGGTGCTTACGCGCTTAAACCAGGCGTTAAAGTAATCGCTCCATGGCGCGAATGGGACCTAACGTCTCGTGAAACGCTAATGAACTACTGTAAAGAACACAACATCCCAGTTGATTTCTCTAACGCTAAGAAGAAATCTCCATACTCAATGGATGCTAACCTTCTACACATCTCTTACGAGGGTGACCTGCTAGAAGATCCTTGGGCAACGGCTGAAGAAGACATGTGGCGTTGGTCTGTTTCTCCTGAGCAAGCTCCGGACGAAGCAACTATCCTAGAAATCGGCTTTGAAAAAGGCGACGCGGTTTCTATCAACGGCGAAAAAATGTCTCCAGCAACGATCCTTGAAACATTGAACAAGGTAGGTGGCGCAAACGGTATCGGTCGTGACGACCTAGTAGAAAACCGTTTCGTAGGCATGAAGTCTCGTGGCTGTTACGAAACGCCAGGGGGCACTATCCTTCTGAAAGCACACCGCGCGATGGAATCTATCACCCTAGACCGTGAAGCAGCTCACCTGAAAGATGAGATCATGCCGAAGTATGCGAAAGTGATTTACAACGGTTTCTGGTGGTCTGAAGAGCGTCGTATGCTGCAAGCATTGATCGACGCTTCTCAAGAATTCGTAACCGGTACTGTACGTGTGAAACTGTACAAAGGTAACGTAATCGTTGAAGGTCGTGAGTCTCCATACAGCCTATTCGATAGCAAAATTGCGACCTTCGAAGACGACGCTGGTGCATACGATCAGAAAGATGCGGCTGGCTTTATCAAGCTAAACGCACTACGTATGCGTATCGCGGCACAAAAAGGTCGTACTTTCCTAGACCGCAAATAATTCCGTTAGCTTCGGCTGATGCGAAGAATACGAAACGCCCGCTCTGCAAAGAGCGGGCGTTTTTTTATGCCTATTGACGTTTACGTCAGGCAGACTATGTTAATCACAATAGAAACATGTTCTTATTGACTGTTTGGTTAGAATAATAAAATAAGGTGTCCTATGACCGTTTTTAATATCGGTTCGATTAACATCGATCATTTATACCAAGTGGATCATTTTGTTCGTCCAGGTGAGACCATGAGTTCCACCAGTTATCAGCAAGTGCTAGGCGGCAAAGGCGCCAATCAATCGGTGGCCTTGGCAAAAGCCGGAGCCGATGTTAAGCACGTTGGTGCCCTGTGCCGTGCTGATCAGCACATACTTAAGCAGCTTCAAGGATACGGTGTTAATACGGAGAATATTGCTGAGGTGGAAGAGGCCTCTGGGCATGCGATCATTCAGCTCACACCGAGTGCTGAGAACAGCATTATTTTGCACGCGGGAGCCAACCATCAGCTCACGCAGACGCAGATTCAACGTGTCTTAGCAACCCTTTCAGAGGGAGATTGGGTGCTGTTGCAAAATGAGACCAATCTGGTCGCAGAAGCGATGCAGTGGGCGCAACAAGCGGGCGCTAAGGTAGCCTTTAACCCCGCACCGATGGACGCCGAATTGACTCATCAAGTACTACCTTATATCGATCTATTGATCGTCAATGAAGTAGAGGCAATGGATTTAGCAAACACTGATTCGATTGAGAAAGCGACACAAATCTTGCCCCAGCAATACCCAGAGCTGGCGGTGATGATGACTCTTGGTAAGCATGGGGTGCGTTACTTTTCTATGGAAGAGGACGTGAAAGTTGATGCTTTTAAGGTTGACGCCAAAGACACCACCGCCGCCGGTGATACCTTTATTGGTTATTGCCTAGCGGAATTAGAACGAGGCGCCAGCTATGCTAGTGCCATGCGTACCGCTTGTGCAGCGTCTGCCATTGCGGTGACCCGCCTAGGTGCTGCGCCTTCGATTCCGACGCAGGATGAAGTAACAGAATTTTTATCTCAACAGCCCTAACTCGTTAAGAGAGAACCATGACACGTAAAATTATTATCGACACGGATCCAGGCATTGATGATGCGATGGCGATCTTTTTTGCCTTCCAAGCCAAAGAGCTTGAGGTATTGGGCCTAACGACCACTTACGGCAATGTGCCCGTTGAGCTAGCGACCCAAAACGCACTGACCTTAACTGAGATTGCGGGTGTGGATGTGCCGGTTGCCGGTGGTGTGGCAGTGCCTTCGCAGCAAGCACCGCGTCCATTCCCTGACTTTGTCCACGGTGCAGACGGCTTTGGTAACATCGATTACCCAGCACCAACGAAACAAGCCCTAGAGCAGAGTGCGGCCGAATTTATTATCGAACAAGTACGCAAATACCCAGGTGAAGTCACCATCGTTGCATTAGGTCCTTTGGGTAACCTAGGTAAGGTGCTAGAGCTAGACCCAGAGATCGCTAACTTAGTTGATGAAGTAGTGTTAATGGGCGGTACCGCGATTGAATATGGTAACGTTTCGCCCGTGGCTGAAGCCAATATCATCAATGAGCCACACGCTGCGGATGCGGTGTTTACCGCACCTTGGCAAGTCACCATGGTGGGCTTGGATGTGACTCACCAAGTGCTGTTGGATAACAGTATTCTTGAGCGTATCAAGGCTAAGAACCCAGAGCAGGGGACTTTCCTATACGACTGTGCCCAGTTCTATATTAACTTCTACAGCGACCGCTTCGATGTTAATGGCTGTTACTTCCATGATGCTTCGACCATTGCCTACCTGCTTGATCCGAGTATCTTTGAAGTGGAGCTGGGCGCGATCCGTGTCGTCACTGAGGGCATTGCCGTGGGCCAAACCATCTTTGCCCCTGAGGGTATGGAATACCCAGAGCCTCATTGGGATGGTGTACCCATGACGCAGGTCTGTATGGAAGTGGACGGCGAGCGTATGCTGAAGTTATATGAAGAGGTGATGGTAGGGGCGCTTTAATCGCTGTTCCAATCCCATCAAAAAAGGCGCCTCGGCGCCTTTTTTGTTAGCTATGTGCTTTGACAAACTTATCGATAAAGTCGCGCTCAGCGGTAGAGATGGTGCCAAAACTCATCTTGATATAGTGTTTATCGTGCTCGTTCAGAATGTCTGCTGAGGGAATGCAGATGGCTTTAATCTGCATCTGTCTACCTTCGTGGATTGCATTCAGCTCAAGCTTAACCTTCTTAGAACCTTGCAAACCGATTGGCGACTCCACTTCGACCAAGTCATGGGAAATATGGGTGCAGTGAATATCGGTTACTTGACCATTGGTCAGAAACATTTGACCGGTCCAGAAGCAGCGTACATAAGGAGATGTATGAGACTTAACCACGTTTATTATCCGTTATATCGTAACTATTAAATCGCTGACCATTATAGTGATTTATTGCGCCTGTAACAGTAGTGAAGTGTATCAAGGGCTTAAGTGAAGGTCTTTTCCTTGAACTCACACAGATCCTCAATAATGCAGGCGTCGCACTTAGGCTTACGTGCGGTACAGATATAGCGACCATGCAGGATGAGCCAGTGGTGCGCATCGAGAAGGAATTCTTTTGGCACGAAGCGTAATAGCTTTTCTTCCACTTCCAACACATTCTTGCCAGGGGCAATCTTGGTACGATTAGAAACACGGAATATATGGGTATCCACCGCCATAGCCACTTGGCGAAAGGCGGTATTAAGCACCACGTTAGCGGTCTTACGACCTACGCCCGGCAAAGCTTCTAACTCTTCACGCGTCTGTGGCACTTCACTGTTGTGCTTTTCGATCAGCATTTGGCAGGTCTTGATGGCGTTTTCCGCCTTGGCGTTAAACAGGCCAATGGTTTTGATGTATTGCTTCAGGCCATCGACGCCTAGGGCATACATTTTTTCTGGAGTATTTGCCACCGGAAACAGGTGGCGAGTGGCCTTGTTAACGCTGACGTCGGTCGCTTGTGCGGAGAACAGCACGGCGATCAGGAGTTCAAACGGGGAGCTGTATTCAAGCTCGGTGACAGGGTTAGGATTTTCATTGCGCAGGCGCGTAAAAATCTCGTGTCGCTTAGCTTTGTTCACAGCTCCTCCGGTTGATGATTTAGTCAGTTACACGAACACGACGAGAGACTTTCTCTTGGCCAGCTTGTTCGGCCGCGATGCGTTTTTTCTCTTTCTCATCGTAGGAGTTTTTAATGGCGATCAAAAGACCCAGACCAATAAAGGCGCCAGGTGGCAAGATCGCGAACAATACGTTCGGGTAGTGACTGAAAATAGTCAGTTTCCAACCGGTGGCCATATCGCCAAACAGCAAATGCATGTCGGTGAATAGGGTGCCTTGGCCGATCAACTCACGCATGCCACCTAGTAGCATCAGTACGGCGGTAAAACCTAAGCCCATCATGACACCGTCCATGGCAGACGGCAGCACTGGGTTACGGCTAGCAAAAGCATCCGCACGGCCCAGAATCGCACAGTTGGTTACGATCAACGGGATAAAGATCCCCAGAATCTGGTACAGCTCGTAGGTGTAAGCCTGCATGATCAACTCGATACAGGTAGTGAACGAGGCAATGATCATGACGAAAGCGGGCAGACGCACCGCTTCGGAAACGTAGTTACGAATCAAAGAAACGGCGATGTTTGAACCTAGCAATACCACTGTGGTAGCTAAGCCTAGACCAATGGCGTTGACCACGGTGCTGGTCACCGCGAGCAAAGGGCATAGGCCCAATAGCTGAACTAGGGCTGGGTTATTCTTCCAAAGACCGTTGTATAGAATCTCACGGTAACTTGGGCCAGTAGCAGCGGCTGTTTCTTCCACTGGCGTATCGGGTGCAAGAGTATCTTGAGCGCTCATGACTAATCCTAACGCGACAACAGCGCGTCTTTGTTCTCATTAAAGTAAAGTAGCGTATTTTTCACTGCGCGAACCACGGCGCGAGGGGTGATGGTTGCCCCAGTAAATTGGTCGAAATTGCCACCGTCTTTTTTCACATTCCACTGTTTCATAGTGGTGTTCTCAAACGATTTGTCACTGAAAGACAGAATCCATTGGGATTTCTTTAGATCGACCTTATCGCCCAATCCAGGTGTTTCCTTGTGGCTGATCACACGAGAGCCTGTGACGACACCGTTACGATCCACCGCCACCAAAAGATCTAGGTTGCCGTTATAGCCACCTGGAGCCACGGTTTCAAAAATAATGGCGCTGACTTCACCGTCTTTGCGAGCGATAAAGGCTTGCACGGGTTCCGCAGAACCTAATAGCGGGTCCGCTGCCAGCATCACATGTGCTTCAGCAAGGTTATTGTCATAGCGATCTGCTGGCAAAATTTCATTAAATGCGGACAGCTGAGCCTGTACGATATTGTCTTTAATGATGTGATCCGTTAGCTGGTGCGTCAGCGCGATCAAGCCAGCCGTTAACACCGCGAAAATACCTAGACCAATACTGTTTTGGCGAATAGAACTCAGAATATTCATTACTTCTCGCCTCCAATGGTTAGGCCTTTCTTGGCTTTTTTATGGCCGTAAGCACGTGGTTGCGTGTAGTAATCGATCAATGGTGCAGCAAAGTTCATTAACAAGACACCAAAGGCCACACCGTCAGGGTAACCGCCCCAAGAGCGAATCACGTAGACCAAAATACCGATGCCGGCACCGTACACCAACTTACCGCGGTTACTGGTACAAGAGCTCACGGGATCTGTGGCAATAAAGAATGCCCCCAGCATGGCGGCACCAGAAGTTAAGTGAAACAGTGGTGACGCGGCATTGCTTGGGTCAATGGCGTAGAACACACCAGAAATCACTGCAAGCGATGCCAACATAGCAACCGGTGTGTGCCAAGTAATGATGCGTAAAGCAATCAGCACTAGGCCGCCCACTAGGTAAGCAAGGTTGACGTACATCCAGCTCGATAGGTTAGCGCCTTGAAGACCTGCGATGCTGGCAAAGGCTTCACTCGCCATCAAGCCGTCTTTATGTTTAAACGCATCCAATGGTGTCGCCATGGTGTACGAATCCACCGTTGGCAAGGTGCCAAAGATCGCCGCTAAGCTGTCGCTAAAGCTTGGTGTAGTCCCCGCTTGAATCAAATCTGAAGCGCCAATCCACTGGGTCATTGGCACAGGGAAAGACACTAGACAGATGGCATAGCCGACCATCGCAGGGTTGAATGGGTTGTTGCCCAAACCGCCGTACACTTGCTTAGCGAAAATCACTGAGAAGGCGACCGCCGTCACGGTTAGCCACCAAGGCACGGTTGGCGGTAAAGCCAAAGCCAGCAATACGGCTGTCAGAAGGGCGCTGTAGTCTTTAAGGAAGAAGCCAATCGGACGATTGCGCAGTTTCAAAATAAAGGCTTCGCTCACCAACGCTGTGATACAGGCGATTACAAGGTTGATGAGTGTGCCGTAACCAAATAGCCAAGTTTGTACCAAAAGACCTGGTACAGTGGCCAATATCACCATTTGCATGACCCACGATGTACGTTGGCCCGCGCGATGTGTATGTGGTGAGGTGATACGCAATAATGCCATTTAACGATTCTCTTGCGTGTTAGTTAACTGTTCTAGTTTGGCTTCTTCTTCCTGCTGCTTTTGTTCGGCAGCCGAAAGCTCCTGTTGCAGAGACTCTGCAGAAGGATCCGCATCTAGTTGACGTTTAAGTTTGTTGACCTGTGCTTTTGCCAGTGCCGCTGCGACTTTTTGCTTCTTCAGACGCTCTTTAAATTCCGCGTCGTCTGCTGCTGGTGCCGTTTCTGCGCTAGGCTTAGCGGCCACTTGACCACCGTTTTGTAGCGCTTGCTCCAGTTCGTCGGCACGAGCTTTCGCCGCGTTAACTTGCTGCTCAAGGCTGTCTTTGTCATCCGAGCCTAATTCGATGGCTTTGGCTAACGCTTTTTCGGCTTTTTTCACCGCGGCTTTGGCAATCGCTGTATCAATCTTGAGCTTACGTAGCGTTTCTTCGTCTGCAGCAGGGGCGGCTTGCGCCGGTGCATCTGTTGCTGCTGGCGCTGCAGCGGGTGCTTCAAGAGCGGCTAAACGTGCTTCAGCCTCTTTTAAAGCTGTTTCAAAACCTGCAGCTTTGGCTTTTAACTCTTCGTTATCGGCGTCGTCAGCTAATTGCTTCTGCACTTTTTTCAGCTTGGTACTCGCCAGAGCTACATCAACTTTGGCTTTCTTGTACTCATCTGACATAACAGGCTTCTCTACGGGAGCGGCCTGTGTCGCCGGGGCTGATTCCAATGCAGCAAGACGTGCTTCCGCTTCTTTCAGTGACTTTTCAAAGTCGGCCGCTTTGGCTTTTAACTCGTCGTTATCGGCGTCATCGGCCAATTGCTTCTGCACTTTTTTCAGCTTGGTGCTGGCTAGGGCGACATCCACTTTGGCTTTTTTGTACTCATCCGACATAGCAGGTTTGGCTGCGGGAGCGGCTGGTGCTGAGTCAAGTTTAGCAAAGCGTGCTTCGGCTTCTTTCAGATCCTTTTCAAAGCCTTCCACTTTCGCTTTGATCTCAGCATTATCAGGATCTTCCGCTAATTGTTTCTGTGCTTTTTTCAGCTTAGTGCTAGCGAGGGCGACATCCACTTTGGCTTTTTTCGCTTCATCGCTAAGTGCCGGTTTCGCGGCGGCCGCAGCAGGGGCTGCTTTCACATTGCCACCGAGCTTATCGAAAGCCTCTTGTGCGGCTTTCAGGTCTGCGGCAAAGCCCGCTACCTTGTCTTTTAGCTCTTGGTTGTCAGGGTCTTCCGCTAGCTGCTTCTCCGCTTTCTTAAGCTTGGTGCTGGCAAGGGCCACATCGACTTTGGCTTTTTTCGCTTCGTCGCTAAGGGCAGGTGCCGCGGCTTTCGCTGCAGGAGCGGCCGCTGGCGCACTGGCTACCAGTTTCTCTAGCTCAGCAATGTCTTTTTTCGCTTCGTCTACTTGAGTTTGCAGCGCACTGATTTCTTCGGTGTGCTCTTTCTCTTGGGCTTCAAGTAGCACTTTTTCAAGTTTCTTCAGCTTCGCCTTGGCAATCGCTAGATCCACTTTAGCTTTCTTCGTTGCTTCGTCGACCACAGGTGCAGCAGTGGTGGCAGCGGCTTTTTCTGGCGCAGGTTTAGCGGGTTTCTTCGCCGCAGGTTTGGCAGCGCCTTGACGTGCTACGCGCTTCGCTTCTTTCTCTGCCGCTTCGGCATCGTGACGAGCTTTACGGGCTTCGAAACGCTGCTTCGCGATATCGGATTTCACCGCCGCTTCACGAGTGTCGCGAATTTCCGCCTTGGTATGGCGGTAGTACTGCACCAAGGGAATGCTACTTGGACACACGTAGGAACAAGCACCACATTCGATACAGTCGAATAAGTTGTAGTGCTCGGCTTTTTCCAGTTCCTGGCTTTTTGAGAACCATAGCAATTGCTGTGGTAACAAGCTGGCAGGACACGCCTGTTCACACATACCACAACGGATACATGCCTGTTCTGGGTAGGGCGCGGGTAATTCTTTCTTGGTCGCGGCGAGCACACAGTTAGTGGTTTTCACCACTGGTACATTGCCGGAGTCCAGTGTGAAGCCCATCATAGGGCCGCCCATTACTAGACGGCTAAGCTTCTTCTCTTGTAGGTCTGCGTATGCCAACAAGTGATCAATCGGTGTACCTAGCAAAACTTCCACGTTTTGTGGTGCTTTTAGGGCGTCGCCTGTCAATGTCGTAAAACGAGAAATCAGCGGACGACCCTGTTGAATCGCTTCGTACACCGCGACACAGGTTCCAACGTTTTGACACAGGATGCCAATGTCAGCAGGGTATTGGCCACTGGGTACTTCTTTGTTAGTCAGTAGTTTAATCAGTTGTTTTTCACCACCAGACGGGTATTTGGTGGGCACCACGGCTACTTGGATTGAGCTTTGGCGCTCACGCAGTAGCTGTTGCAATGCATTAATCGCAGTTGGTTTGTTGTCTTCAATGCCGATCACCACATTGTCTGCTTCAACAATGTGTTGCAGGATCTCGATACCTAACACCAATTCCAGTGTTTTCTCACGGATCAACATATCGTCGGCAGTGATGTAAGGCTCACACTCCGCCGCATTGATAATAAAGTGGCTCAGGGTGTGCTTGTGAGCGCCTTGCAGCTTTACTTGTGTTGGGAAACCCGCGCCGCCCATACCGATAATGCCTTTTTCTGACAGGAAGGCTAGCACGTCGGTTTTACCGATTTCTTTCCAATTCGTCAGCGGCTCAAGCGTGGTCCATTCATCAGCGCCATCTGGTGTCAGAATGATACACAGATCGCTCAAACCCGATGGGTGAGCGATAGGGCGTGTTTCGATGGCGCTGATGGTGCCCGAGGTTGGCGCGTGCAAAAAGCTCGATAAAAAGCCATTGTTCATGGCAATCGCTTCACCTTTTTTCACCTTGGCACCGACTTCCACTAAAGGGCGTGATGCTTGGCCGATGTGCTGGCCTAATGGCAAAATCAATTCACGCGGTAAGCCAGGGTTACCCAGTGGCAACTGCAGCGACTGTGCTTTGTTCTCTGGTGGGTGAATACCGCCGTGGAATGAGTAAACAGAAGGAGTTTGCATTATTGTGCGGCCTCCACCTGACGATCTGTAGCGATGATTTGCGCAGATTGTACGCCCACACCTTGCGGTTTTTCCCACGACCAAGTACGTGATGTCACACCAACTTCAACCATATCAATACAATTTACCGGACATGGCTCGACACAAAGGTCACAGCCTGTACATTCATCTGAAATAACCGTGTGCATTTGTTTTGCGGCACCCAAAATAGCGTCAATTGGGCAAGCCTGAATACATTTGGTACAACCGATACATTCGTCTTCGCGAATTACGGCCACCTTTTGTACCGGCTCTTCTGCGCCGCCATCTAGTGGGATGGCTTCTACGTCTAATAAGTCAGCCAGCGCCTGTACGGTTGCTTGACCGCCTGGTGGGCAACGGTTGATGGCTTCACCATTGGAGATGGCTTCCGCATAAGGGCGGCAACCTGGGTGGCCACATTGACCACATTGTGTTTGTGGCAAAATCGCATCGATCTGATCGACGATCGGGTCGCCTTCCACGTGAAAGCGCACATTGGCGTAACCCAAGATGGCACCAAATACCAAGGCCAGTGCCACTAGGATTCCGATTGCAAGTAAAACAGTCATCATAATAGGCTCCTAGATTTGCACCAGACCAGTGAAGCCCATAAACGCCAAGGCCATCAGACCTGCCGTGATCATGCCGATCGCAGAACCTTTAAAGACCACAGGCACATCGGCCACGTTGATACGTTCACGCATCGCGGAGAAAAGTACCAAAACAAACGAGAAACCGACTGCGGCACCAAAGCCGTACAGAATGGATTCGACAAAGCCGTTTTGTTTGGAAGTGTTTTGCAGTGCGACACCTAGCACAGCACAGTTAGTTGTGATCAGAGGTAGGAAAATGCCCAGTACGCGATACAGCAGGGGACTGGTTTTATGGACCACCATTTCGGTGAACTGCACCACAACGGCGATTACCAAAATGAACGAGATGGTTTTTAGATACTCAAGACCAAACGGCTCAAGAATAAACTCGAACGTGAGATAACTACATAAGCTCGAAAGTGTCAGTACGAAGGTGGTCGCCATGGCCATACCAATCGAGGTTTCTAGCTTGCTGGAAACCCCCATGAATGGGCAAAGGCCTAGGAATTGTACCAATACAAAGTTGTTTACCAGTATGGTACTGACGAGTATTAAGAGATATTCGGTCATCTCGCGTCCAATAAATACAGTGGTGTCTACGGATAAAAAAGAACGGCCAATCAAAAAGTTCGGCCAAGCGTAACTATACCAAGCTGCTTATAACTAACAAGACTAAAGCGCCATGCATTTTAGTTTATTTTAGAATATGAATAGCACGCTGCAAGTATAAGGTTTTGTGATTATTTGCTAAAACAACACCGCCTACATTGTGTAGGCGGTGTTGTTTTTGTAATCAAAAAATGAATTTTACATCACTCGTTGGCCTGGTTTTGCGCCATCATGTGGTTCTAATAAGTAAATCTCTTCACCACCAGGGCCTGCTGCCAACACCATGCCTTCAGACATGCCAAACTTCATCTTACGAGGCGCTAAGTTAGCCACCATAATCGTGAGCTTGCCTTCAAGGTCTTCTGGCTTGTAAGCCGATTTGATGCCAGAGAATACCGTACGTGTCTCACCACCTAAATCTAAGGTAAGTTTTAAAAGCTTGTTGGCTTTCTCAACATGCTCAGCTTTGGCGATTTTGGCGATACGTAGGTCCACTTTAGCGAAATCGTCGAAGTTAATTTCGTCGGCGATCGGCTCTTTGCTCAGTTCAGTTTCTGCTGCGACAGGCGCTGCTTGTTCTTTTGCTTGGGCTTCTGCCGCGGCTTCCGCTTTACCTTCTTCGATCATGGCATCGATTTGTGGTGCTTCAATGCGCGACATCAAGGCTTTGAACGGATTAACTGATTGGCCGAATAGCAATTCGCTGCGGTTGTCCCAAGTCAGCTCTTTATTTAGGAAAGCTTCCGCATCAGCGACCATGCCTGGCAAAACGGGTTTCAAGTAGGTTGCTAGGATCGCAAATAGGTTTAGCGCTACAGTACAGATCTCTTGCACTTGTGGCAGTGTCTCTTCGCTCTTTGCTTTTACCCATGGCTCTTCATCAGCGATGTAAGTGTTGGCGATGTCAGCAAGGCGCATGATTTCACGCATCGCTTTACCGTATTCACGGGTTTCGTATAGCTCAGCGATTAGGTCGCCGGCGTTTACGAACTCTTGAATCATGTCTGCTTGCGCTGGTGTTGCTTGTAGCTGACCATCAAACTTCTTGTTAATGAAGCTTGCGGTACGGCTGGCGATGTTGACGACTTTACCCACCACGTCAGAGTTTACGCGCTGAACGAAGTCACCTAGGTTCAGGTCGATATCATCCACGCGAGAGTTTAGCTTGGCCGCGAAGTAGTAACGTAGGTACTGAGGATCAAGGTGATTTAGGTAAGTACGCGCCTTGATAAAGGTGCCACGAGACTTCGACATTTTCTCACCGTCTACTGTTACGTAACCGTGAGCGTTAACAGCCGTTGGTGTACGGTAACCTGCGCAATCTAGCATTGCAGGCCAGAACAGTGCGTGGAAGTTGATGATGTCTTTACCGATGAAGTGGTACAGCTCCGCTTCAGAGTCCTTGTTCCAGTATTCGTCGAATTCTAGACCTTCAGTGCGGTCACACAGGTTTTTGAAGCTCGCCATGTAGCCGATTGGGGCATCTAGCCACACGTAGAAATATTTGCCTGGCGCATCTGGGATTTCAAAACCAAAGTAAGGCGCATCACGGCTGATGTCCCACTCTTGTAGGCCAGAATCTAGCCATTCTGCCAGTTTGTTTGCCACTTGGTCCTGTAGCGTGCCGCTGCGAGTCCATTGCTGTAGGAATTCTTGGAACTCTGGCAATTTAAAGAAGTAGTGGTCAGACGACTTCTCGATTGGTGTCGCGCCGGAGTAAACCGAGCGTGGGTTGATCATTTCCATCGGTGTGTAGGTAGCAGAACACACTTCACAGTTGTCACCGTATTGATCTTCGGCTTTACACTTAGGACAGGTACCTTTAATGAAACGATCCGCTAGGAACATTTCTTTTTCTGGGTCGTAAGCCTGAGTAATAGAACGAACCGAGATCTTGCCGTTGTCGCGTAGGGCTTTGTAGATCGACTCAGATAACTCACGGTTTTCTGGTGAGTGAGTAGAGTAGTAGTTGTCGTAGCCAATGCCGAAGTCGTTAAAGTCGGCCATGTGCTCTTGGCGTACGCCATCAATCAACTGTTCTGCTGTGATGCCGTTTTGCTCGGCTTTAATCATAATTGCTGTGCCGTGCGCATCGTCCGCACACACCGCAGTACAAAGGTTGCCACGTAGCTTTTGGAAACGAACCCAAATGTCCGTTTGAATGTGCTCCAGCATGTGACCTAAGTGAATAGAGCCGTTGGCGTAGGGAAGGGCGCTGGTAACTAGAATTTTACGTTGCGGTTGAGCCATTATGATTAAGCCTGCTGGATTGTAATTTTAACGGATAAACGACGCCCCATGTCGCTGTAAGGTAAACGGGGCAATTTGTCTGTATTAATATAAGCGCGACATTATAAGTGGCCGGACATATCGTGCAAGCTTCGGGCTTGCTTTTCCGCATTTTGCCCCCACAATCCGCATCATCGAAGAGAACACATGACAAATAGCGCCATTGAGTTGCTATTTTTAGGAGAGAACATGTCTGTAAACCCACAGCTACTTTCACAACTGGCGGCGTTGGTCGACCTAAACACCAACCAGCCTTACGGTGATGTATGGCAGGTACAAGAAAGCGCATCTGGCCTTGCCGTGATCGCAACCCTTCCTTACCCAGCGCAAACTGAACGCGATGCTTTAAAAGCACGCGTAGAAGAAGCCCTAGGCCAATCAGTCACACTGGTATTGCAGCAGGATATTAAAGCTGCCTCCACCCAAGGTGCGGCGTCTAGCCTAAAAGGCGTGAAGAACATCATTGCGGTCGCCTCTGGTAAAGGCGGTGTCGGTAAATCTACTACGACTGTTAACCTTGCCCTGGCGATGGCACGTGAAGGCGCAAAAGTAGGCATTTTGGATGCGGACATCTACGGTCCAAGCCAAGGTTTGTTACTAGGTTTTGCTGGCGATACACGTCCAGGTGTTCGTGGTGAGCAATTCTTCGTGCCGCCCATTGCGCACGGTATTCAAGTCATGTCGATGGCGTTCTTAACTACCAAAGAAACGCCCATGGCATGGCGTGGTCCTATGGCGACTGGGGCTCTGATGCAGATCCTGACACAAACCGAATGGCAAGATCTGGATTACCTATTTATCGATATGCCACCAGGTACCGGTGATATCCAGCTAACTCTTTCACAAAAAGTACCAGTTTCTGGTTCAGTGGTTGTGACGACACCACAAGATATTGCTCTGCTAGACGCACGTCGTGGTATTGAGATGTTCAATAAAGTGAACATTCCGGTATTGGGTGTGGTAGAGAACATGTCGACGCACATCTGTTCTAACTGTGGTCACGCGGAAGCTATCTTCGGTGAAGAAGGTGGTAAAGCCTTGGCGACAGAATACGGTGTTGAAGAGCTGGGCAAATTACCGCTAAGTCTAAACATTCGTCAGCAAGCAGATGCCGGCAAACCTACGGTGCTAAGCGAGCCAGATTCAGACGTGACGGCCATTTATCAGTCGATTGCACGTAAGGTTGGTGCTACTCTTGCGTCCCGTTCTGAACAGTTCTCAATGCCGATTATCGGCATGAGTGATGATTGAGGTAAACCATGCGACTGTGTGACCGTGACATTATCCAAGCTCTAGACGATGGTGTCATTGCTATTGAACCACGCCCTGATAACTCTGTGATCAGCGGCGTGTCTTGTGATTTGCGCCTTGGCAACTCGTTTCGAGTGTTCCAAGGCCATCCCGCGCCCTACATAGATTTAAGTGGCCCAAAGGCAGATTTGAACGCTGCCATTGAGTCGGTGATGAGTGAAGAGATTGTGGTCGATGATGACAAGCAATTCTTTATTCACCCAGGGGAGTTGGTGCTTGGGGTGACAATGGAATCGGTCACATTGCCTGACAACCTTGTAGGTTGGCTAGATGGACGTTCTTCGTTAGCTCGACTAGGCTTGATGGTGCACGTAACGGCGCACCGTATCGATCCTGGTTGGAGCGGTGCCATCGTGCTTGAGTTTCTAAATGGTGGCAAACTGCCAATCGCGCTACGTCCAGGTATGACCATTGGCGCGATCAATTTTGAAACCATGTCAGGCTCTGCTGATCGCCCTTACAATAAGCGCGACAATGCCAAATACCGCGGTCAAAATTCGGCGGTGGGCAGTCGCATAAGTGGTGATCAATAGAAAAACAACAGGTCGTTTTTTGTTCTAAATTGCCTAAAATTGCTCAAAAACATAGTGGATGTCGTAAATGTGCAGCTTAAAGGCGTTATTCGACATCTGTTTTTGCGGTTTGAGGTCTACCTTCTCCGGTGCAATTCATAGAATAAAAACCACAACAGTTAAGGAGTACTTCTATGTCTCAACCGTCTAACCGTGGCGTCGTATACAAGGGCCCAGGCAAAGTCGCAGTAGAGTCTATCCCTTTCCCAGAGTTAGCACTTGGTGATCGTAAATGTAACCACGGTGTTATCCTGAAAGTTCTTACAACTAACATTTGTGGTAGTGACCAGCACATGGTTCGTGGTCGTACTACTGCACCTGAAGGTTTGGTTCTTGGTCACGAAATCACTGGTATCATCCTTGAAAAAGGTGACGATGTAGAATTCCTAGAAGTAGGTGACATCGTATCTGTACCTTTCAACATCGCTTGTGGTCGTTGCCGTAACTGTAAAGCTGGCATGACTGGTATCTGTCTAAACGTTAACCCAGCACGTCCAGGCGCTGCATACGGTTACGTAGACATGGGTGGCTGGGTAGGTGGTCAATCTGACTACGTAATGGTGCCATACGCTGACTTCAACCTATTGAAGTTCCCAGATAAAGATCAAGCTAAAGAGAAGATCGCTGACCTTACTCTTCTATCAGACATCTTCCCAACTGGTTTCCACGGCTGTGTAACTGCAGGCGTAGGCCCAGGTTCAACTGTATACATCGCAGGTGCAGGCCCAGTAGGTCTAGCAGCAGCGGTTTCTGCTCAGCTTCTAGGTGCTGCGTGTGTAATCGTTGGTGACATGATCGAAGACCGTCTAGCACAAGCACGTAGCTTCGGTTGTGAAACAATCGACCTACGTCAAGAAGGCGACATGGAAGACAAACTAGAAGCAATTCTAGGTGAGCGTGAAGTTGACGCTTTCGTTGACTGTGTAGGTTTCGAAGCACACGGCTGTGGCTGTAACGCTGGTAAAGAAGCGCCAGCAACAGTTCTTAACTCTGCGATGACAATCACTCGCGCGGGTGGCCAAATCGGTATCCCAGGTCTATACGTAACTGACGATCCAGGTGCGCAAGACGAAGCTGCTAAAGTTGGTGCACTAAGCATGCGTTTCGGTTTGGGTTGGGCGAAATCTCACTCATTCCACACTGGTCAATGTCCAGTTATGAAATACCACCGTGCCCTAATGCAAGCGATCCTATTCGATAAAGTTAAGATTGCTGATGCAGTAAACGTTCAAATGATCTCTCTAGATCAAGCTCCTCAAGGTTACGCTGACTTTGACGGTGGCGCTGCGAAGAAATTCGTAATGGACCCACACGGTGAATTCGTAGCGTAATATTCGCTTCGTATTTGCTTTACAAAATGCCACGCTTTGCGTGGCATTTTTGTTTGTACTTCCAAGCGAAAATGTACTAAAAATCCTAAATCAAGTGATTGAAACTTCTTGTAAAACCCTCATTTTATTAGGCGCTCATTGATAATCATTGAAGGAATGTAAGATGACTGATGTGGTGACTGGTTTTAATGCAACGTACAGTGAAGATGACTTAACCTTAGCGCAAATCACTGCCCTCGATGGTGATGTGGTACTGGAGTTTGGCACCTCTTGGTGTGGTTACTGCAAACGTGCTCAGCCACTAATTGAAGAGGTGATGGACGACTTTACCGATGTGGGTCATGTGAAAATATTTGATGGTCAAGGCAAGCCAGTAGGCCGGCATTTTCAAGTGAAGCTTTGGCCAACCTTAATCCTGTTACATAATGGCGAAGAAGTTGGACGAGTGGTGCGGCCTGATTCCGCGGATGAGTTAAGACGGTTGCTCGATTTTTAACCCCATATGAATAGGGATGGGCTTGGATGAAACAGTACAAACTAACCATCATTGGCATTCTGTGTGCCGTATTTCTGTATGCTGTGTCGGTGATACTTGATTTAGAAATGTTTGAGGCGCTGATCGTTTTATTAGACGAGCTGGAACATTTAGAAATCGATGAAATCATTATTCCTGCATTTGTCCTAGTGGGCTTCGTAATTGCCGATGTTCTTCGCCGCAATAAAGCCAACCGTGTGAGTAAGGAAAAACTCAAAATTTACCGTGCTATGGTTCAATCCACCCACCATGTATTGAATAACTTCCTTAACCAAATGCTGATTGTCAAAATGAAAGCGGAAGACACCCCTGGGTTTGATCCCAAGGTGTTAAAAATTTACGATCAAATTGTCGATGATGCTCAGGAACAGATCCGCTCGTTAAGCAATATCACTCATATTAGCGAAGAAAGTATTCATGACTCCGTGCGTCCTAAATAGATAAGATTAGTCATAATTATCATTTAGCATTCGGTCATATTGAGCACCGTTTTAAGGTTATTTCATGCAATATCAAGGCATCAAGGTGAATGTGATTACGGGCTTTTTAGGCTCTGGTAAGACCACCTTGATTAAGCAACTACTGACCCAAGTGCCAGCAGGTCAGTCATGGGCGGTGCTAGTCAATGAATTTGGTGAAGTGGGCATTGATGGCGAATTAATCCATGATGGCGCGGTGGCGATTAAACAAGTCCCGGGCGGCTGTTTGTGTTGTGTCTCTTCTGCCGCCTTCAGTGTTGGCTTAAACGATCTGATTAAAACCGCTAAACCTGATCGCATCATCATTGAACCGACGGGTATTGGTCACCCCCACCAAATTGTTGAACAGCTAAGTGCTGAACACTATCAAGGCGTACTAGAGGTCTGTGGCACCGTCTGTTTAATGGACGTACGCAATCTATCCGATCCACGTTACCTAGGTCATCCTGCGTTCTTTGATCAAATTGATGATGCGGATGTGTTAATTGGTAGTAAAGCCGATTTATACGACGCCGATCTTGAACAGCGTTTTCTTGAGTTTGCCAAGCAATTTGAGCCGGCCAAAGCGGTGATTGCCTTGAGTGCCAATGGTAAGTTCGACAGCGCTTGGCTGGACTTGCCGCGCGCGAAGCACCAGGCTCATCACGATCACGATCACGATCACGATCACAGTCACAGTCATGTGCATACCAGCCAGCCAAGCGCTGGTGTGGTGTGTTACCAGAAACGTGAGCAGGGCATGGCGAGCATTGGTTGGATCACCGATGCATCATGGCAAATCTCTAGTGAACGATTTGAACAGTTACTGACGACCTTAAAGCAACAACCTAGCTTCTGGCGCTTTAAAGGAATTCTGAACGTGGGTGAGCACTTTGAGCAGGTTAATATGAGCGCTACTGAATTGCATCGAGCGACAGATGAAAGTGCGCTAACATCACGATTTGAATGTATTTTTTCGGATGATGAAGGCTTGGATCATGCTTTAGCGTTGATCAACAAGTTACTGTTCTAGCTCGATAGTCGGTTCTGTAAAACAACAAAACGCGCCACTCATTAAATTGAGTTGGCGCGTTTTTGTTATCTAACTTGCGTTGAAATGTTATTGAGGGAAATGCGCGCTTCGACAAAGCTTAAGACATGTTGTTAAAGACGTTTCTATAACCAGCGTCTCCTTATAAAAATAATGTCGAGGTGAGAGTTATGCCTGATTACAAAGCGCCCTTACGTGATTTGAAATTCATTACCGATGAAGTGTTGGGGATTCATCAGCATTATGCGTCTTTAGCGGGAGCTGAAGATGCCACTCCTGATATGGTGGATGCGATCCTAGAAGAAGGTGCGAAGTTTGCAGAGCGTGTTTTGGCACCTTTGAATCAGGTTGGTGATCAGCAAGGCTGTCACTTTGACAATGGCGTGGTGACCACACCAGATGGCTTTAAAGAAGCCTACCAGCAGTATGTGGAAAGCGGTTGGCCATCCCTGTCTCACGTAACTGAAATGGGCGGACAAGGTTTACCAGAATCCCTTGGTATGATGGTGACCGAGTTTATCGCTACCGCTAACTGGGCTTGGAGTATGTACCCAGGCCTTAGCCATGGTGCGATGAATACGCTTGAGCTGCACGGCACCGCTGAGCAAAAACAAGCCTACCTAACCAAGCTGGTATCAGGTGAGTGGACCGGCACCATGTGTCTCACGGAGCCGCATTGTGGTACGGACTTGGGGATGCTGAAAACCAAAGCCACCCCCAATGACGACGGCAGTTACACCATTACCGGTACGAAAATCTTTATCTCTGCCGGTGAGCACGATATGGCGGAAAACATCGTTCACATCGTCTTGGCTCGTTTACCGGATGCCCCTGCAGGCACTAAAGGCATCTCCTTGTTTATCGTGCCTAAATTCAATGTTACTGATGCTGGCGAGGTGGGTGAACGCAACGCCGTGCAGTGTGGTTCGATCGAGCACAAGATGGGTATCCATGGGAATGCCACCTGCGTTATGAACTTTGATGGCGCCAAAGGCTTCTTGATTGGCCCTGCAAACAAAGGTCTAAACTGCATGTTTACCTTTATGAATACCGCGCGTTTAGGGACGGCGCTACAAGGCTTAGCGCATTCCGAATGGGCTTACCAAAACTCCTTGGCTTATGCCAAAGATCGTCTACAAATGCGTGCTTTGTCAGGGCCAAAAGCGCCTGACAAGGCGGCGGATCCTATTATTGTGCATCCCGATGTGCGTCGCATGTTGCTAACACAAAAAGCCTTTGCCGAAGGGGGCCGTGCGCTGATTCATTACTGTTCTATGTTAGTGGATACAGTAAAGGCAGGCTCTGAAGAAGACAAAGCCCAAGCCGAAACCTTACTGTCTTTGCTGACACCGATTGCCAAAGCTTTCTTAACCGAAACCGGTTTTGAAGCCGCAAACCAAGGCTTACAGGTGTTTGGTGGCCATGGCTACATCGCCGATTGGGGCATGGAGCAAAACGTGCGAGATAGCCGTATTTCCATGTTGTACGAGGGTACCACGGGTATTCAAGCGTTGGATTTATTGGGCCGTAAAGTGCTGATGACTCAAGGTGAAACCTTAAAAGCCTTCACCAAAATTATTCATAAGTTCTGTAAAGCCAATGAAGGCGAGAAAGCCCTTGCCCATCTTATTCAACCGCTCGCGGCCTTGAACAAAGAATGGGGCGAGTTGACCCTAAAAGTCGGTATGAAAGCCATGAAGGATCGCGAAGAAGTGGGCGCGGCATCAGTGGATTACTGTATGTATTCTGGTTACATCACCTTGGCTTATTTCTGGGCGCGTATGGCCCAAGTAGCACAGCAAAAACTGGCTCAAGGCACTGACGAAGCGGCGTTCTACCAAGCTAAATTGCAAACCGCGACCTTCTATTTTGAGCGAATTTTGCCACGTACCAAAGCCCATGCACAAATGATGTTGGCCGGTGCAGGCAGCTTGATGGCGATGGACGAAGAGCAATTTTTCCTACGTTAATCTTTCTGCTTCCAGTTAAAGCACACCACTATAATGATGATGAGAGGGTAATATTATGAGTACTGCACAAGAGATTTTCGACACCATGATTAGTCGCTTTGACAGCTCTGCGGCCGCGAATATGGATGCTATATTTCAGTTTGAACTAGATGATGCGGAACCCTATTTTGTCACCATTGCCGATGGTATGGCGGTAGCAGAGCAGGGCGAGCATGATGATGCTACTGTGACCTTAGGGATGGATACCGAGACCTTGTCTGAAGTGATGGCGGGGGAATTAGACGGTATGCAGGCGTTTATGCAAGGTAAAATCCGCGCCGATGGTGATATCATGCTGGCAACAAAGTTAACGCAAATCTTTCCAGCGTAATGAACTTTGCCAGTTATATGGCATCACACAATTAGATCCTTTTACTTTCTCCATATAACGACAATAACGGAGACTTTTGTATGCTGAACAACGATGTAGCGGTACCCATGGATTATGAGCCGGGCAGTTACATTCCTGACCAACTGAATCCGAATGGTTTCGAGTCAGTCATCGATGTGTTAGACCATGCCTGTAAAAAGTTTGCTGGTTTACCAGCCTTTACCAGTGTCGGACGAACCATTAGCTACGCTGAGCTAAAACAGAAAGCGGATGCCTTTACCGCTTACTTGCAACGGCATACTGACTTAAAACCTGGGGATCGCATCGCGGTTCAATTACCCAATGTTGTGCAATTTCCTGTGGTGGTGTTTGGCGCCATGCAGGCAGGGCTCGTGGTGGTCAATACCAATCCACTTTATACGCCACATGAGCTTGAGCACCAGTTTAACGATGCGGGCGTAAAGGCGGTGGTGGTGTTTGCCAACATGGCCGCTAATGTGGAAAAGGTACTTTCTCGCACCACGATCAAACATGTGATTGTCACGGAAATTGCGGATTTTCATCCACTGCTCAAACGTCTGCTGATCAACTCAGTGGTCAAATACCTGAAGAAAATGGTGCCCGAGTACCATTTGCCGCAAGCCGTATCTTTGAACGATGCTCTAGCGTTAGGGGCACAGCACCCCCCAGCCATTGCTAAGTTAAAGCGCACTGACCTAGCGGTATTGCAATACACCGGCGGTACCACAGGGGTGGCGAAAGGCGCCATGCTGACCCATGCCAATCTGATTTCTAATATGCATCAGTTAAAGAATCGTCTCGACTATCTGCTCAAAGATGGCGAAGAAGTCTTTATGGCGCCGCTGCCCTTGTACCATATCTACGCCTTTTTGATTCATGCCATGACGTTGGTGGAATACGGCGCCCATTCTATTTTGATTCCTAACCCTAGGGATTTGCCGAACTTCGTGAAAGAACTGAAGAAATGGAAATTCACCGGATTTATCGGCTTAAATACCTTGTTTTCAGGGCTGTGTAATCGTGATGATTTTAAAGAAGTGGATTTTTCGGCGCTGAAACTGACTGCGTCAGGCGGTATGCCCTTGACCCATGCGGCGGCCGATCGCTGGCTAGAGGTCACCGGCTGTAATGTGTCCGAAGGTTACGGTCTTACCGAGACTTCTCCGGTGGTGGCGTTTAACCCGATTGGCCAAGAACAAATTGGCACCATTGGTCTCGCGGTGGATTGTACCCAAGTAAAAATCATTGATGAAGACGGTCAAACTGTGCCCCTAGGTGAGCCAGGTATGTTGTGTGTTAAAGGGCCGCAGGTGATGCGTGGCTATTGGCAACGCGAGCAAGCCACGCAAGAGGTTATGACCCCCGATGGCTACTTAATTACGGGCGATATTGCCACTCAGCAAGCAGATGGCTACTTAAGTATTGTCGATCGCGCCAAAGACTTGATCATCGTCTCAGGCTTCAACGTTTACCCAACTGAAGTCGAAGATGTGATCACCCAGCATCCCGATGTGTTGGAAGCCGCGGCGATTGGCGTGGAAGACGAGAAAACCGGCGAAGCGGTGAAGGTATTTTTGGTGCTTAAAGCGGGCGCTACCCTTAACGAAAAAGCCATGCATGACTTCTGCAAAGAGAACTTAGCTGCCTACAAGGTGCCGAAAAAATACGAAGTACGCCAAGAGTTGCCAAAGACTAATGTGGGGAAAATTCTTCGTCGTGCATTGCGTGAACCTAAGCAATAATTGAGACAATGCGCAGTTTCTTAATCTAGCGCATGGGTGGGCCTAGTGTACTGAGTGAGTTTGGGCTAGGCTCATATTTTGCTGATCAATCATTGCGGAGGACAACATGACGGAGAACATCAGCGAAAAGGTAGAACAGGGTGTTCAGATCCTTTCGTTAAACCGTCCGGAAAAGAAAAATGCCATCACCGTCGATATGTATCAGACCCTCAGTGACGCACTGCATCGTGCCGAGCTGGACGATACGATTAAGGTGACCATTATCACGGGTGTCGGGCCGGACTTTTCTGCAGGCAATGATATCAACGATTTCTTGGAAATTGCTCACGCGCCAGAAAAGATGGCTTCCATCATGTCCTTTTTGCAGGCTCTAACCAGCTATAAAAAGCCCATGATTGGCTGTGTCGAAGGCTGGGCGGTCGGTGTAGCGGCTACCATGATGTTGCATTGTGATATGGTGTTTACCGCGCGTAATACGCAATTTGTGTTTCCCTTTGCACAACTAGGATTAGTGCCGGAAGCGGCTTCCAGTTTTCTCTTGCCACGTATTGTTGGTCATCAAAAAGCCTTTGAAATGCTGATGTTTGGCGAACCAGTCAATGCCGAAACCGCCTATCAACTGGGCATGGTGAATCATCTTTGTGAACCTGGTGAGTCGTTAGGCCTAGCACAGAATTACGCGCAGCGATTGTCGAATCTTCCTACTGAAGCGGTGCTCTTATCCAAAGATTTGCTTAAGTGTCGCACCATTGATGACATTCAAATGGCGCTGATGCGCGAAGGGCGAATTTTCAAGGATCGACTGGTCTCGGAGGAGGCGCAAGCGCAGTTTCGCCGCTTTATTGCCAAAGAATTGTAATCTTCGGAATCTGGACTAGACTTTTCATTGGTATGAAATCGTACTCCTTATTCCACCTTGGTCTTCCGACCATGTTTACGCCCTAAAGTTTTTAGGGCGTTTTTGTATCTAGAACAGGCAGTTGAAATGCTTGATGGTACAAAATGTCACTAAACAGAGTGTTTTTTGTTATTGAGGAAACACGCCAGCTCTCTAAGCTTAAAGAACAAAATCTAATACCCGCGCTAATGGCGTACCCACGCTTGAATGCTAGAAAAATAATAGGTGGAGGCGATTATGAAGTTCGAAGGAAATACGCTTCGAGTGACATCAAACGAAGCAGGGATTGCAACCCTGACGCTGGATCTCAAAGACAGTTCGGTCAATAAATTTGGTGCACAGGCACTGAGTGAATTATCCGACGCAGTCAGTCAATTAGCTCAAGATGCTAATGTCAAAGGCTTGCTGATCACAAGTGCTAAAGAGGCGTTTGTGGTGGGCGCAGACATTACCGAGTTTCTGACTTGGTTCCAGCTCGATGACGACGCCTTAGCGCAAAAGCTTCAAGAAGCGCACGACATCTTCACGGCCATTGCTAACCTTCCTTTCCCAACCGTTGCTGCCATCAATGGGTTAGCCCTCGGCGGCGGCTTTGAGATCTGTCTGGCCTGTGATTACCGTGTGATGGCGGACTCTGCCAAAGTCGGCTTGCCAGAAACACAGTTAGGCATTTACCCAGGCTGGGGTGGCACAGTGCGTTTGCCGCGCTTGATCGGGGTGGATAATGCTTGTGAGTGGATTTGTGGCGGACAGCAAAAACGCAGTGACGATGCCATGAAAGATGGGGCTGTTGACGCAGTGGTTTCTGTGGCTGCGGTCGCTCATTCAGCAGAACATTTGCTGGAACAAGTCTTAGCGGGCAAGCTCGACTATCAAGCCCGTCGTGAGGCGTTGCGTGCGCCGATGCAATTCTCGCCGATAGAAAAAATGATGATCTTTGAGGCAGTGCGTGCGGTCGTGGGAGCCAAAGCAGGCAAACACTACCCCGCACCGATGGAAGCCATCAAAACCATTGAAAAGGGCATTTTCCAACCGATTGATAAGGCCATTGCCACTGAAATTAAAGGCTTTGTGAAAATGGCCAAATCGCCTGTAGCGCGCTCTTTGGTGGGGTTATTTCTCAATGATCAGCAGGTTAAAAAAGCCGCCTCACGCTACAGCAAAGGCTCCGCTGACATTACGCATGCGGCCGTATTGGGTGCTGGGATTATGGGCGGTGGTATCGCCTATCAATCGGCCTCCAAAGGCACGCCCATTGTCATGAAAGACATTCGCCAAGAGGCCTTGGATCTTGGCATGAATGAAGCTGGTAAACTGTTTGGCAAGCAAGTAGAGCGCGGCAAACTGAGCACTGACAAAGCCATGCAAGGCCTTGGCAAAATCACCCCAGTATTAAGTTACGGTGAAGTAGCCAATGTCGATATTGTGGTCGAAGCCGTGGTGGAGAATCCTAAGGTCAAACAGTCAGTATTGGCTGAAACCGAAAGCCAATTACGTGAGGATGCGATCTTAGCGTCCAATACTTCGACCATTTCAATTACCCATCTTGCAACAGCGTTAAAACGTCCTGAGAACTTCTGTGGTATGCACTTTTTTAACCCGGTGCATCGCATGCCATTAGTGGAGGTGATTCGAGGTGAAAAAACTTCGGAAGCCACCATTGCTAAGACGGTGGCTTACGCGCAAGCCTTGGGCAAAACACCGATTGTGGTGAACGATTGCCCAGGCTTCCTAGTGAATCGCGTGCTGTTCCCTTACTTCTCAGGCTTCTCGGCGTTGTTAAAAGACGGTGCCGATTATCAAGCCATCGACAAGGTCATGGAGCGCTTTGGTTGGCCAATGGGTCCCGCGTACTTGTTAGATGTGGTGGGGATTGATACAGCCTTTCATGCCGATCAGGTGATGGCGCAGGGCTTTCCTGATCGCATGGGCCACGAAGGCAAGAATGCCATCGATCTATTCTTTGAACAAAAACGCTTTGGTCAGAAGTCCGGTAGTGGTTTCTACCTCTACGAAGAAGATAAAAAAGGCAAACCGAAAAAACTGAAGTCTGAAGAATCGGTACAGCTATTACAAACATTGCATGGTGCGAGCAAAGACATTGCCGAAGAAGAGATCATTGCACGCATGATGATTCCTTTATGTATTGAGACCGCCCGTTGTTTGGAAGAAAACATCGTTGCCTCAGCGGCGGAGGCGGACATGGGCTTGATTTATGGTATCGGTTTCCCTCCTTACTTAGGCGGTGCGTTGCATTATATGGATGAAATGGGGTTGGCAGCTTTCTGTGAATTAGCTGACCAGTATAAACACCTTGGTAAGTTGTATGAGCCGACCGCTGCAATGCGTGACATGGCTGCTCAGCAACGTCGTTACCACCCATATTAATCCCATCGGAACAGGAGTCTCATTATGAAGTTCAATGCAAATGATGCCGTTATTGTTGATGCGATCCGCTCGCCAATGGGGAAATCTAAAAATGGTGCGTTTCGCCATGTGCGTTCGGAAAATCTATCTGCCAACTTAGTTAAAGCGTTATTGGTGCGCAATCCATCGGTCAATCCAGCGGAAATAGAAGACTTGATCTGGGGTTGTGTTAACCAAACCCTAGAGCAAGGTTTTAACATGGCCCGCGCGGTAGCTCTGTTGGCTGGGTTGCCAGTGACAACCGCGGCGCAAACGGTTAACCGTCTGTGTGGTTCGTCCATGTCGGCGATTCACACCGCCGCGCAAGCGATCATGGTCGGACAAGGGGATATCTTTGTCGTCGGTGGTGTGGAGCACATGGGACACGTCCCCATGATGCATGGGGTGGATGTCAATCCTGAACTGTCCAAGCATATGGCCAAAGCGTCCATGATGATGGGGGTGACCGCAGAAATGCTGGGTAAAATGCACGGTATTTCCCGCGAAGCGCAAGATGAGTTCGCGCTGCGCTCTCACCAAAAAGCCCATGAAGCGACCATCAATGGTCGATTTGCCAGAGAGCTGATTCCCATGGAGGGTCATGACAGTGCTGGCAATAAAATCTTACTAGAAGTGGATGAGGTGATTCGTCCTGATACCTCACTCGAAGGGCTAGCGAATTTGCCAACCGTGTTTATGCCAAAAGGTGGCACCGTAACGGCGGGTTCGTCCTCAGCTTTGTCTGATGGCGCGTCAGCATTGTTGATGATGTCGGCCGCCAAGGCCAATGAACTGGGCTTAACACCGATCGTACGTGTAAAAAGCATGGCGGTGGCAGGCTGCGATCCAGCCATTATGGGCTATGGTCCTGTGCCGGCCACCAAGAAGGCGCTTAAACGTGCAGGACTTGCCATAGAGGACATTGGCTTGGTGGAAGTGAACGAAGCTTTTGCAGCCCAGTCCCTTCCTGTGTTAAAAGATCTAAAGTTACTTGACCAAATGGACGACAAGGTTAACTTAAACGGTGGCGCTATTGCATTAGGCCATCCGCTTGGGTGCTCTGGAGCACGTATTTCCACGACCTTAGTGAACCAAATGCTGGCGCGTGACGTACAATTTGGTTTAGCCACCATGTGCATTGGCATGGGGCAAGGTATCGCAACCATCTTCGAAAGAGTCTAATGAGGTGGTTGTAATATGATCGACCAAAGTCAGAGGGGAATGGCCACCCTCTGACTTGTTTAAAAGGATTTATGCATCGATGAAAGCCATTTTAGTATTCTGCTGTATTGGGTTAATGGCTTTAAGCAGCAAGGTGTCAGCGTTAACACTGTTAAGCAAAGATCAGCGAGTAACACTTACTTCGGCACAGCTTATCGAGCAGGCCAATTACTCCCACGAAATGTATGCGCCGTTTAGGCGTCAGACTATTTTCTTCGAAGGCTTCCAGTTAACCGATTTTCTACAGCAACAACTGGGTGTTGCGGCCAAGTCAGCACGATTTACCGCCTACGATGGCTATGAACTGACACTCACCGATATCGACCAGCGCAAGTTGATGTTAGTGGTAAAAGAAAACGGTGAAGCGCTTACTATTCGCAATCATGGGCCTGTACGCTTGATCGAAACGGATCTCGGTGGTCGAGATCCGAAAAATATTTCCCTGTTTGATGATTGGGTATGGATGATTAAGCAAATTGAGGTGGTGGATGAATAAGCCCTCCCGTACCCTCAGTATTGTGGGTCTGATGCTGCTATCCATCGTGGTCGTGATGACCCTAGTGTTATTGAACAATGTCCGTTTCGATGGTTCCCTGCGAGCCATGTTTAATCGCGATCACGGTATTTACGATCAAGCCATGGTGGAGCGCTCCCAAGGCTACTTATTAGAAGTATTGCCACTTATTGAGCAAATTCAGGGGCAGGGCGCTAATGTTAATGTCCTAAGGGAAGACGCTTTAGCTCTGTTGGATCTGTCCTACGCCTATTTAAATGTCGGTCGCTATATTGAGCGTTATGACTGTGTGTCCACCAGTCTAAAGCAGCTGATGCTGATCCGAAACACCATTGAGCAGAATCGAGTTACGCCATTTATGTACCAAGAATGGGCGCAAATTATAAGCTGTTACAGTACCGTCAATCGCAGTCAAAATGATCTTAAAGCCAACTTGATTGAGCGCACATTAATTGCTTCGAGAAGCAACCAATTCTGGATGAATATCGGTGTGGTGGCGGTTTATGCTCTAGGGATCATGTTGTGGTTGCTACTAGAGCTACAACATCGTCGTGGTCATCGTAGCGAAGAAGAAAAAATGGCTTGGCAAAACCGTGCCATGACTGATCATTTAACCTCCACTTACAATCGTATGGCACTGCATGAGAGCCTTGAACGCCTTGTCAGCGAATGGCCGGATCAGGACAGTCCGGTCAGCTTAGTGTTCTACGATCTCGATCACTTCAAACAGTTTAACGATACCTTTGGCCATGTGGCGGGAGATGATGCGCTACGCGATGTGACCGCTGCAATCAATGATTTATTACCGAGCTGCGCTGAGCATTTTCGTTTTGGTGGGGAAGAGTTTTTTATTATCAATCGTGGGCAAAATCATGGCAAAGTAGTCGAACTGGCTGATCAAATGCTGCAAGCGGTTCGCGATCTGAATATTCGTAACCCACAAAGCACAGCGGGCATTTTAACCACCAGTGTCGGTGTTTATATGCTAGAGCAGCGTCAGTACAGCGTTGATGAATTGATCAAGAAAGTAGACGAGTTGCTGTATGTTGCTAAAAAACACGGCCGAAACCGTGTCGTGGACGAATTTGTCGGAGAAGAAGACGCTTAGCTGATGTGGTATTTCAGCTTAAGGGCGGTTTGATTCGCTTGATGCTGTTGTTTAAGTTCGGCCAACACACACTTAGCGCTTTGCTTCGCTTGTTGGGTCTGCTGCTCTACATTGGCTGCCAGCTTTAAGTTCTTCTCGTATTCATCTAATACTTGATCAACTTTGTCTTGATAGTGCTCTTCCAGTTGATTCTTAGCCACATAGTACTCATCAAACGACTGAGTAATATTAGCCTTGTAAGCGACGTGTTTGATTTGTGCCGCACTGGTGCTTAGGCTGCCATGATTCTGATAGGCAGCTTTTAATACAATGCTTTTGCTTGAACGGTCATCATCCGAAGACTGAGAATCGTAGATTAGCGTATTCGAGTTACTTGTCGTATTGGCTTCAGCATTGGCTGAAGGTTGTACCAAAGACAACACCAATAAAGAAGACAGGGAGCCTAGGTGCTTTTTGTGTATCGTTATTTTCATTGAGCTACCTTTTCCTGTTGGAGACAGTTTTTCTAGCATAATAGAGCCATGTTGAATTAGGCAATGCCAAATCTAAGCTTTACAAAGCCTTAAGAATTCTCTGCAAACGTACTGAGACAGAGTACATTTACTTCCTTATATAAAGCTTAGCCCCTGTGTTAATTTGAATCCCTTGTTAACCTATCAAAGAGGTAAGTACCGTGACCTACCCAATTTCAGGCAGTTGCCAATGTGGCGGCGTAACCTATCAATTATTGGCCGCTCCTAAAATGGTGGTCGCTTGCCACTGCAAAGAATGTCAGAAGCTTTCAACTAGCGCCTTTAGCATTACCGCCATGGTGGATGCGGCCGATTTAGTAATCGAAGGGGAGTTAAAGGATTGGTCTCGAGTCGCAGAAAGTGGTAACACGGCCGCTGCTAAGTTTTGCCCAACCTGCGGAAATCGCATTTATCACTATGATCCAGCCAACCCTACGGCGATAAAACTGAAGCCTTCCAATCTGAGTGATACCAGCATTATTCAGCCAAGCGCACATGCTTGGGTGAGTGAAAAACAAGATTGGTTTCAGATTCCTGAAGGGGTCAAGGTATTCGCTAAACAGCCTTAAAGACAGGTGCAGCGCTTCTCAAGGAAGCGCTGCACCTCTACATAAACAGTGTTTAGGCGGCTTCGTGTTCGTCTAGATCTTGGCGTTTCTCAACTTTGTGCTGATCTTCGTTTAAGCCAAGTTTCCAGTAACTAGACACATAAACATTGCCTTTATCTACTTCTTCGCGTTCTTTGAAGTAAGCGCGTAGGGCACGCATGGAACTGAATTCACAGGCAGCCCAGATCGCGACCTTGCCGTCTAGCCAAGGCAAGGCTTTTACTTGTTCAAGCAGTGATTGGCTGTCTTCTCCAGGATGAGCATTGATGATCCAACGTAGTTCAACCCCTTCAGGCTTTGCTAACGTTTGCATGTCTGCTTCGCTTTGTACTTCTAAAATGGCGTAACCACGGGCATCACTTGGCAGTTGAGCTAAGTTTACGCTGATGGCGGGCAGAGAGGTCATATCACCGACAAATACCATCCAATCTGCGTCTTCAGAGATCAGTTTTTTAGGCCCCGGTCCACCTACCAAGATCTCATCACCTGGCTGAGCATGCAGGGCCCAGTGACAAGCCACGCCAGAATCACCATGAATGGCAAAATCAATATCCAATTCATCAGCGCGTTGCTGGCGGATGGTGTAAGTACGCATTAAACGGCTACCATCAAGGGTTGGGAACACTAATTTTACGTAGCCACTTTCTTGATCTTCAGGGAAATCCGCCATGCCTTCACCACCCAAGGTTACTCGTAGCATATTGGTGGTCACAAATTCTTTGCGCAGTACTGTAAGTTGACGTGGTGTAGGCTTTGCCATATTCCCCCCCTTAAATCTTGTTATTGAGAATGGATATCAATTTATATTAGAGAGTGCTCAAAAGCAATGAAACACACTGTTTCATTTTAGTGGCCTAATATCTTTACAGTTTCTTAACAGCCTAGGGCAAAGCTTCACAGCTAATTAATTCAAGAGTTCTTAAACTTCTCTCTAAGATAGAGTGAATGAGGCCTTATGATTCGGGTGACTTTAATGGCGCGCTTGCTAGCTCTGCCCGCCTTATGGATGGGCACAGTGCAGCTGGTATTTGCGGAGTTGTCGTTTTATATCTTCGCAGATGGCGTTGGCCACACTTTTTTTTACAGCGCCGTTGCCATCATGGGGTTATCGATTGCGGTGCTGTTAAGTGCGCGTCGCTATCGTTTTGCCTCGGTCAGTAGCAAAGAAGCCATATTATACGCAGTATTAACCTGGGTGACGGTGGGCTTCTTAGGGGCCATCCCTATTTTTCATATTGCACAAGTCAGCTGGACCGATGCTGTGTTTGAATCCATCAGTGCGCTGACGACGACAGGGGCGACCATCTTAAGTGGTTTAGACGCCATGCCGAAAAGCTTTTTGATGTATCGCCAGTTTTTGCAATGGATGGGTGGACTCGGGGTCGTGATTTTTGTGGTGGCAGTCTTGCCGATGTTAAACATTGGCGGCATGCGTTTACTTAAAGCCGAAACAGTGGGGCCTGTTAAAGATGAAAAGCTGACCCCGAGGGTGAAGAAAACCGCCCGTTATCTATGGTATGTCTATTTGCTGATTACGCTAATGTGCGCTGTCTGTTACTGGCTCGCTGGGATGTCGGTTTATGATGCCATTGCCCACAGTTTTACCACGGTATCGACCGGTGGCTTTTCTACTCATGATGCCAGCATGGGGTATTTTCACAGCGATACCATTTTATGGATTAGCTGTGTATTTATGGCGCTCGGAGCCATTAGTTTTTCCTTGCATTATCGAGTGCTGGCAGCAAGACAAATAGCACTTTACTGGCAAGATGAGGAGTGTCGTTGGTTCTTGCTTATCGGATTGGGATTCTCGGCTATGCTGGCGCAGCAGCTGTGGCAATTTCATGAGACGCAGGGCACCTTTACTACCATTACCCAAGCGACCTTTCATGTGCTGTCCTTTATGACCAGTACTGGTTATGGGGCCGCTGGTTTTACCGATTGGCAAGGGGCGGCGCCGATCTTACTGGTGGTCGTTGGCTATGTCGGAGGTTGTGCTGGGTCCACCGCGGGTGGCAATAAGGTGGTGCGCAATGTGATTTCGTTTAAATCCATTTTGCTCGAGGTAAAGCAGTTGGTGCATCCAAGTGGTGTGTTTACCATTCGCTATCAACATCGTCCCATTAACGAGCAAATCCGTAACGGGGTGATGTCATTTATGTGTTTAGCGGCCATCACAACCATAGTGCTAACCTTACTGTTAATGATGACGGGGGTAGACTTCGTGAGTGCCTTAAGCGCAGTCGCTGCCTGTTTGAATGTGTTGGGTCCAGGCTTTGGCGAGTTGGGCAGCAATTTTGCCCCGTTAACAGATGGGGCGACTTGGCTAATGTCCTTTGCCATGATACTGGGAAGGTTAGAGTATTTTACCGTGATCGCCATCTTTACCTCGTTCGTTTGGCGTAAATGACTGAGTCAAAAAGGAGTCAGCTGGTGCAATCCCCAAATAAATGGTCACGAATCCTGTTGGCCTTACTGATCCCTGCGGGCGTTATTTTAATGGCTTTACCGCTACGCTCTTTTATTTCCGTGAGCGATGTGATGCTGCTGGGGTTGGCCTGCGTGGCCTTTAGTGGTTTTCGCTACGGTAAGGCGGAGGCCATACTGTCGAGCGTGGTCAGTGTGGTGTTTGTCGATGTCTGGTTTGTTCAGCCTTATTACACCTTGGCGGTACATAACTTTGATTATTTCGTAAGCTTTGGGGTGATGTTGGCGGTCGGGGTATTTATCGCGCAACTGGCGCAACGTAATCAACTGGTCGAGCAAGAAAAGCAGGCCACGCTACGGCTAAAAGAGCGCGAGGTCATTAGGGCGAATTTGCTGCGCTCCATTGGCCATGACCTACGTACACCGCTGGGCACTATCATGGGGGCATCAAGTTTGATTATGGACGATCAGATTCCCTTATCTAAGGATCAATATCGCGAGCAAGCGACCAATATTTATCAGCAAAGTTTAATCCTCAAAAACCAGATCGATAAGATGCTGGAATTGAGCCGTATTCGTGATCTGCAAACCACCAATGATTGGCTGAATCTGCCCAGTGAAGATCTCGTCAGTGCCGCGTTTGCGCGCACTAAAGCCCGTCAAAACGAAGCCTTTCAGATAACGCGAGCAGTGGAATTTATTAAAGGGGACAGCGCCTTGCTCGAAGTGGCGCTGGCGAACCTCATTGATAATGCGATGCGACATGGAGTGCCACCGTTTCACATCACTCTGGAGCGGGTGTCGTCGCAGTTTTGTATTCGAGTGAGTAATCATGTTGACCGTGTCAATGTCGCCAGGGCCGATTCGGGCACGGGGTTAGGGCTGCTGATCTGTGATGCCATTGCTAAGCTTCATAATGGTGCGTTTCGTTATCAGCAAAACGCCCATGATTTTGAGGCCGAGATTTGTTGGAAGGAACAATGATGCAACGAGTGCTAATTATTGAAGATGATTTGGCCATGCAAAGTTTTTTAAAAACCTTGTGTGAGTCCGCTGGGTTCGAAGTGTTCCACAGTGATCATATTGGCGAGGCTGAGCAACTGGTTCAAGCGCACCATATGGATCTTTGTCTACTCGACTTGGGCCTGCCTGATGGTAGCGGACATGACTTTATTCGTGACGTAAAGCCGCAAGTGGAGTTTCCGATTATTGTGATCTCTGCCAGAGACACGGATTTCGACAAAATCACGGCATTAGATTTAGGGGCTGATGATTATGTGGCCAAACCTTTTAGTGCCGGCGAATTAATGGCGCGCATTCGGGTTGCCCTAAGACGTGGTGGGGCGGTGACGCCAGCAGAAACCACACGTTATCGTGTGCAACATTTGGATATTGATTTGGAAGCACGCCAAGTGATCAGTGACCACTTGGCGGATGCCATCCATTTAACACCGATTGAATTTAAGCTATTAGAGCTGTTGGTGAAAAATCCTAATAAAGTGCTCACCTACAGCCTGATTGGTCGAGAGGTGTGGGGTAATCAATTTACTGGCAGTACCGAGAAAATTCGTGTGCACATTGCTCAGTTAAGACAGAAGGTCGAAGCCAACCCCGCCACACCGACATTAATCAGTAATGCACCAGGGGTTGGCTATCGCCTTAACCATTCCACTGAACCAGATGAACGCTATAACCATCATGATTTTTCTTAGCCTTGTACATGGCTTTATCGGCTTTTGAAATAATCTTGGTGGTGTTGGCTTGCTTGCCAGTAAAGGTGGTGATGCCAATGCTCGCGTCAATGTGGAGCGTTTCGCCGCCCACATAGTAGGGGGCTTTTAAGGCCTCAACGATCTGCTCCGCTTTGGCGATGGCGCGTTCTTCATTACTAATGTTTTGTAGCAGTAAAATAAATTCATCACCGCCATAGCGGGCAATGTGGAAATGATGGTTTGCAAATTGTTTTAAGCGAAAGCCTACTTCCACGAGAATCATGTCGCCTTTGTTATGGCCAAAGGTATCATTGATCTGCTTGAAGTTATTTAAGTCCAGAAACATCAAAGCATAGAGTTGATCACTGCTGGCCAGTTGGTTTTGCAGGTTGAACTGCTCTTCAAAGGCCATGCGATTATCCAACCCTGTAAGGGGGTCTTTGTAGGCAAGGCTGGAAAGCTGCTCTCGCTCTGCAAAGTCTTCACTGACATCTTCAATGCGCCAAACGATTAAATGTTGATTGTCTTGGTAGACGCTGGTTTTTTCTACTTTCACGATAGCGCGATGAGAGGCTAAGTAAGACAGCTGCCAAATGCCTTTCTTGTCTGGGTAAGGGATAATCAGCTCATCCACCTTATGTTCGCGCGCCACATCGAATTCGATACCCAACAGCTTGGTGAATTTTGGATTGGCTTGGATTAAGCGGCCCTGATCATCTGCGAATACCATCGCTGAGGGCATTTCATTTAGAAGAGAGTCGATCAGCGATTGCTCTTTTTCCATCGCTCTTAAGCGCAAGCGATACAACCAAAATGCAGCAACAAAGTTAAGCATGCCCAAAATCAGTGCGATGGTTTGTAGTAGACGTATTTGACCGGTTTCGTAGCGTGCTTGGGTTTCGATGGCTAAGGCCAGCTCATTCATATAATCGAGTAGCAATGCACTTTGCGAATCGAACTGTCGATTGATACGAAGGAAAAGTTCGACGGTGGGTATTTGGGTGTAATGCTGCAGATCTTGGCGTAGTGGCACCCAAGTGCCCCAGGCTTTTTCAACAGTATTGAAATAATTACGCTGGTTAAAAGCTTCAATGGTGACTAGGTGGCCATTGGTATCGAGCGTTTCTCCGCCGATGCGAAATGCGCTCAAGGTGCGATCAAATAAATCAACGGTTTGGCTTAAGGAACTTAGGGCGTCGTGGGTCACAGCACCTGGTGGGGCATAGAGAAACTCTTTCACCATTTTCTGCGACAGCATGCGTTGGCGGCCAGCCAAGTTCAACTCGACGGTTTGAGCTTGTACCCGTTGCGTCAGCCAGATGTTAAGGCCGAGAGCCGCACCATCAAAAATAAAAAACAATATGATGGCATAGGTTAAAAAGGGATTGGGTTTATTGGTGCGCCAGCTCATCCTAATTCTCCGATCGACGTTCCTTTTCTGAATAGTCGATTAAACAGCGGCTTGATAAAGACTGATAGTAGCTATCAGGAAATCTTCAAAATAAATTCAGTTTTATATTAGAAGGGATGCAATAATTTAGCCAAGCAAAGTCCCTAAAATTTTTAAGGATAAAAAAAGGGGACCAAAGGTCCCCTGAACGAACAACACACTTTAAGTTAGTGTGGAACTATCTCGATTAGGGTTTCGCCCGGTGTTACACGGTCACCCTTAGCCACATGAACGCCAGCCACTTTACCGGCGATCGGGGCTTGAATTTCTGTTTCCATCTTCATCGCTTCAGTGATCAGTACCGCTTGGCCTGCTGTCACTTCATCACCCACATTGACCAATACATCAACGATGTTGCCTGGCATCGCCGTAGTGATGTCACCAGGGCCAGAGGCTTTGCCGCGTTTGCTACCGGATGCTGCGCCGCCGTCGTACTCGTTCAAAGATTCGAACAAGACTTCTTCTGGCATGCCATCTAGGGTTAGGTAGATGTGGCGCTTACCTGAGTTATCGCCACCGACGCCAGTGATTTCTACTTGGTAAGTTTCACCGTGTACGTCGATCTTGAATTCAGTCGACACAGGACCAGCGGCTTTTGCAGCACCCGCAGCGGCGATCGGTTCTAGTACTTCCGGTACCAAGGTGCCGGCTTCACGCTGTTCTAGGAACTGTTTACCAATGTCTTGGAACATAGCGTAGGTTAGAACGTCTTCTTCGCTCTTTGCTAAAGCGCCGATGTCTTTACGTAAACGATCCATTTCAGCGCCCAGTGCATCTGCAGGGCGACCTTCGATCGGCTGCTCATGGCCAATGGCTTTGGTGCGTACGTTTTCGTTTACCGCTGCTGGTGGCTGGCCGTAACCGCCTTGTAGGTAACGTTTCACTTCGTTAGTGATGGTTTTGTAACGCTCGCCCGCTAATACGTTAAGTACTGCTTGAGTGCCCACGATCTGTGACGTTGGTGTCACCAGAGGAGGGAAGCCAAGGTCTTCACGCACACGTGGAATCTCAGCAAACACTTCACGAATACGATCCAGCGCATGTTGCTCTTTTAGCTGGTTAGCCAAGTTCGACATCATGCCGCCCGGTACTTGGTTGATCTGTACCGAGACGTCTTCTTTGGTGAATTCGCTTTCAAATTGGTGGTATTTCTTACGCACTTCTTTGAAGTAGTCGGCGATCTCCGTTAGCAATTCAAGATCCAAGCCTGTGTCCCATTGCGTGCCTTTAAGTGCGGCAACTTGTGATTCAGTCGCTGGGTGGCTTGTACCGGATGCAAACGATGAAATCGCGGTATCAATGTGCTCAGCGCCAGCTTCAATGGCTTTTAGCTGACAAAGTGGTGCTAGACCTGCCGTTGAGTGGCTGTGTACGAACAGTGGCAGATCCACGCTCGCCTTGATCGCTTTCACTAGATCGTAAGTCGCGTATGGCGTCAGTAGACCGGCCATATCTTTGATGGCGATCGAGTCAGCACCCATTTCTTTTAGTGCTTGGGCTTGTTCCACAAACAGGTCCAGTGTGTGCACTGGGCTCGTGGTGTAACAGATCGTACCTTGGGCGTGTTTACCGGCTTTCTTAACCGCTTTGATCGCCGTTTCAAGGTTGCGAAGATCGTTCAATGCATCGAACACGCGGAATACGTCGATACCGTTTTCCGCCGCTTTGGCAACGAAGGCTTCAACCACATCGTCTGCGTAGTGGCGGTAACCAAGTAGGTTTTGGCCGCGCAGTAGCATCTGTAGACGAGTGTTAGGCAATGCTTTACGTAGTTGACGTAGACGTTCCCATGGATCTTCTTTTAGGAAGCGTACGCAGGCATCGAAAGTCGCGCCACCCCAAACTTCCAAAGACCAAAAACCCACAGCATCAAGTTTGTCGCAGATAGGAAGCATATCTTCAGTACGCATACGCGTAGCAATCAAAGACTGGTGTGCGTCGCGTAAGATAACGTCTGTAACCTGTACTTTGCTCATTCGGTGTTCTCCTCGTTCTCTTCCTAAACTGCCGCGTGCGCAGCAATGGCTGCAGCGATCGCCAAGGCAATTTCACTTGGTGCGCGTTTGTCAGAGTAATTCAATAGCTCAGGGTGATTCGGTACGAAGCTGGTGTTAAAGAAGCCGCTTCTAAACTCATCATTCTTCAAAATTTCTTGGTAGTAGTTGGCCGTTGTCTTAACGCCCTGTACACGCATGTCAGCCAGTGCACGAGCACCACGATCCAACGCATCTTCCCAATTCAGTGCCCAGACCACCAACTTCAGACACATGGAATCGAAGTAGGGCGGGATGGTGTAACCTGTGTAAATCGCGGTATCCGTGCGCACACCTGGGCCACCTGGTGCGTAGTAACGGGTAATACGACCAAAGCTTGGCAAAAAGTTGTTTTTCGGGTCTTCCGCATTAATACGGAACTGCAAGGCATAACCACGGAACGAAATGTCTTCTTGGCGGTAGCTCAATGGCAAACCTGCCGCGACACGAATCTGTTCACGCACAATGTCGACACCGGTAATCTGCTCAGTGATGGTGTGCTCAACCTGTACGCGGGTGTTCATCTCCATAAAGTAGATGTCATTGCCCGTGACAAGGAACTCAACCGTCCCCGCGTTTTCGTAGCCCACCGCTTTTGCGGCTTTTACTGCCAGTTCACCCACGTAAGAGCGTTGCTCTGGGGTTAACTGTGGGCTGGGTGCGATCTCGATCAACTTCTGGTTACGACGCTGGATTGAACAATCACGCTCGTATAGGTGAATCGCTTCGCCTTGGCTGTCAGCCAAGATCTGTACCTCGATGTGTTTTGGGTCGACGATACATTTTTCTAAGAATACTTCCGCTGAACCGAACGCTTTAGTCGCTTCAGAGATCACTCGTGGGTATTGATCGCGCAGCTCTTTTTCGCTGTCACAGCGACGAATACCACGACCACCACCACCTGATGTGGCCTTTAGCATCACTGGGTAGCCGATGCTGTTCGCCAAAACGACGGCTTCGTCGATGTTGGCAAGGTTGTCTTCAGAGCCAGGTGTCACGGGTACGCCTGCGGCAATCATGCTCTTACGGGCTTGCGTTTTATCACCCATTTTGGCGATAACGTCGGCTTTTGGACCGATAAAGGTAATACCGCGTTCTTGGCAGATGCGAGCAAATTCAGAGTTTTCCGATAGGAAACCATAACCTGGGTGAATTGCGTCACAGCCGGTTTCCACGGCAAGGTTGACGATACGACGCGCATCGAGATAGCCCGCTAGCGGGTCTTCACCCATGCTGTAAGCTTCGTCGGCACGCTTAACGTGTAGGGCATGGCGATCCGGCTCTGTGAAAATTGCCACCGAGCGAATGCCCATTTCGGCACATGCACGAACGATACGAACGGCAATCTCTCCACGGTTAGCAATCAATATTTTCTTCAGCATTATTCTCTCCATCTGCTCAAATCAAGCATGTGGCTCACAGTATTCTAAAGTTACAAAAATAAAAAATTGATATTTTTTTGGTAAACCATAAGCAATACCTTATACTTGGTAAAAATTTATTGTATTTCATAGGGTTAAGTTATGGTTTATACGCTTGGTCAGCTTTTAAATAGGCTTACATTTCGTCAATTGCAGGTGTTCCAAGTGGTTTTTCATAAGCTGAGCTACTCCAAAGCGGCAGAAGAACTCGGTTTAACCCAGCCCGCGGTCAGTGCGCAGATGAAGCAATTAGAAGCGGCACTTGGACAACCCATGTTTGATTATGTAGGGAAACAGCTATATGTCACGCCCGCGGGAGCACAACTTGAGCGAGTGGTGCGTGAGATCTTCAGTGATCTAGAAACCCTGCAGATGGATTTGTATCAGTTAGAGGGGCAATTGCGCGGTGAACTGCGTCTGTGTGTGGTCAGTTCTGCCGAAATCATCCTGCCGTATTTATTGAAAGAATTCTTGCAGAAATACCCGCAAGTAGAAGTGCGTTTAACCGTGCTGAACCGTACCAATGCCACCGAACGTTTGCTGCAAAACCAAGACGACATAGTCATCACAGGCATAGTGCCGGACACACGCTTACTCAGTCGCCAGCCATTTTTTGATAACTTGCTGGTGCCTGTCGTCAGAGCCGATCATCCTATTTTGATGGTCGATGACATTACGCCACAGAGGTTTTTGGACGCAGGTTTCTTACAGCGAGAGCAGGGCTCTGGCTCCCGTGGGGCGATCGAAGGCTTCTGCAAAGATCATCGCTTGCAGCTTAAGCCAGTACTAGAATTTGGTTCCAATGAGTCCATTAAGCACGGAATCTTGGCGGGTTTTGGGGTGTCCTTACTGCCTCTGGCAAACGTCATTACGGAACTAAAAATGGGCACTCTAGTGATGCCAACCATCAAGGGATTCCCGATCAAACGTAGCTGGTGTGCGGTCTACCCCAGCAGCAAGCAGCCCACACCAGTGATGCAGGCGTTTTTAGAATATCTGCGTGATGAAGGGGATGCTTGCCTTTCGGGGCAATTCAGCTTCGCGGCATCTTAGCTAGAATACGTCTTCGCCAAATAGGGCGTCTTCCTCGGCTTCTAGATCGGCAAAGGTCCAAAAGTTAATGCTATAAGGGGCAACCAAGTCGAGCTTGGGTAACTTGGGGAAATCCTTAAGACGTACCTTGCCTTTGCGAAACTTAGGAATCACACCGTTGATCAGCACCTTTTTGCTGGTCAATGAATCAGCGGTTAGCTCGTAGCGTTTTTTCGGCGAGCCAAAGGCTTGGAACTTCAAGCGATGGGGCTTGTTGGTCATATTTATGATTAACAGGGTCATACGGTTTTGTTTATGTCCGCCGTGGCAATAGACAATCAAATCAGGGTTCTGGCAGCTTACCTGATAGACCTGTTGCCCCATCAAACGCTTCCATAGCCAGCTGACCCAAAAGTCAGGGTTAGGCTTTAAACTTTCCCGCTGAATCAAACCATAGTCACCGCCGATCAAGGATTGGCGCACCATCACTTTTTGCCCCAACTTCGCGCCGCGTCCTAATTGATCGGCCCACCAAAAACTGGAGGCAAAGCGATCCGATAGCTTGGGTTGTCCGCCACATTGAGCTGAGCCGGATTCACCGGTCCAGAGTTCGGCTTGCGGTTGGTGGCGCTTGCGGTAACGCTCCAATTGCTGAGAAAAGTGCTCAAAATCCTCTAATGAGCGCTTATCGAGCAGCTTCTCAATACGTGCTGTACGGGTGCGAATCGGCGAGCGTTGGCTTTGGAACGGATAATAGTGCCAATCGACAATATCCAGCTGACCTTCCAATTGCTCCAAAAAGCCTGGGGTAATATTGGAAATGTACTTAATGGTTTCACCCAAGTAAGGCCAAAAGGCACTGCCAGGGCCTGCGATACGGCTGTTTGGGCTTAGCAAACGCACTTGATTGATAAAGCGTTGATAATCAAGCACTAGCTGCTTGGTGCGCGGTTGAGCCGTGAGACCATGAAACGCCCAGTAGGCATTCAGTTCATTGCCCAATTCACACACATCAATATTGACGCCACGATCTAAGGTGTATTGCAGCAGGGCGGCGCTGTCGGCGCCATTCCATTTGCCGTGTTGCTTGCGATCAAAGGCTCCGTACTTAAACGTAAACATAAACTTCAGTTCATGTTGTTTAATGAAATTGAGCAGACGATTCCAGATGGCTTCGCTAAGTTCAGGCTCATGTTCGTGGGGCAATTCATGGGAACAGAAATAATGGATGGTGTCCGCTTCGGAGCCGCCGACGCGCAGAAAGGCTGGTTTTAAATGCTCCACATATTGGCTGAGCTTTGGGTGATTAAGTTCCAATGGCGGCACGCGGTTAGTGCCAAGACCGCGACTTGAATCATTACTGCCTTCCCACCACTGACCACCAATAATCAAAGAAATATCAATCGAAAAGGACAAGTAGCAGGGATCCACTTGGTGAATTGGCTGCTCTTGTTCAAGTTTGATCACATTGATCGACTGAGCGCGCGGGGTGATTAAGCGGCGAAACGGGTTCAAGGCCATAACAATCTCCATTCTGATTACTCAGTGTGCCAAGCAAATATGACACTCAGGTGAAGTTATAAGAGGATCTAATCAGAACGATTCAACGCCCCATAAGCAATTTTCGGCTTGTTAGCGACCTCAAGAGTTGCAATGAAATTCAATCCAGCCAATGATTTAGAAAATTTAATAACAACTTATAAGTAAGAAGAGAGCTGCCTGTGAATTCTGCTGCCAACCCTTATGGATTGACCATGCACGAACAGCGAGATGCTTTGTACGCTGAGCTGCATTCGCGTCCCTTTCATGTGATCAAAAGTCCCGCCCGTATCAGTTATCTGGCGGTGATGCTGGACGTCACTCGAAAACAGGCAGATTTTGAGCACTTCTGCGAGCTCTATGGTTATTTTGGTCAAACTCCACCAAGCCATGATTCGGTCTGTTTGGAAGCGGATTTTGGAGATTGGCGCATTCGTCGCGAGACGCACTTGGAGTTCGTGTCATACACCATCCTTAACCAAGGCGTGCCCTTCCTAGACGATCCTTTTGCCAATACCGGCGTCAGTCGCTTGCCAAAAGAATGGCTACAAAGTCTTGGCGGCACAGTGGTGTCGGCGTTTCATGTGGCGATTGAAGATGCGCGCAATCAGCCAGAGCCTGAGCTAGCACAAGTGAGATCCTACTTTGAAGGCATGCGCTTAGTGGGCAGTCTGCCACAAAATGGCGATGCGCAGGTGTGGACGACGTTTAAGATTCACAGCGATGGCTTTGGCCGAATCGCCGTCTACAACCGCGGCATGAGCAATAGCCAGCTGGGGCGTATGGTGCAGCGCTTAATCGAGGTGGAATCCTACCGCTTATTAGCACAACTAGGTCTACCTTTGGCGCGTCATTACAACCAGCATCTGGCGCAAATGGATCAGCAATTGGTAGAGCTGACTCAGCAGCTATCCGACTCCAAAGATGAGTTGGATGAGCAGGCGGTACTGGCAAAAATCATTGATATGGCGGCTTGGGTGGAATCGGCCCGTGCGGCGACCACCTTCCGTTTTAATGCCACTGCGGCCTACCACGATCTGATTCTACGACGCCTAACGGACCTGAAAGAAGACGAAGTCTCTGGGCACTTAACCATCAGCGAATTTATTACACGCCGCTTAACCCCTGCGGTACGCACTTGTAAAACCGCTGGCGAAAACCTAGAAAACTTATCGCGCCGCATCGACCGTGTGTCCGATATGATGCGCACCCGCGTGGACATGTCGATCCAATCGCAAAACCAGCATTTGCTGGCCTCTATGGATCGCCGCTCAAAAATTCAGCTCGCCATGCAACATACGGTGGAAGGCCTATCGGTGGCCGCGATTTCCTATTACAGCATTGGTTTGATCAAATACTTAATCGAAGCTGCCTACGAAAAAGGCGCACCGATTGATAAAAGCCTAGCGGTTGGCTTGGCTGTACCACTAGTGATCGGCGGTGTTTGGTGGGCTACACGACGCATTCATAAACGCTTCTTAAAGTTAGCTAAAGAGCAAATGGATATTGGCGAAGGGGAGCATTAACTCCTTACCTCAGATGACTCTATCCCATGCAATTCAATTGGCTTGCGCATGTCTCGGTTCGTTCCTCACCACCGACGCGTCAGCGCCAATTAAACGCATGGAATATCGTTCAATAAGTTTTATGGACTCACTAAAATAGTTTAATTGACGCTTTATCTAGCCAAATGAGAAAGGATGCGGGTTAATGATTAAAACCATTGCTATAGAAAACTACCGCTCGATTATCAGTTTAACCATCCCGCTGGGGCAGTTAAATCTGGTGACGGGGGAGAACGGCAGTGGTAAGTCCAATCTCTACAAAGCCCTGCGTTTGCTGGCCAAAGTCGGTGAGGGCGGTATTGTGCGCTCTCTGGCGGAAGACGGTGGTTTGGAGTCAGTGTTTTGGGCGGGGCCGGAGAAAATTTCCAAGCGTATGCGCTCTGGGGAAGTGCCTGTGCAAGGTGGACCACGCCAAGGTAAGCGTCAGTTAAAGCTGGGTTTTGCTGGGGAAGACTACGGCTATTCTGTAGCCTTAGGCTTGCCCAAGTTTGGCGTGTCTATGCCCACCAGAACCCCGACCTTGTTTAAGCTTGATCCTGGCATTATGCGTGAAACCATTTGGCATGGGGAATATTACCGCCCCGCAGCGGCCTTGGTAGATCGTCAAGATAATGCGATTAAGCGTCGCGCAGGGCGAAGCTGGGAGGTGGTGTCTTACCATGCGTCCAGCTTTGACTCCATGTTTGACCTCGCGGCCGATGCGCAACAAGCCCCCGAAGTCTTCTTTATGCGAGATCGGATTCGTAAATGGCGCTTTTACGATCACTTTCGTACCGACCAAGGGGCACCAGCCCGTCAGCATCATTTAGGTACTTTTACTCCCGTGTTGCATCATGACGGCCGTGATGTGGCGGCGGCGTTGCAAACCATTATTGAAATTGGCGATGCGGAGGCCTTGCATGAGGCGATTGATTTTGCTTTTCCGGGAGCGCGCATTGAAGTGCTACGAACCGATGAAGGGCGCTTTATGCTGCAGTTTTATCAGCATGGTTTGTTGCGCCCGCTGACCGCCGCGGAGCTGTCTGATGGCACCTTACGCTATATTCTTTGGGTGGCGGCTTTGTTAACCCCAAGACCACCAGAATTAATGGTACTGAACGAGCCTGAAACCAGCTTGCACCCTGATTTGCTACCAGCCTTAGCACGTCTAATAATCTTTGCTGCCGAACATAGCCAAGTGTGGGTGGTATCTCATGCGCCGCGCTTAATCGCTGCGTTGGAGCAATCCGAATGGTGTCATTCGATTCGTTTAGAAAAGGACTTTGGCGAAACCCAAATTCCAACCTTTGGCATGCTCGATTTACCCCCTTGGCACTGGCCTGCTTAACCTAAGAAATCGTTTCCTGCCCTTCGTCAAAGGGTGAACAGTTCTCCAGTGTTAGCATAAGTTCAATTCGGTTTTGTACGAAAATAATCGTACAGCCGTTGAATGTACGAAAGGATGCGTACATAATTCAAAGGGACTGCTATGGGTTTCAAGCAAATTAAGCAACAAGTCATTCAATGCATTGAAAATGGCTGTTACGACCACGAAGTGAGAGCCAAAATTGATGTCAAAAACTTATTTCAATGTGGTCAGCTCAGTGATGACTATGTCATTGATTTGATCAAATCCAGCCGTGGCAATGACTACCAGGTCAGTCCTCATCATCGAGCTCCAACCATTGATGTGCATATCTTGACGCCCCGTAAAGACGGTAAAGATTGGTACATCAAATTCTATTTTGTAGAGCCTGATGTGATGTTTATTAGTGTTCATGAGAGTGGTGCTTAATATGAAAATCGTAAAAGAAGGCGACAAGCGACAAGTGGTTTGCTCAAGCTGTGGGCTGTCCAATGCGACCTATCTTTTGAGAGATATCGACTTTAGTGACGGCTCAGGAACGGTAAAAAATGTCTTGGCAGGTGTGTGCGATGTTTGCGGCGAAATTGTCAGTATTCCCAAGCAATCAACCGCAACGGTGCAGGCTGAATATAACAAGATAAAGACACCTGTAGATTTAAGAGTGCCGGCTCATTATCTGGATATCTTACGATTAGCGTCGTTGAAGATTGATCCAACTTTGACTGACAGCTTCAACAAACCGCTGATGCTGTATTACCTGCATGCCTTAAGTAGCGGCCGTTATTCGGCGCAGAACTTGGCAGCCTTATTGAACTCTGATTTAGCTAAGGCCAAGGCCTCAAAACGTTTGTCATTGAAGTTGAATGATAAGTCGCTGTTAGAAATTGAATCGCTTATGGTCAGTCAAGGCTTGAAGAGTAATTCCGAAGTGTTCAAGTCGTTAATTTTAAAAATTAATGAGGACATAGTGCAGCCTAAAACGCCCAAACACCTTAGCGAGTTACAGAACTTCGCGGCAGCATTTGCCTAATTAATTGCCCTTACCCCCCTTGCGCAGCGACTTCTAGAGCTTGCCCGTAGAGCAAGTAAGGGGTTAAGGGCGGCCCCTCTATCCGCTTATATCCTCCACATTGTGCTAAACACCAAGTAAGTCGCTAACGGCGCTCAATTTTTGCGTCATTTTGCGTTAGAATGGCGGCGAATTTTCAATGGGTGTATTTGAACGTGGTAGAACAAGCGCAATTCTCTAAAGCATTGCTTCATCCCAAACACTGGGGACTTTGGTTAGGTCTAGGTTTTGGCCGTTTACTGTCGATGCTGCCAATGACATGGCAAATGAGTCTGGGTAAAGCCATTGGCCGTCTGATTATGCGATCCGCCAAGGGGCGAGTGAAAACTGCAAAACGCAACTTAGAACTGTGCTTCCCGAACACCACAGAAGCTGAGCGCCAAGCATTGTTGGTGCGTAACTTCGAAGAAACAGGCAAAGCCATTTTTGATACCACCAGCGCTTGGTGGTGGTCCGATAAGCGTGTTCAGCGTCATATGAAAATCAGTGGACAAGAGCATGTCCAAGCAACATTGGATAGTGGCCAAGGCGTGATTCTATTTGCGGTACACTGTTTGCCGTTGGAAATGGGCGCCCGTATCTTTGGTCAATTTAACCCAGGTGTCGGGGTTTACCGTCCGCACGATAATCCGGTCATGGAATACTTACAGGTCAAAGGCCGCCTGCGTTCTAACAAAGCCTTGATCCCGAAAAAAGACATGCGCCAAATGGTGCGAAGCCTACGTGCGCCGGATGTAATCTGGTACACCGCTGACCAAGATTTTGGTCGTTCCAGTGCCGTGTTTATCCCATTCTTCGCTGTGCCAGAAGCGGCTACCATCACTGGTGGTACAACGCTGGCGCGTTTGGGTAAAGCCAAAGTATTGCCGTTCTTTGTTGAGCGTAATGCCGATGACAACGGCTACACCATTGATATCGGTGCACCATTAGAGAACTTCCCTGGTGAAAGTGAATTAGCGGATGCGATTCGTGGCAACCAGATCATCGAACAGCAGATCAACCGCAACAAAGCCCAATATATGTGGCTACACCGTCGCTTTAAAACCCGCCCGAACGAAGGCGATCCGTCAGTTTACTAAGCTTATTTCGGTGTCGGACCTGCCATATTGTGTTTCCGCTCTACGAGCAAGCTCTAGAAGTCGCGGGAAACACAATATGGCAGGTCTTAAAACTTCTTTTATACAGAGACAGTTCTGGGGAACCAACATGTCGAACCTAAGAACTGAGTTCAATCAAAACAAGTTTGGCTTTCATGAAAAGCTTTTTATAGTTTATTTGAAAGAAGCTTCTAAGAGACTTCAAGGGTACATTTTTAAGCGACTTCTAGAGCTTGCTCGTAGAGCGAAAAATGTACCTTGAAGGCGATAACTGAAAAAGCCGATCGTGTATTTCAATACGTACCTTGAAGGCAGTAACTGAAAGCAATCAGCCCACCTAAATAGCCAGCTAGGCTATCAGCTCCTCAGCATAGTCCTGCTCATGGGACATTTCATAGGCGAGATACTCGCTCAGTTGCTGCACCTGCTCCGCAGTAAATTCTAAGCCAAGTTTCGTACGACGCCATAAGACATCCTCAGCGGTGCGTGCCCATTCGTGCTCGATCAAGTAATCCACTTCTTTTTGATACAAGTCCGCACCAAAGCAAGGACCTAACTCCATGAGGGAAGAGGCGCTGCCCAGCAACACGTAAGAAAGTGTGCCGTAGCTGGCGGTGAAGCGGCGTGCGAGACTTTCTGTTAGGAAAGGAAACTCTGCGATTAACTGCTTGGCAAACGCCTCATGATCATTGCTCATATCACCACCGGGGAGAGGGTGAGCATGGGTCCAAGGTTTGCCCATCTGTGGAAAGTAGTCTTTTAGATCGTGCATGGCGGATAGGGCCAGCTGACGATAAGTGGTGATCTTACCGCCAAAGATACTGAGCAGTGGTGCTTTGGCGTGTTCATCTTCCACATGTAAAGTGTAGTCGCGGGTAACGGCGGACGCATTGGCTGATTCATCATTTAAAAGTGGGCGCACACCGGAATAGGTCCAAACAATGTCTTCGCGGCTCAGTTGCTTTTTAAAATGCTGATTCGCCACATCTAAGATGTAATCCGCTTCCGCATCGCTGATGGCGACGTCTTTCGGATCCCCTTGGTACTCTTCGTCGGTGGTGCCAATGAGGGTGTATTGATCACGGTAAGGAATGGCAAACACGATGCGCTTATCGGCGTTTTGCATAATAAAAGCGTTGCTTTGCTCAAACAGTTTCGGCACCACCACATGGCTGCCTTTGATCATGCGAATGCCATAAGGCGCTTTGCGTTCCAGCTTGGTTTCAATAAAGCTCGATACCCAGGGGCCTGCGGCATTGATCAAGGCATTTGCGGTAAAGCGTTGGCGCTCTTGAGTAATAGTATTGACCACATCAATCACCCAGACACCGTCTTCACGACGGGCTGATTCACAGCGGGTGCGCGGCATAATCAATGCGCCACGCTCTTGCGCGCTCATGGCGTTGGCAATGACTAAGCGGGCATCGTCCACCCAGCAGTCGGAATATTCAAAGCCTTGGCTGATATCACTTTTGAGGGGGCTGTTTTCGTCATAGGCCACATTAAAGGAGCGCTCCAGCAACTCACGCTTACCAATGTGGTCATATAGGAACAGACCCAATCGAATCAGCCAAGCTGGGCGAAGGTGAGGGCGATGAGGCAATTGGAAACGCATCGGTGTCACCAAGTGCGGGGCGATTTTTAGCAATACTTCACGCTCGCCTAAGGCTTCATGGACTAAACGGAATTCATAGTGCTCAAGATAGCGCAGACCGCCATGGATTAACTTGCTGCTGGCCGATGACGTGGCGCTGGCCAAGTCATTCATTTCACACAAAGCGACGGATAACCCGCGTCCTGTGGCATCCGCTGCAATGCCAGTTCCATTAATGCCGCCGCCGACAATAAACAAGTCAAAATGAGAGTGTTCCATGGTCTACCTCTATCTCATCAGGAGTACAGACTGCCACTCCATGAGCTGATTGGATAATTGATTTTGGTCAATATTTAATCGATGCTAACCCTCTGTTTAAGGTATAGCAAGCTAAGTAGAGGCGACACTAGCAAGCTTTTATTGCAGAAAATGTGTTTATTTTCATGAAATGCAGGAGGAAACCGAGGAAATCATATTAAAGCGTTAATGCCGCGCTTATATTGAAAAACTAGATTTATACTAGAAGAAAAACCTGTCAGGACGACTTAAAAGAGAGTTCGATGTTATGAACCAATTTCTACTTGCGATCGACCAAGGCACCACCAGCAGCCGTGCCATTATTTTCAATCAAAAAGGCCAGATCATCGGCCAAGGCCAGCAAGAATTCCCGCAACACTTTCCCCATGACGGTTGGGTGGAGCATGATCCCAAAGACCTTTGGCAAACCACCTTGCAAGTCTGCAAAGACGCCTTGTTTGATGCGGATCTAAAGGCGGAAGACATCGTCAGCGCCGGTATTACTAATCAACGTGAAACCACTATTTTGTGGGATATCGACACCGGCCAACCAGTTTATAACGCCATTGTTTGGCAGGACCGTCGTACCAGCGATTATTGCCAAAGCTTGGTCGAGCAAGGTTACAGTGACAGTGTGCAACAAAAGACCGGATTGCTGATCGACCCTTATTTCTCCGCCACTAAGATTCGCTGGATCTTGGAAAACGTGGCAGGGGTTAAAGAACGTGCCGCCGCGGGCAAGATCGCCTTTGGCACGGTGGATTGCTACTTATTATGGTGTTTAAGCGATGGCCAAGCGCATCGCACCGATGCCACTAACGCCGCGCGTACCATGATTTTTAATATTCATACTCAAGAGTGGGATCAGGAGCTGATTGAGCTATTAGGTATTGGCGCGGTCAAGCTGCCTGAGGTGATGGATTCTAGCGCTGACTTTGGTGTGATCAGCGCCAAATGGCTGGGGGCTGAAATCCCAGTGCAGGGCATCGCAGGGGATCAACAAGCCGCTCTGTTTGGCCAAGCTTGTTTTGCTCCTGGAATGGTGAAAAGCACCTATGGCACTGGCTGTTTCTTGATTCTGAATACTGGCGATCAGGTGCTGAAATCGGAGCATAAGTTGCTTTCGACGGTTGCTTATCGCTTAGATGGTAAAGTCTCCTATGCCTTAGAAGGCAGTATCTTTGTTGCGGGGGCGGCGATCCAATGGTTGCGGGATGGCTTAAAGCTATTTTCCCATGCTTCGGAAACGGAAAGCTTGGCGCAACAAGCGTTAAACGCTGACACCGTGTACCTAGTGCCGGCTTTTACTGGGCTAGGCGCGCCTTACTGGGATCCAGATGCCCGTGGTGCCATGATCGGCTTAACTCGTGATACCAGTGTCTCGGACATCGTCAGTGCGGGATTGCGCTCGGTCTGTTATCAGACCAAAGATCTGGTAGATGCCATGGCCAAAGACGGCGCCCACTTTAACTCGCTGCGAGTGGATGGTGGCATGGTGGTGAACGATCTGGTGGTGCAGTTTCTAAGTGATTTATTAGGGATCACAGTCGAACGACCTAAAGTCACCGAAACCACGGCCTTGGGTGTAGCCTATTTAGCGGGTTTGAAAGCTGGTGTGTACGATTCTTTAGCGCAAATCAGTGAACTTTGGCAGGCCGAGTATGCCTTTCATCCAGAGATGGATCACGATAATCGAGAGAAGCTCTATCAAGGCTGGCGTAACGCCGTGCATCGTGTGCGCAGCAATTAAAACTGGGACTCCTATGATGTATGCCGAGGAATAAAAGCATTTACACGTGCGTTTACGCAAAAACCGTGCTTACAATAAAGCGGCAATATGGTCTTTAATTAAGAACAATAATTCTCTGATCTAATTGGATAAGGAAGACAACATGATTCGCGTGATTTATGAGTGGCATGTAAGCCGAGAAAACCTTGAAGCATTTTGTGAAGCGTGGCAACAAACCACTGTGTTGGTGCGTGAAATGTATCAAGGTGCCCACGGTAGTACATTGTTACAAGATGAGACTCGAGTCGATCATCTGCTCACCATAGCGCGCTGGAATTCAAATGAAGATTGGCGCAACTTTTGGACCTCAGATAATCCACCAGAAGTGACCCAAATGAGTAAGCTGGGGAACTTGGTTTCCGTCAAAGCGTATGAAGAGCTTGGAAATTATATTTCTAAGTAACGCGATAACTTGAATATTTTGAAGGGAAGCAGAAAGCAATATGAAACAGCTTGCAATGGCGGTCTTAATCGCAGGAAGCCTTTACCTTAGTGGTTGTGCCAGCACAGCGCCTACGACTATTTCACTGCCGTTGCAGCAAGCTTGGTTTAACGATCAAATCGTTTTTTACGTGACCACGGATGTGTCCGACCAAGCGATGGCACAAGCCATGGGAGCGAATTATGCCCCGCGCCTACGAGATGCGATGCCCAATTATCCCAAGCCACCACGACAAAAAACCGTGATCGAACGGGTCTATGGTTTCCCAAATGGTGAGCAACGTAATATTTTTCCCTCAGTGCCCACCCCAACCGGTTTTCAAAGCACAGATACTGCGTATTCGCCGATTTGGTTGATGTATGTAGTGAAGTGGGTTCATCCTAATGAGGCCATTGAACTGACTTCTGAAGACGCCCTGTTAGACGCCGAAGCTAAGGGACTCGTCACTATCGAGCGTACCGATATCGTGGTGAACTGCCCGATTGTATCGGCTGGCTAGCTTCCAAATATCAATTTTATCGACAACACTTAGGTGATGATGCGTTCAATTGAAACAGCCCATCACTCGGGCAATGTAGCCTTCTAAGTTTATTTACTGCTGAACAATACATGCCAGGCAGCACACATTCACAAGGGAAGGAATGATCCAATGGGGAAAATCATAGTCACGACCATTATTGGCCTCTTTACCGGAGCGGTCTATTTATCGGACCCATTTGGTTGGCTGTTTGGCGCTATGATCGGCCTTTCACTGGGGCAAGTTTGGCAGTTATCGCTACGGGTTAAAGGCTTAGAAAGGGAAGTCTCGCGTTTACAAACCAGCGCCCATAGAGAGCGCACGGCCGCCGCTGAACCGAGTGAGGAACCGACGGTGTCGGTAGCTGAAGCGCCAGTCTTTGAAACACAAAATTCGGATCAAGTTGAGTCACCGTCAGAGCCCGCCGCCGCTAAAACCGACGCGTCACAAGAAGCAGATCGTTGGCTCGATAAAAGCTTTAGCCGCGACAGTCGTGCCGATCGAGTGGCGCGTAAGTTTCAATTCCTTAGTCAGCTTACCGAACAGGTGCGCCGCTTCTTTACCCAAGGCAATCCCGTGGTGCGCGTGGGTATGTTGGTGTTGTTCTTTGGCCTAAGCTTTTTAGCCAAATACGCTTCCAGCGCGGGGTTATTCCCCATCGAAATGCGCTTAACAGTGATTGCCTTGATCGCCACCGCGTTACTGGTGATCGGCTGGTTTACCCGAGATCGGCACCATGGCTATGGTTTGATCTTACAAGGTGGGGGTATTGCCGCCTTGTATTTAACGATTTTCGCCGCGGGTAAATTTTACGATTTAATGCCAACTACTATGACCTTTGCTCTGATGACCGTGATCGTTATCTTTGGTGTGGCCTTAGCGGTATTACAAAGCGCCCAAGGGCTGGCGCTGATGGCGACCATTGGTGGTTTTCTCGCGCCGATCCTGACCTCCGATGGTTCAGGTAATCATGTGGCGCTGTTTAGTTTCTACTTGCTGTTAAACCTAGGCATCTTGGCAATTGCTTGGTTTAAAGCTTGGCGCTTGCTCAACTGGGTTGGCTTCTTATTTACCTTTGTTATTACCTCCTTGTGGAGTGTGCAAAGCTACCAAGCGCAATTCTACAATTCGACGCAGCCATTTCTGATTGCCTTCTTTTTGCTGTACCTCTTGGTGTCTGTGCTGTTTTCCATCAAGCAACCGCCAAAACTAACGGGGTTAGTAGACGGCAGCTTGGTGTTTGGCTTGCCGGTGGTCGCTTTTGGCCTGCAAACCTTATTACTCAAAGACTCCGAGTACGGCTTGCCGATTAGTGCTGTGATCCTCGCCGCGCTTTATCTTGCTCTGGCGGCACTGCTATTGAAGAAATATCAGCAGACCCATCGATTGCTCAGTGAGTCATTTATCGCGTTAGGGATTATCTTTTTGACCCTAGCCGTACCTTTAGCGCTGGATGCGAGCTGGACTTCAGCCACCTGGTGTATCGAAGCGGCGGGCCTTGTCTGGATTGGCGCTCGACAGCAACGTTGGTTAGCCCGTGCGGCGGGGTATTTACTCTATATTGCCGGTGCCGTGTCATTGCAGATAGACGGGCAAATGTATCTGATCGGGGCGGTGAAAATCTCGGATCAAGTATTGGGTTTAGTGATCCTATCACTTGCGGCGTTTTGCATTGGTCTGATTTTGCAACGTCATCGTGGCGTACTGACGCGCTATGAATGGAATCTTGAAAGCCTCTCTATCCTCGTGGGACTAGGGTGGTGGTATGCGGCGGGCAGTATCAAAATCGTCGATGAGCTGGCTCAAGAGCACCTCTTCTCAGGGATTATCTTGTTTGTCTCCTTATCGAGCTTAGTGTTCCTAGTACTGAGCCGTCGCTTGCAGTGGCCACATTTGTTAAATGCCGCCTACAGCTTGCTACCATTGGTGGCGATCTGGAGTGGTTTAAGTCTGCTTTTCTTTATGTTTGACGGTACTCAGTTTCATCCTTACCAAGGGCTCGGTGGACTGGCGTTCGTGTTCTTCGCTGGCGTGCAGTACACCTTTCTTTGGCTTAAAGGTAAGCAACATGCCGCTATGCCAGCGCTCAGGGCGTCGGAGCTGCTGGTGAAAAGCTGGCACGTACTTACGGTTTGGGGATTATTGGCAAGCTTAATTTGGGAAGTCAGCTGGTATCAATACATGATGCATTGGAATCAAGTCACTTCTTTGCTGATTTGGTTTGCGACCTTTACGGTTCCATTGCTGATCCTGATGAGATTACTAGCGCGTCCAGTTTGGCCGATTACTCAATACCGCGAAGTTTATAAAGATGTGGTGCCGATCCCCATGGTATTGCTGCTAATGCTCTGGTTCTACTCTGCTAGCTTCAACTCTGGGGCGACCCAGTGGTTCCACGTGCCTATCCTAAATCCAATGGATTTAGCGCAGCTGGCCATGGTGATCCTTATGGCCTACGCCTGCCGTCAGAGCATCATGGCCACCAAGCGTGTTCGACAAGGGCTGACCATGGCAGTGCCGCTGGTGCTGGGCTTTGTTTGGTTGAACCTCGTTTTATTAAGGGCGCTGCATCACTTTATTGAGGTGCCATACAACAGCTACGCACTGTGGTATTCCAGCACGGTACAAATGTCTTTATCGATTCTTTGGAGTCTGTGTGCCTTGGTGATTATGAATGTTTCCCGTCGCCAGCAAAGTCGCAATATCTGGCTGTTGGGCGTCAGTGTGCTAGGGGTGGTGCTGTTAAAACTCTTTACCATCGACCTGCAAGATACTGGCAACCTCACACGTATTATTTCGTTTATGGTGGTAGGCGGATTGATGCTACTGATTGGCTACTTATCGCCGATTCCAAGCCGCGCACCAGCGGACGCTGAATCTGAAAAAGAGGAGTCCGCATCATGAGAAATCCCCTCAACATCAGTGCTCGTTGGCCGGCGATGGTGCTTAGTTTACTGGGTAGCCAAGTGCTTTGGGCTCAGGATGATGTCACGCCGCTGTATGACATTGCGCCTGCAACTGAGTCTTCTAATGTCTATCTAGAAGCCTCGTTACCGGCTGAGATCTATCGCTATACGGACAGTGCTCAGCTTAGCGATATCCTAGTACTGGATCGCGACGGCGCGGTGCTGCCATCGCGCATTCGCACAGCCGATCCAGACGAAGCACCAGAGCCTGACATCATTGGGCTAAATTTCTTTCCGGTTCGGGTCGGCACGCCTTTAACCGGTGCCATGCTCCAAGGCAAAACCCAGCTGCAGATTGATAAGGGTTCGATTGCCATTTCCGTGGATCAAACGGATGCCAAACCTGCCCCAGAAGAATACTTCTATCTGATCGATTTACGTGAGCAAGACCAAGCGCTAAACAGCCTTGAGCTCAGCTGGCCGACAGATCCATCGAGTCAGTACTTGGCGGTGCATGTCAGCGGTAGTCAGGATCTAAGCAACTGGCAGCGTGTGGCTCGTGATACCTTGGTTCAGCTTGAAAAGGGTGATTACCGCTTGTTGCGCAACAGCATTGAGCTTAAGGGTAAGGCGCAACACTATGACTTCCTACGCATAGAGTTTCCGAACAATCCTGAAGTGCCTCTCACGGCTGTGGAAGCCAGCCTGCCCCTGCCAGTGGCAACAGTGCCGGAACTGAGTTGGAGCCTTGCAGGGACTTTGTCAGAGCAACAGGACTCGGTCTCGAACAATCTTGGTCCTGTCAGTGCGTGGCAGTATGTGCGCGAGGACAAAGCCCCCATTCAGCAGCTAAGCCTAGATTTGGGTGAGACGGCTTATGGCGATAGCGTGCGGCTGTATTCGCGTCAAACGGCCCAAGACCCGTGGCGTTGGCGCTACCGTGGTGTTTGGTTTAACGCCAAAGTCGGCGATGACTGGCAACAGAGCAAAGCGGTTAACCTGTCGCGCAATACGGATCCAGAGTGGCGCGTGGAGCTTGCCAATGGTCTACAAGATCAGCTGACGCCAACCATCGTGTTTCATCATCCACAGCAAATCCTACAATTTATCGCCAATAACAATGGCCCTTACCGTATCGGCAAAACCGCGGAAGTGCCCCAGCAAAATGCCTCCAAAAGTGTCTTTGCTCAGTTATTAGGGGAGAACGATATTGAGTGGGCAAGGGTGGATCTCAAGCCGCTGGAAAATGTCAGCTTGCCTAAGGAAAAGCCGCCCAAGCAAAACTGGACCGACATTGTGTTTTGGCTCAGCTTAGCCGTGGCGGTGATGGTCTTGTTGTACTTTGCGATCAAGCTATTGCGTCAGTTGCCGCAGCAAAACTCTGAGAACTAAACGAAAAAACGGAGCCCTGTGCTAAACAGGGCTCCGTTTTTTATGGATAACTCGCAGCTTTGAATTAAGCGTTAAACAAGCTATTAAACAGCTTCAAACCTTCTTCTTTGCCGCCTTTGTTGTAGGCATCTAGTAGGGCGGAACCGATAATCGCCACGTCGGCTTTGCCTTTTAGTGCGTCTACATGGGCTTTTTCACGGATACCAAAACCCACACCAATCGGTGCATTCGAGTGTTCATTGATTTCCGCTAGGTACTCATCTAACGACTGCTGCGGGCCGCCGTTATGGTTGGAGTTACCTGTTACGCCAGAGCGTGCCACGCAGTACAAGAAACCGCGTGCTTCGCTCGCCAAGAACGCCAAACGATCTTTTGGTGTGACCGGCGTTACCAACCATACTGGATCAACACCGTTTGCCGCGCAGTATTCACGCAGATCGCCCGCTTGCTCGTATGGCAGATCTGGTAGGATCAAACCAAGAATGTTTTCCTCGGCACAACGTTTTACCAGCTTTTCCAAACCGTAGCGGTACATTGGGTTTAAGTAGCTCATTAGAGCGATACGTGCTTGAGGGAAATCACGACCCAATTGACCGATGTCTTTCAAGCATTGCTCAACCGTTAACGTCTGTTCATGCAGTGCGCCGTGACACGCCGCCACAATCGTCGGGCCATCCGCCACTGGATCGGAGAACGGGAACTGTACTTCGATAAAATCCGCGCCTGCTTCTAACAGCGTCGCCATCCAATCCAAACTTTCTTTTACAGAAGGGTAGCCATAAACCACGTGTGTCATAGACAGGATTGGCTTTTGCTGACGTTTCTCAGCGATGTATTGTGCTAACTGACTCATGCTTACGCTTCCCCTTCGTTGTCTGTATTGTAGTCTGCCATGTAATCTTCCAAGAACTCAGGGAAGGTTGCATCGTTCATGGCTTTCGCCACGTTAAAGATGTCTTTATCGCCACGGCCTGACAAGTTGATCACGATACGTGATTCTTTTGGCAAGTTGGCCGCATCTTTAAACGCACCCGCTAGAGCGTGTGACGATTCCAATGCTGGGATAATGCCTTCTTTTTTCAGTAGCAAAGAACACGCTTCCACCACTTCGTCGTCCATCGCGTAGGTCATCTGAATGCGACCTTCTTGCGCCAAGTGAGCAATGATGGGGGACACGCCCACGTAATCTAGACCCGCCGCGATAGAATGTGTTTCTTGTAGCTGACCGTTTTCATCTTGTAAGAACATGGTTGCAAAGCCTTGCGCGATGCCTTTTTGACCCAAACCGTTGGATAGACGGATCGAGTGCTGGCCTAGCTCCAAGCCTTTACCGCCGGCTTCAACGCCGACCATTTCTACTTGTTTTTCCTCTAGGAATGGCAAGAACAAACCACAGGCATTGGAACCGCCACCCACACACGCGTACAAGCGATCAGGGTATTGGCCAAACTGCGCCATACTTTGCTCTTTCACTTCTTCACCGATCACCGACTGGAAGAACGCCACCATCTCTGGGAACGGCGCACAACCACAAGTCGTACCGATCAGGTAGTGGCTGTCTTCATGGCTTGAAGACCAGTCACGTAATGCTTCGTCCAAGGCGTCACGCAGCGTCTGCGCACCTTCGGCAACAGGGACAACTGTCGCGCCCAACTGCTTCATCCAGAACACGTTCGGGTACTGACGCTTCACGTCTTTGGCACCCATGTAAATGGTACATTCAAGGCCCAAACGCGCTGCGATCAACGCCGTTGCCACACCGTGCTGACCGGCACCGGTTTCCGCGATCACACGCTTTTTACCCATACGCTTCACCAACAGCGCTTGGCCGATTACGTTGTTCATCTTATGCGCGCCAGACTGGTTTAAGTCTTCACGTTTTAGATAAATCTGCGCACCGCCAAAGTGATCCGTTAGGTTCTTGCAAAACGTCAACGGCGTAGGGCGGCCAGAATAGTTCTGCCAAGTGTCCTTCAACTCCGCAATAAACGCTGGATCGTTCTTCGCCTCTTCAAAAGCGTGAAGAATTTGCTGCTGGCTAGAGTAGAGAATCTCAGGGATGTAACTTCCACCAAACTCACCGTAGTAACCATTATTGCTTTGCATGAAAGACTCCTATCGGATGAAACAATGCCCCTTGGCATCAAAATTAATAACTAAACGATGAGGTAAAATTAATAGAGAAAAAGCCCACCGTCAACCATTTTTATTTACCATATCGTTTAGTTAATAAGTTGACTGGATTTCAGCCCCTGTAGGAGCGGTCTCCGACCCGCGACCAAACCAATAACCTCCACGACAAACCGAAGCTCCAAAGCCGTACGAGCGGACTCCGTTCCGCGATCAAACCAGCAACCTCCGCGATAAATCGAAGAATCAAAGCCGTAGGACCTCGGTCCCCGAGGGGGCAATCTGCTATCTAGGAAATTTTTCTAGGATGCTGATAACCAGCTTTGGCTTAACCAACCGCTTTGCTGCGCCATTCCATGCAATTCAATTTGCTTGCGCCTGTCTCGTCTCATTCTTCGACACCGACACTTTTATTTGTAGATAGCGCGCAAATCAAACGCGTGGAATACCGCTTACTGGCTCTTGTAGGAGCGGTCTCCGAACCGCGATCAAACCAGCAATCCCTGCGATAAATCGAAAAATCAAAGCTGTAGGACCTCGGTTCCCGAGGGATGAATCTTGCAATCTAATAGGTATCGCTAGGCTGCTGAAAATCAGCTTCGGCTTCACCAACCGCTTTGCTGCGCCATTCCATGCAATTCAATTTGCTTGCGCCTGTCTCGTCTCATTCTTCGACACCGACGCGTCAGCGCAAATCAAACGCATGGAACACCGCCAATAGGCTCGCGTAGGAACGGTCTGATACCCGCGACAGTGTGGTTAAAATAAGTAATTGTTTTAAATAGAAAAGCTGTTTATTGGGAACGTCATAGAATTCGGGTATTGTCTGTCTATTAAGCGTCAAGGATGACAATTTCTCGTTTCATTCTTGGATTGCGCGCTGATGTCAGATAAAAAAGCATATGAAAAATTAAATTGTTATGTGCTGAAAAACTCAATTAGAAAAAGAGGGAAATGATGGACAGATTTCTGATTAATATGGCAATTGTACGCGTCAACTGGGACAAAAAAGGTACAGATATTCTGGATAATTATGTTCCTCTTGTTCATGAAACGTTAGCAAGCATAGAAAATGAAGTTTTCTCTGTTGATGAGTTTAAAGAGAAGTTTGTTGAGTTTGCAGAGTTTAAAATACCAACAGGTGCGGTTCTTAGCTTGCTAAAGCGAGCTAGTAGTAAATATCAATTGCTTGAAAAGCAATCTGGAGGTATCTATAAAATTAATCGAGATGCTATTAAAACTAGTAATTTTTCGAGTATAAGGGATGCAGAGCAAAGAAGATACAATCTTTTAGTTAAAAAATTTGTTGATTTTAGTCGAGAGTTCCACAGTGTCGATATTGACTCAGAAGGTGCTTCGAAATATTTCTTTGAAGTTTTATACGATATTTCACCTCAACTATTTGTAAACCTTAATGATGCTGATGTTTTAAAAGAAGAGCATTCTGACAAAAATAAGTATCTCGTATCTAGATTTATTGATCACTCCAATAAATACGATCAAGAGTCGTTTGAGTCTATTCTTTCGTTCGTTCGTGGATCAATGCTAACGGAAACATTCTACTATTCTCAAAACCCGAGTGATGTTACTAATAAGCCGTTAAAAAGAGTTGTAGTTTATTTTGATACCCAGTTTTTAGTCAGAGTGCTTGGGTTTTCACAAAAGGAGCTTTGTCTACCCTGTGAAGAGTTAATGGAAATGCTGGCTGAAATGGGAGTTAAAACTCGGTGTTTTGACCATACTATCGAGGAGCTAAAAGGTATCTTCTTTGCTGCTCTTAATCAGCTAGATCAGTATGGACGGTTAAAGCCTAATAAACCAAGTGATGTGTTTGATTATATAAATCAAAAGGCTATTACACCTTCTGATTTATTGATCACTATGAATAGTCTGGAAGAAAAGCTCAATCAGAAAGGGATCTATGTTGAAGAAAGACCAGAAATACTAGAAGCGTACTCTATAGATGAACAAGCACTTTCTGATAAATTATCTAGTGTATTTGAAAATCAATCAGATAAAGCTCGCTCACATGATATTGCTTGTTTGCAAGCCATATATCAAATGAGACTGGGTAAAAAACAAGACTATCTTGATAGATGTAAAGCTATTTTCATAACAACTAATTCTCAATTGGCAAGGTTGTCAACTTTATTCTTCAATGAGCAGTATGGTCATTCTAATGCCTCAATTTGTATGGCTGATCATGTATTCACCTCCTTGGTATGGATGAAATCAGTTAAGAAAATTGAAAATTTACCTAAAGATAGACTGGTTGCAAATTGCTATTCAGCACTATTGCCATCTGAATCATTATGGGCTGAATACCTTAAGGAAGTGAATAGACTTAAGGATAAAGGGGAAATTAGTGAGCATGATTACCATGTATTAATACACAGCATGACAGCTAGAGAACAGTTGATGGATCAAGTCTTTTCATCTGAAGATAATATGTTTGGCTCAGTGAGCACAATTCTTGATAATGCTAAGAAAATTTATACTGATGAATTAGGTGAAAGGCTACAAAAAGCAGAGGAAAAACTAGAAAATCAGGCAGGGAAATTTGATGAGTTCATTGGTAAAGTTTCTGGGGTTATTGAAAAATTCACCCTGTACGCAATTATGCTTTTTTGGTTTTCTGTATTGATTTATGCATTAGTGTTTACATCACCCGAATCAATTTCGGATTTGAAAAATATAACGGTTAAATCAATATTTTTTAGCTTTCTAATTCTGATCACAATATTAAACTTGGTTTTTGGATTTAGATTGATTGACCTTGGTAAATCTTTTTCAAGTACTGTTAGTCTTAAAGCGGCATCTAAAATTAGATCGTTCATAGAAAGTAAATGAACAATTTTGGTTAGGTGAAAATTACGAGTAATCGGGGTCAGATGAAAATTAAGATCATCTGCCTCAAAGCCAATCACCAAACAATCAGACTCAGATGAAAACCACCCACTGGAGCAAACCATGCTGCATGTATTTGACGCAAAACACGTAAACAATCGGGGTCAGATGAAAATTGATCTTCATCTGATCCTCGATATACCCCAAGCAAAATCAATCAAGCCCACGTTGCTTGCTCTCGTATGACTGCTGTCAATTCTCCTAACCCAATCACTAGGCATTATAGTTATTCAATTATTGGGTTAAGGAGAACCCTATGCCAATCATTAGCCGATTTTATGGAATAATCATCGCAATGTACTTTAATGATCATAATCCGCCTCATTTCCATGCTAAATATGCAGGTATGGAAGCTCTATTTGGTTTTGATGGCAGTTTGTTAGAAGGCCAACTACCCAAGCGTGCTGAATCGTTTGTACAAGAGTGGATCTCTTTACATCACCACGAACTTGAGGAAAACTGGGAGCGTGCGAGATCGGGGCAGCCTTTGATAAACATAGCCCCCTTGGAGTAAGTTATGTTGCATGTAATAGACGCTAAATATGTATCTGACTACCGTATCTGGGTGTCTTTCGACGACGGCTCTGACGGTGTTGTGAATCTATCAAACCTTTTAAAGGGGCCTATATTTGCACCCCTTCAAGAACTCGATCAGTTTAAGGCGTTTACTGTCGACCCTGAGCTGGAAACGGTAGTTTGGTCAAACGGTGCGGATTTAGCACCGGAGTTTTTAAAAGCCCATCTAGAGCCTAATCATTAGGCCCTAATTCATCGAGTACAGAAGAGGTAGGGCAGTTTTAACCAAAAAGCACTGAGCGCATTGAAATAGAACCTGCCTGAAATCCCTCATGAGGAAACTGAATGGTATCTGACTCGGTGCTGGCTCCCAGTGCATACAGCAAAGGGACATAATGTTCGATGGTGGGGTGCGACTTGCCCCATAATGAATGTTTCGTTTTATCTCGTGCCAGCAGCTCCGGTATGTTGCGATCAAGCAGGCCCTCTTTTATCAGCGCATCAAAGTCTTCTGCCCAACTTGGCGTTACTGGGTTGTCGGAGCGGTCGGTTTGTCGCAGGTTATGGACAATGTTACCGCTGGCCAAAATCAACACACCTTCGCGGCGTAATTGCTGCAGTGCTGAGGCTAATTCCAAATGCTCATGCATATACATGCTCGCACCCATGGCGAGCTGGAGCACTGGAATCTCTGCGTTGGGGTAAAGGTGATGCAACACCGTCCAAGCACCATGATCTAACCCACGTGTAGGATTTACGCCCGCTTGGTATTGGCTAAGCGTGTCGGCGATCTGCGTGGCCAGCTCAGGGTGGCCGTCACATGGATAACGGATGTCATACAATGCTTGAGGAAAACCACCAAAGTCGTAAATCGTTTCAGGCTTACTCACGGCACTGAGTGTTGGGGCCTTGTCTACCCAATGGGCTGAGACCACTAATATGGCGCGTGGTGTCGGAAGGGTTTGCCCTAATTGCGTGAGATGCCGTGTAAAAGGATTGTCTTGTACCGCATTCATTGGCGAGCCATGGCCGATAAAAAGCACTGGCATGAGTGACGGTTGAGGAGCAGCGGAAAGTAGTGTTGGCTTTGCTACGGCGTGCAGTGCGACAACAGACATTACGGCTTTAATAAGGTCTCGGCGTTTCATGGCAGTCCTTTGTTGTTTTATCGTGTTCTGTCGATCCGGAGTTGGAAACGGTAGTTTGGTCGAACGGTGCGGATTTAGCACCAGAGTTTTTAAAAAAGCATTTAGAGCCTAACCATTAGGTAAAAGCTAAATTAAAGAATGATTTTCACATCACGATAGAAGTTCTCATGAGAGCCTAAAGCGATAAGTTCTAGAGTAACGGTCCCATCTTCGTAGCTGTAACCAAGCAAGGTAAGCTGATTTACCATTTTAAATTTATGCACACGAAGAAAGGATAAATCGCCTTTCTTTTGTTGTCCTAAAAGCGGGTCTTCGATTAACTCTTTAATCGCGTTATCAAGATCCGCTTTTTGGTTATTGTGTAGTTTTTTAACGGCTTTTTTGAAGGTAGGTGTTTGAAGAACTTGGGTGATTTTAGCCAAAGCTATATTCCTCAAGTTTACCTGCTTCTTTCTCCGCTTGAGCAATGATTGCTTGCTTTACAAACTCATAAGGCAAATCTGGGTTATCTTCCATCATTTCACCGATCTTAGCCCAGTGCTCAATTTGTTTCGGTGTCGTGCGGTTTAGGGCTTTAGCCATAATCGCAGCTTTATCAACCAAATCTTGGTCAAGTCGAATGCTTGCAGTAGACATAGTAGAGTCTCCTTAGTGTTTTAAAGAAGTGTAGCGGATTGCTACAATAGTGGCAATGTGAGACAAGAAATGGATGGGTGCTCTTCAGAACTACCCACAGCAATGCTCGGACCATATGTGTTGATAGGTGATTAAGGTTTTGCTAGGCGAGGAGCTGTTTCGTTTTTACTGATCTTAGGCCGCTGTTGATAGCCTGCGTTTTGGTAGTAGTTGGATAAGATTAATTCTGTACCAACTGCCGCGTGGGGGCATTTTAACCTTATTGGTATCTGAGGGTGTTTTTAATATAGGCAGCAATTGAATAGCTCTGAGGCACAGTCAACTGAGTAAAGGTTGGCATTTTCTTATTGTCTTTATGCTTACGTCGTATTGCATCTGCAATTTCATTGAGACTTAATTCTGTATCCTTTATACGGGGTACACCGATTAGAAACTGGCCTGTGCCCCTAGAACGATGACAGCTGGCGCAATAACTTTCATAAAGCTCTTTGCCACCCTGCATTGTGGTTTTTTTATCGTTGTAATCTGAGCACCCAGCCAGTGAAACAAGTACAAGTGTCATGAGCCATAATTTCATGGCGCCTACTCCATATAAAGGATCTACCCATTATCGTAGGGACTATGTTGGGAATATGTAGTAGAAAATGATGTTTTATGTTGCCGTTGGTAAATTCTAGTTCAATAGGGGGTAGATGAAAGTTTGGCCTATCTACCCCTAAGTATTAGGGCCCTGATGGTCATCAAGGCCTTTGTTGGGGCGAAACGATCACTCCTCCTCAACACTCCCGATCCGCGCCAGTCTCTCTTGCTCTTCTTTAAGCGCTTCTTGGATCTCTAACATGACAGCATCCACATCGGCGGCTTCAGTCGGTTCATCAAAGTGACCGGTTAACTCGGTATCAGGGGTCAGCTTGCCTGACTCATAGATGTCCCAAATTTCTTTGGCGTACTGAGTCGTTAATAGTTCAGGTGCGAATTGGCCGTAGTAATCGCGCATATTGTTGATATCACGCTCGAGCATCCATTCGGCATGGTTGTTGGCGACGGCATCGACCGCTTGAGGGAGGTCGATGATCACAGGACCATCTTGGTCGACTAGCACGTTAAATTCGGATAAGTCACCATGCACGAGGCCTGCGCAGAGCATGCGCACCACATCGCGGATGATTTGCGTGTGCTGGGTGAGGGCTTCTTCTTGGGTGAGTTTGACGTCGTTTAAACGAGGTGCCACATCGCCGTCTGCGTCGGTGATCAGTTCCATCAGCAGCACCCCATCAATACAGCCATAAGGCTTAGGCACACGAACATCGGCTTGGGCCAGTTTGTAGAGCGCATCGACTTCGGCGTTATGCCATAGGGCCTCTTGCTCTTCACGGCCGTATTTCGAGCCTTTTTCCATGGCACGTGCTTGACGACTGTTACGTACTTTGCGGCCTTCACGGTATTGCACCGCTTGTTTGAAGCTGCGTTTTCCCGCGTCCTTATAAACCTTGGCGCAACGAATCTCTGACCCACAACGGACCATAAACACTGTCGCTTCTTTACCGCTCATCAGTTGGCTGAGTACTTCATCGATTAAGCCGTCTTCAATAAGGGGTTGTAGCCTTTTCGGGGTCTTCATGACGTTCCTTTTGTTGTTGAGGGATAGGCATTTATGTGTTTAACGCCAGAGTATCTGACGCCTTGGTGGGATATACAAGGGTAAGGTGGACAAACCTTTCTCGACAAGCCAAGGTAAATGACGTAAACAAGGGGCCTAATCAAGAGAGATAAGCAAAGAGCAACGCGATGCAACGCCCAACCAAAGAACAGATTAATGAAATGCCAACCTATCAAGGGTTAGCCATGGCCGATATTTTGGTGATTGAAAACGAAGATGACGCGGCAGAGGCACTGGCTGTATTACGCCAGCAAGTGAGCGTTGGTTATGACACGGAAAGCAAACCGATTTTCAAAAAGGGCGAGGTGAGCCCTGGGCCGACCTTGATCCAACTGGCGACACCGACGCAGGGCTTTTTATTCCCAACACGTTTTCCGGTGGCGCTTGAGGCGGCAGCAGAAATCTTGGCCAATCCACAGATTCAAAAAGTGGGCTTTGGTCTAAAAGACGATAACCGTGAATTGCGCGGCAAGCTTGGCATCAGCATTGTCAATACAGAAGACCTAGCCAAGACTTTGAAGCGCTTAGCGGGCGAAAAGAATGATATTGGTGCCAGAGCCGGGGTTGCTATGGTGTTGCACGCGCGATTGGGTAAAGGGGCACAGAAATCTAATTGGGGCGCGTATCCCTTGAGTGAAAGCCAAATCCTGTATGCGGCCAACGATGCCCATTCGGCGATTTGTATTCAACACAAGATCAAAGAGCTTTAGCCGTTAGGTGCTTGTATTTAGAGGCTGATGAAATTTAAGGCTAGTTTCATCTGACCTCATTGGCTTCTGTTAGTGTCGAGTAGGCCGTGACTTGATTACGGCCATGATGCTTTGAAAAATACAGAGCTTTGTCGGCTTGAGCCAGTAACAAGTCTAGGGTTGCGCTGCCCTGCGGTTTTTCAATCACCCCCATGCTGGCGGTAAACTGAATGGGTGATGGTTCATGTGCAAGCTCGATTTGACTGACGGTTTGTCTGAGACGTTCGGCTATGCGGACTGCTTCCTCTTCTCCAGTATTCGGCAAAATCACGGCAAATTCTTCGCCACCTAAACGGCCGATGATATCGGTTGAGCTAAGGCTGTTTTTTAGCGCGTCTGCAAAGGCGATCAGAGCCTGGTCTCCCATAGCGTGACCATAGGTGTCGTTAAGACGTTTGAAGTAATCAATATCGATCATGATCAAGCTAAGCGAACAATGTTGTGTGTCCGCTTGGTTGAGTAATGCCTGCCCAGCATCAAAAAATGCGCGACGATTACAGAGTTTGGTGAGTGGGTCGGTATAGGCTAATCGCTCGGCGTTTTCCTTTGCTAGCTCAAGGTCTCGCGTTCGAACTTTAACCTTCTCATCTAGCTCTTGGTTTAGCGTAATCAATTCGAGTTGGTTTTTATTCACTCGCTGAATCATCTGGTTATAGCTGTCCTTTAGGATGAGTAACTCGTTTTCATCCGTCCAGTTAATCGCTAAATCTACCGGTTTGGGTGATTGTGTGTCTTGTTGATGGATCTTGAGTGTGAATTCTTTAAGTGGTTTACCAAGGTATTTATTAATAAAGAAATAAATAATAAACCAGAGCATACAGGTTTTGATGATCGAGTTAACTAAGATAAGAATGAAGCCATATTTTAGTCGCGCAAAAACCAGCTGGTCATTTGAATAAAGTGTGACTCTACCCAATGGAATCGTCTGATCAAACGCCGGTCCTTGGTAATAAATCGGGAACTCGTGATCGAAAAGGGCTTGTGAACCCAGGCCTGTGAGTGTTTGTTCGGTGGGCTGACCTTTGGTGTCGTAGTATTCAACCTGATGCTGTTCATTGAACACAGCGCCGATGTGAAAATCCATTTTATGGTCAATCGAGCTGACTTTGATGCCGACTACGATAGGCAGGTTGTACATGCCCTGTAGAATCGATTGCAGGAGCTCTTGATTGTAAGTCCAAACAGAATCGGAAATTCCCTTACCGAAGGTGGACGGCAAGGTTTGAATCTCATCATAGAATTCTTTTTTGGTATTTTCGTACTCTTTATAAAGCTGTACCACGGTGACCAAAACGGCCACCAAAAAGTACACGCCAAAGATCACCAGCAGTAGGTGCAGGGCAATCGATCGTCGGTAATGCTTTAGCAATGATTGCATTTAACAAGCCTTGGCTGTTTTATGAGGGCAGTTTATTGGGCTTGCCAATCTTGAATGCCATAACGATCGAGCAGTTTCTGCAGGCGTCCGTCTTCGCGCATTTTCAGCGTTTCTTCGGACACGATTTTCGCGTATTCAGCAGATTTAGGGTTTTCCGGTGAAAAACTGGTGTAGACGTCGATCACCACATCCGTCGTTCCAGTGACTTTTAGTTGATCGGCTTGCCCCATTTGCTGAGCTTTGTATTCTAAGACGCTTTTATCTTCGATGACGGCGGTGAGGCGGCCATTGATCAGCATTTCCAGCAAGCGTTCTAACGGCTTTTCACCGGTAATGGCGAGCACGTTTTCAGGGTTTTGATTTAGATAATCCATCACCGTCGGATCCACATAGTCATAGCCTTTAATGACGCCAATTAACGCTGCCTGCTCAAGTGATGCTTTGCCGGTATAACTCCAATTTGAGTCTTTTTGGCTAAAGAAGGTGCTGTTGCTTTTACCTAGGGCAAAGTCTGGATACACAAAATCGGGGGCTTCTTCACGGAAGCAGGCCATGGTGCCGTCAAGTTTGCCTTCTCTAACCAATTGCAGTCCACGGGAATAGGACACCTCAACAAACTCGACTTTATGTCCTTTTGCTTCCAAGGTTTCCACCAGCAAATCCCCTAAGTAACCCACCTTGCCTTGGTTTTGGCTGGCGATGCAGTCGTAAGGACACCATTCGTCAGTGGCGATTCTTAGCGTATCTGACGAAGCGGAAGTCGAAAAAAGAGTCATAACACTTGCTAACAAGACGCCAGAATAGAGCGCTCTTTTTGTTTGTTTAGTTTGCGACGGCATGATTATTTCCCTATGCGATTATCTTCTAAATGTATATTAGCTTTATTGCAATAGTAGAGTTGTCGCAGAGGGTAGCCTTCGCTGTTCTGAAAATATACAGCTTTTTAGTAAGGGTATGCAGGCAAGGTGTAACGATTTGTGTGTATGTCCACAAGTTCGCTTATTGATGAGCTGCGTTAAGTAGGCGCGATACTTTATCTTTCAAAATTGGCAAGACTTCGGCTTCAAACCATGGATTTTGCTTCAGCCAGCGGTTATTTCTTGGGCTTGGGTGAGGGAGTGCGATTTTGCCTTGTTCTAACCAATAGGCCCATCTTTGGACTTGTTCCGTTACCGTGCCGGAGTGGTTCATATAATACGCTTGGGCATGACTTCCCAGCACAATGGTCAACTTGATCTGGGTTAACTGATCGAGCAAACGTTCATGCCAGGTAGCAGCGCATTCCGGCCTTGGTGGTAGATCGCCAGATATTTGCCCCTCTTTAGCGCCGCTTTTGAAAAAGGTATTACCAGGGAAGCAAAATCCCATCGGCACGATAGCGACTTGCTGAGCATCGTAAAACTCACTTTTGTTAAGTCCTAACCAATCACGCAGGCGATCGCCGCTTGGGTCATCAAATGGCCGGCCAGCGTAATGAGCTTTTCGTCCCGGAGCTTGTCCTGCAATGAGTAGACGTGCATCAGGGTGTATCTGAAGAATGGGTTTAGGAGGTAAGGGCAGTGCTGCGGCGCATTGCTGGCAATTCTGAATGTCGTGTTGTAACTGTGAAAAAGATGCCTTGCCCATGACCTTACCCCGCTGAAGCGTTATTGATTTGCTGCATACTCTTTAATCGCATGGAAGCGTAGCTTGGCTTGTTTAGGCAGGGTTTCGGGAATGGTGAATTCTTGAATGTCTCCCTCACCCGCTTGGATGATCATCACCATGCCCATTGTTAGGTGAGGGGCGCATTCTACGCCATAGAATCCTGTTTCATTGATGGTCATGGTTATCGGTTGGTTGATCTGGCCGCGGTAGCGGTTTGCACCCCGAGGGATCATGTAGTTTATAGTGACCGCGTTGTGGCCATAATCAGTCGGTTCAAAGGTCACGGTATCGCCCACTTCGACTTTTAAAAAGCTTGGCTCAAAGGCCATGGTGCCCCATTTGTTTTGGTTCAGCATTTTTACTGTATGCTCTGCTGCTAAGGCGGCTGATGTCATGCAGGTCAGTGTGAGTGTCAGAAGGAGTCGTTGTAACATGGTGGCCCTCAAGTTTTGTAAAACTGCTACCTTAGCATATTGTGTTTTGAGCATTACCTCCCTTTAAAATTTCTTTGCCTTAGGTAACGATACACTACGAAATGACACATGTTTTCATGCCTTGCGTCATGTATTTTCGGCGTTAGCAATGATTTGGTTATAAAAAAAGCTTATTCTTATGGGCTTATATGAAATTATGCTAATAAAAAGGATAGGGATAGATTTATGTGGACTCGATTTAGTCGGCACATATTAGCCAGCGTTTTTCTATTGCTCGTATCGTTGAGTGCTAACGCAGCAGATAAGAAAATCGCCTATCTGGTCTCAGACTTGCGTATTCCATTTTGGGAGATTATGTGGCGTGGCGCCCAGTTTCATTCCCAAGAGCTGGGTTACGAAATCCAAGTTTACTCGGCACAAAACAGTGCCAAATTAGAACTACAGAATACTGTCGCTGCAATCCGCTCTGGTGTCGATGGTATCGTCTTATCTCCCACCAATTCCTCTGCTGCAGTGACCATTCTAGGATTGGCTGAACAAGCAAATATCCCTGTAGTGATCTCTGATATCGGTACCCAAGGGGGGGAGTTCGTTTCTTATATTGAGTCCAACAATTTTAACGGTGCATATCAATTAGGTCAGGTTTTGGCACAGGCCATGACAAGCGAGCCTCGTTACCAAGGCAGTGTGGGTATTATTGCGATACCTCAAAAACGTAAGAATGGACAATTACGTACCGAAGGCTTTTTAAAAGCCCTCAACCAAGCTGACATCAAGACTTCTGATATCCGCCAACAGGTGGATTTTTCCTATGATGAGACCTACCGCTTTGCAAAGGACTTGATCGCCAAAGATGACACGATGAAAGCGTTATGGCTGCAAGGCTCGGATCGATATCAAGCTGCTTTGGACGCGATTCGAGATAGCGGTAAGGCCGGCAAGGTTCTGTTGATTTGCTTTGATGCTGAACCAGAATTTATCGACATGATTCGTCAAGGGGAGCTAGTTGCTTCAGGCATGCAACAACCTTTCCTAATGGGCAGCCAAGCGGCAGAGACGCTAAATCAATATTGGCAAGGTGAAACGGTGAAGAAAATACAGCAGTTAGAGGTACTGGCTGTGTCTGCGCAGAATTTAGATCAGCTTTTACCCATCATTCAGCGTAATGTGTTGGGCATTACTTCTAGCAGTGAGTAGTTATTTTTCATGAGCGCTAAGTCGTCACCAAAGAAAAAGTCGCTGTTCGTGATCGTAAGTAGTGCCATCATGCTGCTGGTGTCGCTGCTTTTCATGGCCAATTCTTACTATTTCTATCAAATTCAGAAAGAACAGTTAGAGATGGAAATCATTGGGCAGTCGAAAGAGAGTGCGAGCCGTCTAAGCCGCATTTTGACGCCTTTTATCGACTCCTATCAAATTAATGAATACCAGAAGCTGGTGCAAAGCGAGATTCTGACCTCTAACCATTATGCGCTATCAGCCATCTTGTTGGATGACTTTAATATGGCCAATATTGTTGGCCAAGAGCATTATATAACTGGGCGGATTCGAGAGTCTTTGGTGCAAAGCCGAGAGTATTCGGTGTTCAATGCAGACGACCAAGCGGTGTTGGCTGAAGCATATCATAGTAACGTCACTGACATCTTTTCGGACAGCGGAGAGCTGATTGGACGCTTGTTTATCTACGTTAACGATAAAGCCCTGCAGAGCAACATTGAAAAGCTGTTTTTTAATACCTTGGTCATTACACTGGCTTTGCTACTGTTGCTTTTAGTGACCTTGTATTTCCTCTTACAAAATCTACTGATTAATCCGTTGAGCCATTTTGCAAGGGTCATTGCCGACTCGAGTGAAGAGGGTATTCCTCGCTCGCCTATGCCGGATTCGGCTTACCGTGAGATTGACGACTTATCCGATACGGTAAGTGATATGGTCAACACCATTACCATTGCACAGGAAAAGCTTAAGCAGGAGCGTCTGGAGTTAGAAAACGTTATCAATGGCACCAGAACTGGAACTTGGTACTGGCATATTCCTTCTGGGCATACTCACTTTAATGAACGCTGGGCCAGGATGGTCGGCTATACGCGAGAAGAGCTGCACCCGATCTCTATTGATACTTGGATGTCGTTAGTACACCCCGATGATGCGAAACATTCTGAGAATGCACTAAATGCCTACTTCAATGGGGAAACCGAGTTTTACGAATGCGAGGCGCGTATGCGCCATAAAGATGGCCATTGGATATGGGTATTGGATCGTGGTCAGGTTTTTCAATGGAATGAGAAGGGCGAGCCCATCGACATGTTTGGCACCCATCAGGACATTACCGCCCGCAAACAAAATGAGGTGGAACTGGCGCTTGCGGCGAGTGTTTACAAGCAGGTACACGAAGGCATTTTGATTTCCAATGTGGAAGGCAAGATTGTCGATGTGAACGATGCCTTTACTCGGATAACTGGTTACAGTCGAGAGGAAGTCATCGGTGAGCGGCCGAACCTGCTGAAGTCTGGTCGTCATGATAAAAGCTTCTACGATAAGTTGTGGCAGACCTTACGAACAGAGGGCGTATGGACCGGTGAAATTTGGAATAAGCGCAAAAACGGTGATATTTACCCTGAGCTCATTACCATCAGTGCGGTGAAGGATAACTATGGAGAGCTGACTCACTATGTGGCGTTATTTTCGGATATTACTTCTTTAAAAGAGCATGAGTATCAGCTTGAGCGTATTGCACATTATGACAGCCTAACAGGCTTGCCTAATCGCTTTTTATTCCGCGACCGTTTGCGTGTTGCCATGTCGCGCGCGAAAAGTCGTCGCGAGAAACTAGCCTTACTGTTTTTAGACTTAGATGGTTTTAAGGAAGTAAATGATTCCTATGGGCATGAGGTTGGTGATCAGCTTCTTATCTACTTAGCAAATAAAATCAGTAGCTTACTACGCAGTGAGGATACCTTTGCACGCATTGGTGGGGATGAGTTTATTCTTATTCTGCCGGATGTTTTACAAGGCAATATGCTAGAGAAGACACTGCACAATTTGCTCGATTGCATTGCATTACCCAGCAAGCTGAACGGCTATGATGTCCAGGTGACCTCCAGTATCGGTGTCGCTATTTACCCAGATGATGAAGACATCGACGCCGATCAGCTGATTCGTCAAGCAGACCAAGCCATGTACACTGCCAAGCTAGCAGGTAAAAATGTGTATCGCTTCTTTGATCCTGAGCAAGACCGGTCGATTCGAGGCTTCCATGAAAACGTTACCCGCTTATCCGAAGCGCTTGCTGCGCATGAGTTTGAACTCTACTACCAACCGAAAGTAAATCTACGCACCTCTGAAGTGATCGGTTTTGAGGCTTTGTTGCGCTGGAATCATCCAGAAAAAGGGGTATTGCCTCCAGGGATCTTTTTGCCGGATATCGAAGGTGAGCCGCTTATGGTTGAGATAGGCGAGTGGACCATTCGACAGGCCTTGGCGCAGTTAGCGGCTTGGCAAACGACTGAGCTGCAGTTACCGATCAGCGTCAACATCTCGGCCATTCACCTGCAGCAAAATAATTTTGTCGACGCGCTAGAAAGCGTGTTGATGGAATACCCTAATGTGGATCCTAAGTACCTTGAATTTGAAGTGTTAGAAACCAGCGCTTTGGAAAATATGGAGCAGGTGCAGCTGATCATCCACCACTGCGATGATCTGGGTATAGAGTTCTCGATTGATGACTTTGGTACGGGTTATTCGAGTCTGTCTTACTTAAAGCATATCCCAGCGAAAACCCTGAAAATTGACCAGAGTTTTGTCAAACATATGAGCGACGAAAACGACGATCGATTGATCCTAGAGGGGATTGTCGGTTTGGCCAAAGCCTTCCGCAAAAAAGTCATCGCCGAAGGCTTAGAGGAAATGAAATACGCCGATTTATTGCTAGAACTTGGCTGTGAATACGCCCAAGGTTACGGCATTGCCTACCCAATGCGAGCCGAGGAAGTGCCGCAATGGTTGGAAAGATGGCAGGTGGCTCAGCAACCACTGATTGGCAACGTTCAAAAATAATGCTCAATCGAAAGATAACGCTGGCGGATATGTTCGATTAAGAGCTTGAGTTTTTTCGGCAGTTGGCGGGTGAAGGGATACACGGCGTAGATGCCGAGCACCTTGCCAACTTGCTCCGGTAGGATGTCAATGATCTCACCACTTCTTAGTTCATGGTACACCAAGCAACGGGGCACATAGGCAATGCCTCGGCCACCGAGTGCGGCTTTTCGTAGGGCTGAGGCGTTATCACTGGAAAACGAGCCGGAGACCTTGATGGTGTAATTTTGATCTTTGCCTTTGAACTGCCATTCATTGGCACCATTGGTCTGATAGGAATACAGCAGGCAATTATGGTGTAGCAAGTCTTCGGGCGTTTCAGGACGGCCATAACGTTTGATGTAGGACGGGGAGGCGCACACGATCCAGTGTGAATCCAAAATATAACGCGCAATCAAACTCGAATCTTCGAGGTAGCCTGTTCGAATCACCAAGTCGTAACCATCTTTTACTAGGTCAACAAACTGGTTGTCCAACGACATGTCGACACTTAGCCCTGGGTGCATTTGGCAAAACTCTGCGACCGCATCAGCAAGCAGTAGCTCACCAGAGATGGTCGGCACGGACATTTTGATATGACCTTGAATCGACTCACCAAAGCCTGCGACGGCGTTCGTAGCTTCTTGGGCTGCAAGAGCCACTTACTTAACCTTTTAAAATTTTGATTTGTTCTGAAGGGACTTTGCTTGTAAATCTCTTTTAATTCATTCATTTCGTCTAACAAAAACGTGTCTAGCCGATTAGTAGCGATTCAACTGGGCTATAGCTATAGTAACTGTAAGGTATATAGTTAGCTGAAAAGAGAGTATCTAACTATTGAGTTAATAGCCGCGTAATTTAGGATGTTGTATGAGTTCGTTTCTGTTGGCAATAGCAAGGTTTCGGGAGAATAGGAAGGAGGCTATTAGCAAAAACTTCACGCTTTTAGCGGAGGGGTTAGTTGCAAGTGGAGATATTGTAACGACGGTTACCCCAGTCCAGTTCTCTACTGAATCTGAACTTCAACAAGTATATTTTAGAGAACATAGCAATTATCACTCTTTATTTGAAGCTCTCATTAACTTGATTAAAATTTGTCGAATAATTAACAAAAAACATGATTTAAATCTATATGATGGGATTAATGTTCATATTGCAACTCCTATCGAGCTGTTAGTGGTTTTTTTGTTTTTGAAATCATCTGCGAGGAAAGTTACGCGTGTTTCTATCTGGCAGGCATATTTGAGCTCGAAAGAGTTAAAAGGGAATTTTAAATTTTACCTAAGGAATTTTAAAAAGTATTTTCATTTGATTTTTTTTAATTCATTTCTTAGTTCATTTATGTATAAGTATTTGACTGGTAGTTTTCATTCAATAATAGTTCATAACGAATATCAAAAAAAACAAATTGATTATTGGTCACCACGCAATGTGTTTTTTGTAAATAATGGTGTTTTTAGTTCGATTAACTTAAAGCCAGAAAGGCTTTATGGTAAAGATCTGAGGTTGATTTATATTGGTCATAGTAAAGCATCCAAAGGGGTTGATGTTTTGCTAGATATAACTAGTACACTATATAAAAGGAACGAGGTTTCATTTAAATTGACTCTTTGTCTAAGTGGATTCGGTGATGATGAATATGTTAGAAGGAAAGTTATTGAAAATGATTTGGAAGGAATTGTAGAGTTTAAGAATGAAATAAATGTTTATGATGAAATGGTTAAGGTTGATATGATTGTTCTACCTTTGAAAACCTTTGTTGGCACAAGCTTACAACCAAATCTTATTGTCGAAGCCATGGCTGCGGGCTTACCTGTTGCTATTCCTTATTTTGAGGCCTTGGAATCTTTGGTTTCTTTCCCTTTTAATGCGATTGAAATCTATCTTGATGATGTTGAGAGAAGTGCGATCAATATAGAGAAAGCATGGTCTGATAAGGCGATTTATAATATGTCCAACAATCAATATAAACGATTTCTTGAAAGTCATACATTAGAGCATTTCTTAGAAGGTTATAGACAAGTACTAGGGGGAAATAATGAAAAAAATTAGTTATATCAGCCCATGCTTTAATGAAGAAAGTGTGATTTATGAATATTGGTCTCGTGTATCAAATATTTCTGAAATATACCCTGAATATCAATTCGAGTTTGTTGTTGTGAATGATGGGAGTCAAGATAAAAGTGCAGAAATACTTGATGATATTGCGAGAAAAGATGAACGACTTAAGGTTGTACACCTAGCAGCAAATGTTGGTCATCAAATGGCTTTGTTTGCAGGTATTGAAGCTGCTAGTGGAGATATAAACATAACGATCGATATTGATCTACAAGATCCCCCTGAATTGCTAACTGAATTTCTTAATAAAATTAATCAAGGTTATCAAATCGTACATGGGCAGAGAATAGCTCGAAAAGAAGAAACCTTATTTAAAAAAATAACGGCGAAAGCTTATTATAAAATTTTATCTCTAACATCATCTGCAAAACTGATAGAGGATTGTGCAGATTTTCGAGCATTCACAAAAGATGTCAGGGAAGTCATTGTTCGTTATAGAGAAAAACATAAATATCTTCGTGGTATTTTTGCAATTATAGGCTTTGAACAAGCTGTAGTTAAATACGAGCGACAAGGTAGGTTTTCTGGTGAGACTAAGTATACTATGGCGAAAATGGTCAACTTAGCTACGGATGGTATGATCAATTTCTCCCGTTTCCCTATCCGTTTAATGTTTATTATCTCGACTTTAATGTGGTTGTTAGGGCTTGGGTATCTTCTAAAAGCATTGGTGAGTAAGTTTATATTTGGTACAGTGGTAGATGGCTGGACTTCAATTATATTCTTTCAGGTGTTTTTTTCTGGGATACTTTTGTTCTTTATGGCGCTTTTAGGATCTTATGTTGGGCGAATATATGAGCAAGGTCAAGCTAGACCTGATTACATTATTCGTTCGACTCGAAACCTAGAATGATAATATGAAATTTCTTAAATTTGGAATGGTTGGTGTTGCAAATACTTTAATTAGCTATACTGTTTTTTTATTGCTTGTTTTGATTGAGGTTGACTTTTTGATCGCTTCGGTTATTTCATACTGTATGGGTGTGATAATTAGCTATAGTTTAAATAGTAAGTATACCTTCAGTTTAAAAACTAGCCGGATAGTCTTCTTTAGGTTTTTTATATTAAACATAATAGGCTTATTTTTTGGCCTGTTTGTGCTTGAGATACTCTCTGGAAAGTTGTTGATAAATCCATTATTAGCTCAGGTTTTAGTAGTGGTTCTTCGCTTTCCAATTATGTACTTTGTAAGTGGTTTTCTAGTTTTTAATGATCTTGTGGGGAGTTATATGGCGAATAATAAACAGGAAAAAGTTAATTTTTACAATGACTCTGACGTTGTTGAAAAGTACGACCAACTGAGATTTTCTAATTCGGGAGGAAAATATGTACATGAATGCGAAAAGCAAGTCTTTATGTCATTTCTGGAACGTAACTCAGCATGCTATGAAAGAGTTCTAGATATTCCTACAGGTACAGGCCGAATGCTTCCAATGCTCAGAGACCTAAAGTGTCAGTCAATTTATGCGGCCGATGCCTCTGAAAAAATGCTAACGGTTTGTGATGAGAATCATTCAAGTTATATCGCTTGTTTATCAAAGCAGGATATCTACAGAACAAATTATGAAGCTTGCTTCTTTGATGTGATTTTATCATGTCGTTTTTTGTTTCATAGCGATAATCAAGACGCAGTCTTAAAGGAGTTTAATCGTATTCTTAAACCTGGTGGATATCTAGTTATGGATACACTAAGGTGGTCTCCGAGGAAGTGGACCTCAATGTTCTCTAAAAAGCTTGGGGGATGTATTTATACAAACTCCTATGAAAGTATTCATGATCTATCAGTAGCTAATGGCTTTAAGGTAATTGATTCAAAAGAAATTCTCTCTATGCCTAGTTTTTTTTATAATTTCATACCGGGATTTTTAATTCCAATAGTTAAGCGGGTTGAGGGGGGGTGGCCTAATTTTCTCAAAACTAAAGTTATCTTTTTTTTGGAGAAGTTGTGAAAAGTAGACTTTATTTTAGTTGGAGGTTTTTTACACTTTCAGGACTGTTTTCTATATATTTTTTAAATGTATTTCGTGCGCCAGTCATTAATGATGATTATATGTCGCTTTATTCGAGTTGGTTGTTGAGTAAAGATTTTGTTCCATTGGAGGACTATCATGTAGATAGTTATAGTCTTTTGTTTGACTTAATGAGTCCTCTCTATTCTATATTTGGGGAAAGCTTTGAAATAATATTCGTATATCGTTTTATTGTTTTATTAGTGTTGGCTTTAATTTTTAATAGGGTATATAAATTACTAAGAATTATTTTCTCATCAGATGTTTCATTTTTTAGTGTGATCCTACTCGCTACCTCTTCAGCAATGTATGTAAGAGGACTTGATTTAAGACCCGATCCTTTTATATCGCTCTTATGGATGCAAATATTTGTTGTTTTATTTTGTGGTGATAGGGACGTCTCTAAGAGAATGTTAATTGTTGGTCTCTTGATTGGTCTGGCGATGCTGTTTAAGTTTAAGGCTGCTCTGATTGGTGTAGTACCTGGCCTTTACTTAATGGTTTCAGTGTTTAGAGGGGGGAGTTTTTTAAGGTCATTCCTGTTAGGTTGTGTAATTATTATTGGTATATTGTTTTCACATATTATTTTTATAATTGTTTTTGGTTATGATTTATTTTTGTTGTATCTAACTACTAGTCTTTGGTTTATAGAGTCATCATTGTTTGGAGTGGTTACTTCTCAAGTATTTTATGGGGATGTTTTTTTATATTATGGTTTTTTGAGTTTCTTTTATACTTCTTTCCTGCTCCTTGGTTTTTTGTTTTTTTTATTTAAGGTGGGTAAGGTAAGTTATAAGGTTTTGTTATTGTTTTGTTCGATTTTGATGACTTCTTTTCTTTCTGTTTATCTTAATCCTCAATATTATTCATACAATCTAATTCTTATTCTTCCATTGTTGACAATTTTTTTAGGTTTTTCTGTTGAGTGGGTTATAAGTGTTAAAGGAAGAATAGAGGGGTTTAATGGCCATTTTTGGATTGTATCAATTTGTTTTTTATCATCTTTTCTTTTGTTAAGGTATCCATTCAATGATACTTTGGAGCATCAGAGGGTATTGCATGAGTTTGTAAATGATAATGTTGGAATTGATGAGGCGGTATTTGCATTTGAAGGGATTGGTCTTTACCGGCCTTCAACTTACCATTGGCGTAGTTCAGGAATTATGATGTTTAACTACGAAAATGGGAGCTATAGCATATGGGATGAGGTTTCTCATCTGGCGCCTGTACTTATTATTGAAAGCTATCGGATACCAGGTTGGCTTTCTAAAAATGAATCTAAAAAAATATACGATAACTACGTTAGAATTGCGCCGTTAATATTAACACTAGGCGTCTCTTCTAAGGAAAGTCGTTCCTTTGATCTACTGAAAAAAGGTATCTATAGAGTTAACAACGACTTAGGTTCTAATTGTAAGTTAGATGGTCTGAATCTCTCATCTGGACAATTATTATCATTAGATATTGGCTCACACATCCTTGAGGTCGATTCAGGGGAATGTAAAATTAGCTGGGCTTTCCCTATATCGGAGTTGGCTAAGCTTAGGATAAGTGATGGGACAAAGCCTTATCTATTAGCCCCCTAGTTATGTTGTAATTAGAAGGGAAATTTTTGTAGCCTATTTCTGCGAGAATTTGAGCTGTTTAGTTCTGAGTTAGAAGCAACGAGCCTTCTTGAGATTGTTAGAAGTAAGATTTATTTGCTCGCTGCATACTCTTTAATCGCATGGAAGCGTAGTTTTGCTTGTTTAGGTAGGGTTTCTTGAATGGTGAATTCTTTAATGTCTCCCTCACCCGCTTGGATAATCATCACCATGCCCATCGTTAGGTGAGAGACACATTCGATACCATAAAATCCTGCTTCATTAATGGTCATGCTGATAGGACTGTTGATCTGACCGCGGTAGCGGTTTGCACCCCGAGGGATCATGTACTTTATAGTGACCGCGTTGTGGCTATAGTCGGTTGGCTCAAAGGTCACGGTATCGCCCACTGCCACCTCTAGAAAGCTCGGCTCAAAGGCCATGGTGCCCCATTCATTTTGATTTAGCATTTTCACTGTGTGCTCTGCTGCAAAGGACAGGGTGGTGATGAATGCCAGCACGGTGGTTAGTATAAGTCGTTGTAACTTGGGGATTTTTACGTTAAATCAGACCTCTAGGTTAATTTATTGGTTGGTAAGCATAGTATGAATTTTACCAACTCTGCCTTTGACTTTAGCCATATTTTTGTCGGTTTATAGCGGCTAAAAATAATGCCCAATCGAAAGATAACGCTGGCGGATATGTTCGATTAAGAGCTTGAGTTTTTTCGGCAGTTGGCGGGTGAAGGGATACACGGCGTAGATGCCGAGCACCTTGCCAACTTGCTCCGGTAGGATGTCAATGATCTCACCGCTTCTTAGTTCATGGTACACCAAGCAACGGGGCACATAGGCAATACCTCGACCACCGAGCGCGGCTTTTCGTAAGGCTGAAGCGTTATCACTTGCAAATGAGCCGGAGACCTTGATGGTGTAATTTTGATCTTTGCCTTTGAATTGCCATTCATTGGCACCATTGGTCTGATAGGAATACAGCAGGCAATTATGGTGTAACAAGTCTTCTGGGGTTTCAGGACGGCCATAACGTTTGATGTAGGACGGAGAGGCGCACACGATCCAGTGTGAATCCAAAATATAACGCGCAATCAAACTCGAATCTTCTAGGTAGCCTGTACGAATCACCAAGTCGTAACCATCTTTTACTAGGTCAACAAACTGATTGTCCAACGACATGTCGACACTTAACCCTGGGTGCATTTGGCAAAACTCTGCCACCGCGTCAGCAAGCAGTAGCTCGCCAGAGATGGTCGGCACGGACATTTTGATATGACCTTGAATCGACTCACCAAAGCCCGCCACCGCGTCGGTCGCTTCCTGTGTCGCCAGAGCAACTTGTTTGGCTTTATGAAACAGGGCTTGGCCTGCTTCGGTCAGAGTCAGCTTACGGGTGGTGCGATATAACAGCTGAACATTTAACGCTTTTTCCAGGCGCGCAATGCGCTTGCTCACCACCGAATTAGTGAGTGCATTTTGCTCAGCTGCTTTGCTAAAACTGCCCAGTTCCACCACTTGTGAGAATAAGATGAGATCGTCTGATTGCATTCTATTATGTAACTTTTGGAATTAATGTTTTTAATTATCATCATATATCCAGCAAAGATAAACCTTTAGATTCCTCCGCTACAAAAATAACCAAACACACCAGAGTGCCGTGTCACGCAGTTTTGCTGCTCAAAAGTAGCCATTTTGCGCGCACTATCTCTTTTTAGGAGTCTTTATGAGTGAGACCGTATTAGCCATTATTGCGTTTATCCCTATCGTCGTGGCGGGCGTGCTGTTAGTGGGATTTAACTGGCCAGCGAAAAAGGCGATGCCCATCGTACTCTTGTTGACTGTGATTATCGCTTTTACCACGTGGGGAATGTCCGCTAACCGCATTCTCGCTTCTGTCCTACAAGGCTTAGGCATTACCGTAACGGTCTTGTGGATCGTGTTTGGTGCCATCTTCCTTCTTAATACCCTCAAGCATACCGGTGCGATCACCGCGATCCGCAACGGCTTTACCAATATTTCTCCAGACCGTCGTGTACAAACCATCATCATTGCTTGGTGTTTTGGCTCCTTTATTGAAGGGGCGTCAGGCTTTGGTACGCCAGCAGCGATCGCTGCACCCTTATTGGTGGCGATTGGTTTCCCTGCCTTGGCGGCGGTGATGGTCGGCATGATGATTCAATCTACGCCAGTGTCCTTTGGTGCTGTGGGCACGCCGATCCTCGTGGGGGTCAACAACGGCCTAGATGTACACAACATCAGTAATGATCTAATGGCCAATGGCGCAACGTGGGAATTCTACCTACAACAAATCACGACCAATGTTGCCGTGGTTCATGCGCTGGTGGGTACGCTTATTCCAACGCTAATGGCGGTGATGCTAACGCGCTTCTTTGGTGCCAATCGTAGCTGGCGCGAAGGTTTAAATATTCTGCCATTCGCCTTGTTTGCAGGCTTAGCCTTCACTGTGCCTTACGCTTTGACAGGTATTTTCCTAGGCCCTGAGTTCCCTTCATTGGTAGGTGGTTTGGTGAGTCTGGCTTTGGTGGTTACAGCGGCTAAAGTAGGTTTCCTAGTGCCTAAAACGGTATGGGATTTTGAACCTGAAAAAGCTTGGCCAAATAGCTGGTTAGGTTCTCTTAAAATGAACCTTAAAGAGGAAACAAATAAAGCGCCAATGAGCCTAGTCACGGCTTGGTTCCCATACGTTTTGTTGGCGGCGGTCTTAGTGTTGAGCCGTGTCAGCGCTGAATTTAAAGCATTGCTCCTAAGCGTTACCGTTGGCTTTAAAGACATTCTGGGTGAAGTGGGTGTCAGCGCATCGTTTGCACCACTTTACTTACCGGGCGGTATTCTAGTGTTCACGGCGTTGGTGGCAACGCTGGTGCAAGGCAAAAATATGAATGCCTTTAAAAATGCCCTAGGCGAATCAACGAAAACCCTAGTGGGTGCAGGCTTTGTCTTGATTTTCACCATTCCAATGGTACGAATCTTTATTAACTCTGGCGTCAACGCAGCGGATCTAGCCAGTATGCCAGTGACCACGGCGAATGTGGTAGCTGGACTTTTCGGCGATGCATTCCCAGCGATCAGTGCCACCATCGGTGCATTGGGGGCCTTTATTGCCGGTTCAAACACAGTGTCTAACATGATGTTCAGCCAATTCCAGTTTGAAGTGGCGCAGGCGTTAAGCGTTTCGAGTGCGGCCGTTATCGCATTGCAAGCAGTGGGCGCGGCAGCGGGCAATATGATTGCCATTCACAACGTAGTTGCTGCTTCAGCTACTGTGGGTCTGCTTGGCCGCGAAGGGGCAACGCTGCGTAAAACCATTTTACCAACCCTGTACTACCTAGTGATGACAGGTGTAGTAGGCATGGTGATGATCTATGGCCTGCATCTGACTGACGCTTTGACCACTCATTAATTCTTGTTAAAAGGGCGGCCCTAGGGCTTGCCCTCGCTATATCCTTGGAGCGCTTTTTATGATTATTTCAGCTTCTACTGACTACCGTGCTGCGGCCAAAGCCAAGTTGCCGCCATTCCTATTCCATTACATTGATGGTGGCTCTTACGGTGAGCATACGATGCGTCGCAACATGGATGATCTAGCGGACATCGCACTACGTCAGCGCATTTTGAAAAATATGTCAGACCTTAATCTTGAGTCTGAACTCTTTGGCGAAAAGCTGTCTTTACCGATTGCCTTGGCCCCCGTGGGCTTAACCGGCATGTACGCGCGTCGTGGCGAAGTTCAAGCGGCCAAAGCCGCTGAGAAAAAAGGCATTCCGTTTACCTTATCGACGGTATCTGTGTGTCCGATCGAAGAGGTGAGTGCTGCTGTCAGCAAACCTATTTGGTTCCAGCTGTATGTGCTAAAAGACCGTGGTTTTATGAAAAACGTGCTAGAGCGTGCTAAAGCCCAAGGCATTAAAAACCTAGTTTTCACCGTGGATATGCCGGTTCCAGGGGCGCGTTACCGTGATATGCACTCGGGTATGAGTGGCCCGAATGCGGCTATGCGTCGTGTTATGCAAGCTATGACTCACCCAGCGTGGGCGTGGGACGTGGGCATCAACGGTAAGCCACACGATCTTGGTAATATTTCTACATACCGTGGCGAGCCGACGAAGCTTGAAGACTACATCGGTTGGTTAGGCAAAAACTTTGATCCATCGATTTCGTGGCAAGACCTAGAGTGGATTCGTGACTTCTGGGACGGTCCGATGATTATCAAAGGTATCCTAGATACCGAAGATGCCAAAGACGCAGTACGTTTTGGCGCTGATGGCATCATCGTTTCCAATCATGGTGGTCGTCAGTTAGATGGCGTATTATCGTCTGCTCGGGCGCTGCCAGAGATCGCCGATGCGGTAAAAGGTGACATCAAAATCCTCGTGGATTCCGGTATTCGCACCGGCCTAGATGTGGTGCGTATGTTGGCGCTTGGCGCGGACTGTACTTTACTTGGTCGTGCCTTTGTCTATGCCTTGGCGACCGCGGGTCAAGCAGGCGTTGAAAACGTACTCGACCTGATCGAAAAAGAAATGCGCGTTGCCATGACCCTGACTGGTGCCAATAGCATTAAAGACCTAAGTCGAGATTCTTTGGTGATGGCGTAAGGCTAAGCTTTCCACCCTGACCCCTTAATGAAAAGGCTCGCCTCCTAGGAGGCGAGCCTTTTTCTTGTTGAGCAGGTCTCACACAGTTAACCGCTTGACATTAAGCTGTTTCAGTCTTGCTATGTTTAAAAATTAATCTATAATTTTGTGTGTATCCTTAAGGATACATTTGTGTGGCATACAACGAATGGACTCGTTTATGACTTATAGCATTAGAAAAACAGATCATTTTGATAAATGGCTGAAAAGCTTAAAAGATATACGCGGCAAAATGCAGATATTGAATCGCTTGGCCAAGGTTGAACATGAAGGCCATTTTGGTGATGTCGCATTGTTAGCAGGGGATCTGCAGGAGCTAAGGTTCTTCAAATCACCGGGTTATCGAGTGTACTTTGTTGAACGAAATAGTGAGCTAATCATTCTGCTTGCAGGTGGAGACAAATCCACCCAGAAACGTGACATTAAGAAAGCTCGACAACTGCTTAGCGCTCTAGATTCCGAGGATTGATACAATGAAAGCAGAAACAACTTCTTTTGATATCGCCGATTACTTAGAAACAGACGAAGATATCCAAGCATTTCTACTTGAAGCAATCCATGATGGCGGTAGTGATCATCTATTGCACTGCCTCGCGATTGCAGCGCGAGCTAAAGGTATGACAGATGTTGCCAAGCAAGCTGGTGTGACCAGAGCTAGTTTATACAAATCACTAAATAACAACGCCAATCCAAAGCTTGAAACCATCACCAAGCTGCTTGGTGTTTTTAACTGTCGACTAACGATTGAGCCAGTAACCCCAACTCATTAAGATTCATTAAGGTCAGGTAAAAAATCATCCATAACTGTGCCCTGAACCAAACCCTCACTCCAAGTTCGGCCCGACTTTTAATACAGCGGGCTGTCTTTCAACAATAATCTTGCCCTTACGTACGGAGTAGAGCACATCTGCTTGCTCGCGTATCACTTCCACCTCATCACTGCCGTTAAGCACAATAAAGTTGGCAGGCTTGCCAAGTTCAATGCCGTAGTGGTCTTGAATATGCAGCACTTTGGCGCCGTTGTCGGTGATAAAGTCGAGGGCTTGGCTAAAGTCGTCGTAGCCCATCATATGGCAGGCGTGCAGGGCGAAGTCCACTTGGCGCAGGAGTTTGCCATTGCCCAAGCTGTACCAAGGGTCTTGAATGGAGTCTTGGGCGAGAGCGACGTTGATCCCGGCATCGCGCAGCTCTTTCACGCGAGTAATGCCGCGGCGTTTCGGGAAGGTATCAAAGCGTCCTTGTAGATGAGTATTTTCCGTGGGGCAGGAGACAAAGTTGATGCCGGACATTTTTAGCAGGCGAAACAGCTTAGAGCAGTAGGCGTTATTATAGGAATGCATCGCAACCGTATGGCTGGCGGTGACGCGATTGCCCAAGCCACTCTCTAAAGCAGCGGTGGCGAGCACTTCTAAGAAACGGGATTGTTCGTCGTCGATTTCATCGCAGTGCACGTCCACCAGCTTATTGTGCTTTTGAGCCAGTTCGATCACCCAACGCATGGATTCAACGCCATATTCGCGGGTGAATTCAAAGTGGGGAATACCACCGATGACATCAGCACCGATGTCTAGTGCTTGTTCCATCAAGCCTTTGCCATTGGGATAAGACAAGATGCCTTCTTGGGGAAAGGCGACAATTTGTAAATCCAAGAAGGGCGCTAAGGTTTCTTTTAGGGGCACAATGGCTTTTAACGCGGTCAGTTCTGGGTCAGTGACGTCCACATGGGTACGGATATGTTGCACGCCATGACCGATCAATAGCTCAGCCGCTTTCATTACACGACGCTGCACGTCTTCGTGGCTGAGCGTCTGTTTACGCTCGGCCCAGCATTCAATCCCTTCAAATAAGGTGCCGCTTTTGTTCCAACGGGGCTCGCCCGCGGTGAGTACCGCATCCAAGTGTATATGCGGCTCAACAAAGGGCGCGCAGACCAATTTGTAGTTCGCATCGATGTCGCAGGCTTCATGGATGGAATCGGCTTGCTGCTGAATATTGGTGAACACTCCTTGTTCGCATTCGAGGGTAAACAAGGCATCTGAGTGACGTAAACGAGCGTTGATAATCTTCATAAGCATCCCTGTTGTTCAGTGGCACTGAATTTGTCCCTGCATTTTTAGTGCCGTGATGAGCATTGATGGCGTTTTTTCCTGTCTAGCTCGCAATGGGCTAAAAAATCAAACATAGCAGGACAATGATGCCCGAGTGTTTGTTAAAGTCTTGTAATGGACAAAACAAGACCATCAAAGAAGGAGAGTGGAGTGAGCCATTTATTGATCAGGAATGCGGTAAAAGAAGATTCGGGGCTGATTTTAAATTTTGTCAAAGCGTTAGCAAGGTATGAGAAGGCTGAGCACGAAGTTCAAGCTACGCAGGCAGATATTGAAACCTCCATATTTGGGCCCGACTCGACCGTGAGTGGCTTGATCTGTGAATTGGACGGGGAGCCGATTGGCTTTGCTGTGTTTTTTTATAATTACTCAACTTGGCAGGGGAGAAATGGCCTGTATCTTGAGGATTTGTATGTCTCTCCAGAAGCCCGTGGCGTAGGGGCTGGCAAAGCATTACTCAAGCACTTGGCAAAGATTGCGGTTGCGAAAAACTGTGGCCGTTTTGAGTGGTCAGTACTGGACTGGAATGAACCTGCCATTCAATTTTATGACTCTATTGGCGCGAAGCCAAAATCTGAGTGGCTTGGATATCAGCTGGTCGGTGAAGCCTTGACGCACTTTGCTCAACATGAAGGTTAAGCAAAGGGGGGGCACGAACTCTAGGGGCAGATGAACATAAAATTAATTCATCTGACCCTCCAAAAATAAAGCCAGGTTTATGGTTGTTGAGCTGGCTCGATATACGACTGAGTGCCCCATAGGGGCACCGTCGATAAGCTATGCTTGAAGCTACCTTCCGTTTCTTTGGTGGTGTAGGACAGGTACATCAAGGTTTGGGTGTCGGCGTCGTAAATACGGCGCACCTTCATGGTTTTAAAGAAAATGCTTTTGGATTTGGTAAACACCACCTCACCAGCATCACTTTTATCAATGGTAGCAATCATGGCCGCAGTAATGTCACCTGTCTGACGGCAAGCAATGGAGCTATCACTTGGATCCGATAGGCTAAGATTCGCTTCCACTGAGGCAATATGGCAGGTAACCCCAGGGATCTTGTCATCTACTAGATTGGATATTTTAATGTCTTTTAGGGTGAACATGCCCAGCGAGACATCGCCCACCTCGTCGTTTGAGCAGCCAGCAAGGGCCAACGAACAGCAGGCCGCGAGTAGTAACTTTTTCATGGAGTCTTCCTTATCAGGTATCTATGCTGGTACCAGTCGTTTATTTGAACCAGACCTTGCCGCCGATAAATTTATAAGCGGGAGTGCCTCGTACCAAAGTATCGCGAGCGAACTCCTTTGCGCAACTGGGACAATGGCAAGGTGTGCTGGTGAAATCCTCAACAATACGCTCTTTAAAGCATTTCACCAAAGCCCCTTTACCGCCTTTACGATATTTAAAAAGCTGCGTACCACAGCCGTTGCAAAAAATATCGACGGTTTTGGTGGGGCCTTTTTTGTTGGGTTTCGCCATGGCAACGCTCGCTTGTGCTGGACTTCAATTGAGCCGCACATCCTGACGAGTCGATCTACGCCTGTCAACGATTGATCTCTGGTAGGACGAATTCGCCCATTTCATCGATCACTGACTCCGCACTGCGACGTGAAGGCTTCAAATTCACGGCAATATGACGCACGCCAATTTCTTTATGATGCTGCAAGCGCTCGATCAGTGCTTTACGACCAATACGTACCACGTTGTAAAAGCGCTGGTAGGGTGCATCAGGATTTGGATCTAAATCAAAGAAGGTAGCGTAGCCATAATGCGTCGGTGTGCGCTCTCCAGCAGCGGATTTCAACGCTGCTACGATTTCTTTAATCGCTCCCTCATCATCCACAGACCAAATCCATGCATCCATATTTTGCGCTAGCCAATCGATGGGCTGACGTGAGCGGCCTACTGCCATCATTGGAATACGGCCGTTTACGGGCTTGGGATGCATATCTAGATTGCCGCGTAATTCCCCAAAGTATTGGCTGGCAAACTTCGGAAACGACTCTTGATGCAGAGTACGCATCAAATCCACGGATTCACGATAGCGATCTGCGCGCTCATTATAGTCGACACCAAACGCTGGGTATTCCACTGGGCGGTCGCCTGTCGACAAGCCCAACACAAAACGGCCATCGGTTAAATGATCCACCGACGCCGCTTGCTTTGCCACATGAATAGGATCACGCAGCGGCAACACAATCCCCGCTGTGCCTAAGGTAATTGACTCAGTTACCGACGCCATAAAACCTGCGTAGACAAATGGATCCAGCATCTGCGCCGCATCACCAAAGTTAGGATCGTAAAACGGCACATCCCGTAACCAAATACTGGCAAAACCCGCTTGCTCGGTAAGCTTAGCCATACGCTGATGGTCTTTTAGAGTAGGAAAAGGACTATTAGGATAACCCTCAAGCGGTGTTAGCAAACCAATGGTTAACTGATCCTCGGCAAACACACGAGAAAAGCTCGCGGGCATTTCAGAAGTAGACATACAAGCTCCTATCTCAAACTGCAGCACCCATGCGTTTATAGGACATATGGGGTTGTCTTTGAGACGTGAATAGATCGGATTTTAAGATGTGCCTAGTGTATTGGAAGGCAAAGCGAAGATAATCAGCTTAAAGCTCTATTGATTGGAGAGCAAAATTCTACAGTGAGTGATAGATCATAGAATAAAGGGGGCAGATTCCAGCGCTAACGATGCTTAGTTTAGCCTCGACAGTTCTGGAATCTGACCCCTTTTAAGTGCTAGTAAAAAGCCCCTGCACCATACAGTGCAGGGGCTTTTTTCAGTTAGAGCTGTTTAGCCTTTACGCTTTCTGCGTAGCAGCCAAGCAATCAAACCTAGTACAACGACTGCACCGATGCCCATGCCCCAGCGTGCCAGTAGCAGAAGTGGGGAGGCAGGGCCGCCGCTGCGTAGCACGCTGACTTCCTGTGCGGCGATATCGGCGACGTCTTTGCGGCCAAATTCACTGAGGATGTAGTTGGAGACGCGTGCCACTTGCTCGTCATTTAGCTCGTGGGCAAACGCTGGCATGTTTGTACGGTGGCTTTCTTCGATGTGGTTGCGGTATTGCACCCCTTCAAGAATCGCCATTACTACGTTATCAGTGTTTTGACGACCCAGTACCGTGTTGTTTACCAGCGATGGTAAGCCATTTCGACCGGAACCGTCCGCTTGGTGACAGCTGGCACAAGCACCGTTGTAGAGCATGGCACCGCTCATTTCTGTGGTGCTTGCTGGAACGTCTTCAAGCAATACGGCATCCGCATTCACTGTGGCTTGGCCATAGCTTTCTGCCGGTTGTGTGTCCTTGGCATCGCTTACCGCAGGCACGGTTTTCAACCACACCGCGATGGCGCTTAGGTCGTCATCTGACAAATGCTGTAGCGAGTGGGAAATGGCTTCTGCCATTGGCCCCGCTGCTTGGGACTTGTTTGGTGCGTAGCCTGCTTTTAGGTAGCTGACGATGTCCGCTTGACTCCAAGTACCGATACCACTGTTGTTATCGCTGGTGATATTTGGCGCGTACCAAGTGCCAAGGCTAGCACCGCCTAGAAAGGCGCTGTTGTCTTCGGCCATCATAAAGTTACGTGGTGTGTGACAAGTAGCACAGTGGGTTAGACCTTGAGCAAGGTAAGCACCACGGTTCCATTCATCGCTCTGTTTTGGATCGGGTTGGAATGTTTCAGTGTCTAGGAATAGACCATTCCACACCGCCATAGACTCGCGAATATTGAATGGGAACGGCAGTTCGGTGGCAGCTGGTTTGCCGTCTACTGGCTCCACTCCGTGCATAAAGTAAGCGTACAAGGCCAGCATGTCTTCATCCGTCACCTTAGCGTAGGCCGTGTACGGCATAGCTGGATAAAGATTGCGACCATCAGCACGGATACCTTGGCGTACTGCCTTGTCGAAGTCTTCAAAGCTGTAGTCGCCGATACCGTCTTTCGATGGGGTAATGTTGGACGAAATGATATGACCCAGTGGCGTCTCAAGGGATAAGCCACCGGCAAATGGTTGACCCTGTTCGGTGGAGTGACACGCCACACAGTCGCCTGCCGTTGCCAGGTATGCACCGCGTTTGATAAGCGCTGGATCAGCACTTGTGTTAGCCAGTGCTAGAGGGCTTAGCGCACAACCTAAAACCAGCGCCGATGAAAGCATCAATGTCTGTTTCATACTAAGTCCTCGATAATGAATTCAGCGGTGCGAAGACCGACCGCCACCGCCGTTAGGGTAGAGTTCACTGTCGCTACGGTTGGCAATACACCGGTACCCGCTAGGAATAGGTTGTCGTGGAAATGGCTACGACCTTCACCGTTACACACGGTGGTGGCGCGATCGTCACCCATACCCAATGTACCTGTGATGTGGTTCGCTAGGCTGAATTTGTTTTCATCCATAAAGTGCAGTTCTTGCGCCCCCAAGCGTTTGGCAATGGTGGTGAAGATTTCACGAGCACGGGCGTTACCACGACGGGTGTAGTCAGATACCGAGTAGTAGAACTTAGGATTTGGTAGACCCAATGCATCAGGACGGTTGCCCAACATCACGCGGTTGTTTGGATCTGGTAGTTGTTCAACAATGTTTTTCATGCTCATAGCATGAGCCGATTTATGGCGAATTTGCTGTTCTAGCTCGACACCGTAAACCCCTTGTTTGATCAGCTTGTCGGTGATGCCACGTACCGGGTTGGTGTTGGAAAAGTCGATACGAAACGCCGCCGCTTCGTTACGCCATTCACCATCACGCTCACTTTGAATCGAGCATTCACTCATGGGGCCACGACCTGGCCACAGCGGTTCGTCTACTTCAAAGCTAACGCTGGTACGAGGGTGGTCACATAGGTGACGACCAACCATATCGTTGCTGTTACCGATACCGTTCGGGAATTTATCGCTGGTCGACATCAACATCAGTTTGGGTGTTTCGATGGCGTTGGCGGCCAATACGAAGGTTTTACCCGTGATACGGAAGCTTTCTTTGTTCGGCGTGTAGTAGTGCACCGCGACGATTTTATCGCTGTCGGTGGCATGTTCGATCTTGTAGACGATGGCTTCGGTGATGATATTTACACCGGCTTGTTTCGCCGCCTGTGCAGAAATGCCGCCGTGGTATTGGGCGTCCACCGGACACACAGGCATACAGTTATTGTTACCCACACAAGCTGGACGGCCATCGTAGTTTTGGCTGTTACGAGCAGAGGTATTGGTGATGACGTTGTAGCCGATGCCTTCTAGACGGTCGTGTAAACGTTGGTGCGCCCAAGACGCCGTCACAGGTGGCATTGGGAAGGGTTTGCTACGCGGCGAGCCATTGTCTTCTGGGCCAGAAACGCCCATTTTCACTTCCGCTTCGTAGTAGTAAGGCTCGAGCACGTCGTAGCTAAACGGCCAATCGCGGCCAACGCCGTAAAGAGTTTTGATCTGGAAGTCGTTCGGCACATAGCGCCAAGCCATACCTGCCCAGTGCCAAGTGGTACCGCCCACGCCACGAATGTAGGACGCCGAGTAAGGTACTGGACCTTCGTTTTGGAAGTAGTCGTTGAATTTACGTGGTTCTGGCGCCCAATCGTTGTAAGGGTACGGCGCCATGTAATCGCCTTTGTCGACGTTGTGACGGAACTTTGCCACCACGTGGTTACGGTCGATGTTGGGACCCGATTCTAGGATCAGAACCGATAAGCCTTTTTGGGCGATTTTTTCGGCCATTAATGCGCCGACAATGCCTGCGCCAACGATGACAACGTCAGCGGATGTTTGTGTAGTCGTCATGTGGTCTCCTAAACGTCTTGTGCTGGCTTAGTTTGCCAAATACCGTAGGCACCCAATGCATAGCTTGGTGGTGCCAATACGTCCGATACCGCTGAGTACATCAGCGAGTTACTGAACGCGACGGTTTTTGCTTGCTTGCCTTCACCGACAATGCCTTGGAACCAAGCTTTGGCGATTTTGCGTGGCAGATCGGCTAGGGCTTCCTGCTCCGCATCAAGGCGCTGTTGCAGCTCAGCCGTGCTGATGCTGTGGTCTGCTACGAAGCTGTTTAGGGTTTTAAGACGTTCCGCGAAGCTATCATCAAACTGTGCAAGGGACAGATAGATGGTCTCCGCTAAGGGCTTATTCAAATCGCTTTTAGCGGTAATAAGTTGTGACAGTGCCATAAAGGCATTGAACGCTTTGGCATCGATCGCGGCCGCTTGGGCTGGCGTGGCAACGGCTTGTGCTAGCGGCACGAGCGTTAACCCACCAAGCGCAGCACCAGCAGTTAGGAAACCGCGTCGGCTTAGATTGGCTTTACTAATATCGGTAGACATAAATGGGGTCCTAGATGACTTAAAGCTTGATATGGCACATCAGAGCTTGGTCATTCTTCTCTCTCAATTTAAAGGTGTAATCTCAATCTACGACGCACTTCAAATCGATCATCACTCCCCACCTGAGTATAGACATAAGATTTCTAGCTATACCAATGCATCACATTAGCAGAGCTAAATGACATGGATTAAGTGCTGATCACTAGGTGAAAACTAATAAGGAGGCTGCGCGATTGTCGTTATTGTGAGGCGGCTGAAGTATTGAGTTTACTGTTATTGTTGTTCTGCATTGTTTCTGGTCTGCCTGCAGAGGGCGCACAGAGTAGCGCTATTAAGCGTGTTTACAAGCTAGGAGCGCCTGACTTCCTATACTTTTGCACATTCATAGGACGTCGCGTTCTGAGCTTTTTGGATTTAGTTCTATGGCGCTAACGGATATTTAATAACCATTATTTTATGGTTAAATGCGAAGCTTATAGCCGCCTTTAGATTGCTCAGTCTATTGGCGGTTTTTTTATGCTCGGTTTCTAGCGCGTAAGGTTCAGCCTGTGCAATGCAGCTGGTATGCTATGCGTTTTATGATGTAACTGAGTATTGGCAATGATCAACGATGAAAAGGTAATTGATACCCTAGAGGAATTAGAAGCTTTTCTGCTGGCGGTAGAAAGTGGCGGTTTTGGTTTTAACAACGTAGCAGGTGTGGCGCTTGCGACCAGTAATTCCGATGGTCGTCCATTTGTGGCAGTGTTGGATGATAACCATCAACTCTTGTTGGGCCGTTGGGTCACGCAAGAGGTATTTGAAAACGGCAAAGAGTTAGTGCGTCGCGGACCAAAGAAACTTCATTGATTCGACCTCCAGGTGAATCCTAAGCTGCTTGACGCGCTTCGAGCAGCTTGCCTTTAGTGTTACCATAAGCGCTACTGAAATCGATAAAAGTAGTGTGTTATGTCCCTGCCTCCTTGCCCGAAATGCCAATCTGAATACGTTTACCCAGATCAAGCCCTATTGATTTGTCCTGAGTGTGCCTACGAGTGGAATCCTGATCAGCCAGAGGATGATGATACTCCTAAGGTGCAGGATGCCAATGGCAGCTTGTTGGCGGAAGGGGATAAAGTCACTGTTGTCAAAGATCTCAAGGTGAAAGGCTGCTCTATGGTGATTAAGATCGGCACCAAAGCCGTGATCAAACGTATTGTTGATGGCAAAGATCACCAGCTCGATTGCAAAGTCGATGGCGCGGGTGAAATGATGGTCACGGCAAAGTTTGTTAAAAAAGCCTAGCCATGCGGTTGTCATGAAGGGACCTACGGGTCCCTTTTTTATGATACACAGTAGATTGATCAAAGAATTCGATATATGTGTGTCTATTTCTTCGATTTCAATTATGTAAGTTAAAAGCGGATTATTATTTCAGTGTAGTGCATTAAGGATGGATTAAGGTTCATTTTCTGCTCAATTAATACACGAAGCCTTCATGCCAGTGTCATTTTTATATTTTAGGTGTGTGCTTTTTAAACAATTCTTGCGATTTCTAATGAAATAAGATTGGATGATTTGAGGTTTACATAATTGGTGCTTTTATCGCCAATTAAGGCGTTTTTAAAGGCTTGAGGGAAGCATTTTGGAACGCGTTTTTCAGCTCTTTTTTTCTGTTTTTGAAGCGTTAATATTATTTCCAACGAAGCGCGAAACACTAATTAAAAGGTTTCGCCAGATAGACAAAACACAAAATGTTTAACAGATTAAAAGGTGAATAATATGAACTTCAAAACTCCAGCACTTATCGCAGCCCTAACTCTAGCCGCTTCTGCTTCTTTCGCTTCTGGCGATGAAAACAACCTGCTAGACAACTACCTAGATGCACAAGCACAAGCAAAAGCCTTGTCTGCTCAGCTAGAAACAATGGGTGTGGATGCTAACTCATCAGTAGAGTTCAACTCACCAGCGACTTTGTCTCAGAAACTAGATGCTTACGAAGACAAAATTGCTGAGCTACAAGATCAATTCGACACAGTTCGCAGCGCTAACTAATTAGCCAGTCGATTGCTGAGAATGACGTTGACATCCTTGATCAAGTTGTCGCGTAACCAACAGCAGCCCCGATAGATATTCTATCGGGGCTGCTGTGCTTTAAGGGATATCGATCGCGGTTTCAAACTTATCCCGCTTCATAGAAATCAGGGTACGGAACTTGCGTACATTAGGATCGGAATACAGCAACCGATCGCATAAAGACTCATAGGCCACCATATCTGTGGTCATGACGACCAAGACAAAGTCTACTTCCCCCGTCACTTGATAGCACTGCTTCACTTCAGGAGTCTCTTGTACTCGTTGCACAAAGGCTTGAAACAGATGTTTGTGATCCCGCTCCATAAAAACCTCGACCACCATATGCAGCATTGGCCCTAACTTAGTTGGGTCGAGCAGGGTGACTTGTCGAGCAATCAAGCCTGAGTCGGTCAAACGCTTGACCCGTTTCAAACAAGCTGGCGCAGATAGACCGACAATCTCGGCTAATTGCAGGTTGGTAAGGCGGCTATCCTGTTGTAGTTGACGCAGAATGTTGCGATCAATGTTATCAAGCTCTGACATGGTTAATAAAATTTTGTTTTATGGTTTAAAAACAAATTTATCAGTAACTTTTTTCGTATTAAAGAGAAATAATTTCTTTTGGCTTGCTTACAATGTCGCTCATATATTTGAGCTTGAGAAGTGTGTTATGAAGCGACTGTTAGCAGAGTGTCGAGGTTTAATTCTAGAGTCAGGGCGTGTCTATTGGACCCTATTAAAAGTGATGGTGCCGGCGCTATTAATCGTCAAAGTGTTGGATATGCTGGGTGGCGTCACGCTATTGGGCCATGTGTTATCGCCCATTATGCAGCTGGTAGGTTTACCAGATGAAGTAGGCATTGTTTGGGCAACCCTAATGCTAACCAACATCTACGCCGGTATGTTGGTGTTTTTTAACCTGGGGATTTCTGAAAGCTTAAGCGTGGCGCAGGTCACGGTATTAGGTGTGCTGATGCTACTGTCGCACGCGCTACCTGTTGAGGGAGCAATTGCTAAGCGTATGGGCGTGAGTTGGCGTGTCACCATTGCCCTGCGCTTTGGCGGCTCCTTGGTATTGGGTTTCCTGCTGTATCAGTTTTATAGCCAGTTTGACCTATTACAACAGCCGAGCCAGTTAATGTGGCAACCGCCGGCCAATAACACAGATACCAGTTTCTGGGGTTGGTGCGTGGCACAGATGGAAACTCTGCTATGGATTTATGTGATTATTCTGTCGCTGATGACCTTGCTGAAAATCCTACGCGTACTGGGTGTGGAGCGCTTGATGCATATGCTGTTGTACCCGATTCTGCGTATGCTAGGGATTGGTAAAGCGGCGGCGAATGTGGCGGTGATCGGCACGGTACTCGGTTTAACGTTCGGCGCTGGTCTTTTGATTAAAGAAGCAGAATCTGGTCATCTCACCAAGCGTGATATCTTCCTAACCATTGGCTTTTTAAGCCTTTGTCACAGCGTCATAGAAGACACCATGCTGGTAATGCTACTAGGGGCGGATTTGTCTGGGGTATTGTGGGCACGACTGGCCTTTGCCCTGTTGACCATCGCTATTCTCGCGCGTCTATCCTTTGTCAGCAAACGCTTGGCGGATGCCAACTAATATTCTTCGATGGGGGCTTTGGCTCCCATTTTGTTACATTTCTTGCATATCTCCTTAATAACGTTACAAAACGCCACCTAAGCAATCGGTATACTTGTATCAAATTTCGCTAATGTTTTTGATGTTATCTATGCTTTAAATGTTGAGTCCTGCTCAAGAAGACTTTTATGCATAGTGAAATGGGATGAGAGATGCGCAGTTTTTCCGATATAGAGCTAGAAAGTGAATGCTTGTCTATTAAGACAGTGCTGACTCAGATACTTCATTCTGCTCGTGAATCCTTGGCAATGGAGTTTGCTTTTATCTCGGAATTTAAAGATGGTCGTCGTATTTTTCGCTTGATTGATCAAGCAGAGGGTACGCCAGAGATTCTGAAAATCGATCGTGGTGATGACGATGAACAGAGCTATTGTAAGCGAGTAGTGGATGGACGTTTACCGCAGTTAATGCAAAATACCGTGGATTTTGAGGAGGCTTTAAAGCTGCAAGTGACTCATGATTTACCGGTTGGTGCGCATATTAGCGTACCAATTTGGGCTGCAGACGGCTCCGTCTTCGGTACTTTCTGCTGTTTTAGTCGACAAGCTGATTACAGCTTGACCAGCAAAGATCTGACCTCACTACGAGCTTTCAGTGATCTTGCCTCAGAGCTTTTGCGCAATAGCTTACAACAAGATAGAGCCATGATGGAGTTGAAGCATAGAGTACTTGATCTGCTTGACACTTCAGCTTTCCAGGTAGTTTGTCAGCCGATCTATGATTTTGCGTTGGAAAAAATCACTGGTTATGAGTCTTTGACGCGTTTTGATCCAGAGTTCTCTGAGTTTAATACAGAGGAGTGGTTCGTCAACGCTGCCAAGGTGGGACTGAGTTATGAGCTAGAATGTGCCACTGGCCAAAAAGCAATGGAATTATTGTCTTTGCTGGATGACGGGCAATATTTGGGTATTAATGTCTCGCCTGAAACCATTTTGAATTGTTCCAATCTGCAAGACATGTTTGGCAAACATGCTCAACGTATCGTGCTTGAGATTACCGAGCATGAATTGATTGAAGATTATTCGGAAGTGTCCCGTGTGTTAGAGCCTTTGCGTCAACTTGGCTTGCGCATTGCGGTGGACGATGCCGGAGCTGGCTATGCAAGTTTTCGCCATATCCTGCAACTAAAGCCCGACATTATTAAATTGGATCGCAGTTTAATCTGCGGTGTGGATTCTGACCCTTCTCAATACGCATTGGCCACAGCCATTGTGGCGTTTGCAAATACTACTCATGCCCAGCTTGTTGCCGAAGGCATTGAGACGGTAAGTGAGCTTAATACTATCCGTCAGCTAGGTATTCAATTAGGGCAGGGGTATTTATTAGGTCGCCCGACAGCAATGATTTAGTCGATGCTACATAGCTAATCTTATCGTTTATATAGGCCCCAATCAGAAATGCTTGGGGCTTTTTATTTAAAAGTCACCATGATTGTGTTCTAGTGTCCGCAATTTAAGCCCACTGAATACCTACAGGATTCTAATATGAATATTCTTGAACTGTCTGATGACAAGATTCGTGACCTTGCCGAAGAGATTTGGAGCGATATGGTCAAAGGTGCCAACAGTAAAGATTGGACCCTGTACTCAAAATATATGCTGGACGAGTCGGCGGATGAGCAAGCCCGTGCGGCGGTGGAGCATCAGTGGCAATACAGCAAGATGTTTACCTCTTTGACTGAGGAGCGTGAATTTCTTGGTGTGCTAAAACAAGGGGATCATGTTGTAGTGCTATGGAAGCAATGGAGCTGCAAAGTCCCAGGGGATTTTCTAGTGATGCTGTATCTAAAAACCATTGCCGATGAGGTTAAAGTCATTGGCTCTTGGATCCGTTAATAGCGCGGCACAGTCGATATTTTGGAGATTGATCGAATAATTCGATTAATCTCCATCTATTAACTCGATTTCAATTAAGTAAGTGTTTTGAGCATTATTATTTCACTCAATTGTTTTAAGGATGGATTGTGCATTCATTCTTGAATTTTTTATTCATGATTTCACTGATAACCCTATTCTAGCTGTATTTTATAGCGTGTTTTATGAACACTTTTTGCAACTTGTTACGGTTTGATGTCATTTGTTTTCTGCTTTGCGTGATTGCTGCATTTATCGCCAATTAAGGCGCTTTAATCGCATTGAGGGAAGCATTTTGGAACGCGTTTTTGAGCTCTTTTAATCTGTTTTGGAAGCGTTAATATTATTTCCAACGAAGCGCGAAACGTTAAATAAAAGGTTTCGCCAGATAGACAAAACACAAAATGTTTAACAGATTAAAAGGTGACTATTATGAACTTCAAAACTCCAGCATTGATCGCGGCCCTAACTCTAGCCGCTTCCGCTTCTTTCGCCGCAAGCGACGAAAACAACCTGCTAGATAACTACCTAGATGCGCAAGCACATGCGAAAGCCTTGTCTGCACAACTAGAAACAATGGGCGTGGATTCAAACCCAACAGTAGAGTTCAACTCACCAGCAACTTTGTCACAAAAACTAGACGCTTACCAAGATAAAATTAGCGCTCTACAAGCTCAGTTTGATGCCCACAACACATCAGTAACTGAAGCAAACTAAGCCTCCTTCGGGCGTTAGTTTCCTAGACTAAGCTTTACCGAAAGCCCCATCCAGATGACTGGATGGGGCTTTTTTTGTTTTCTAATCTATTGAATTGAAAAGAGTTATTTTGAATAGCTAAATTTTTTAAAAATTTAACTTGAACGTACGTTTAATAAAAGTTAGTAATAAATAAGCGTTATGACAATTCTGTTACAAGAGCGTGCTTAAAAAACTTATTACAAAAGGAACGTGCACAATGAAAAGCTTGAAAACATGGGTAGGAATGTCTGGTCTGTTGCTCACGAGCCTAGCGGCACAGGCTACCGAGTTAGAGCATTGGCCTGAAGGCGTTGCTAAGCAGTTAAATCAAATGATTGCGCAGAATGCGAATTCTGGTGCCTATGCGGTGTTCGATATGGACAACACCAGCTACCAATTTGATATCGAAGAGTCGCTGTTGCCATATTTGGAAATGAAAGGCGTTTTAACTCGTGACACCATGGACCCTTCATTGAAGCTCATTCCTTTTAAAGATACGGACACCTACAAAGAAAGTTTAAATAGCTATTACTACCGACTGTGTGAAATCGATAACCTGGTCTGCTACCCATGGGTGGCGCAGATATTCTCTGGCTTTACCTTATCTGAATTAAAAGGCTATGTAGACGAAGTCATGGCCTATAACAAACCTGTGCCGATTACCTATTATGATGGCGATAAGGTTGTAGAAAGCACGGTTAATCCGCCGGTTGTTTTTAAGGGCATGAATGAGCTGTATAACCGTTTGCAAGAAAATGGCATTGAAGTCTATGTCATGACAGCGGCCAGTGAAGAGATCGTGCGTATGATCGCCAGTGATCCTAAGTATGGTTACAACGTCAAACCGGAAAACGTGATCGGTGTAAACATGCTGTTGAAGGATCGTGAAAGTGGCGAGCTCACCACATCTCGCCTGCAGATTCGTGATGGTAAATACGATCAAGGTGCCAATATGAAACTTGAGCTGACACCGTATTTAATGAACCCAATGACCTGGTACGAAGGCAAGCTTGGCTCGATTACCGGCTGGATTGATCAGTGGCGCAAGCCGGTGTTGGTGGCAGGGGATTCGCCATTATCAGACGGCTACATGCTGTTTAATGGCACCGATATCGATAAGGGCGGTATGCGTCTTTGGGTTGATCGTAAAGCCAAGTACATGAAGCAAGTCGATGAGTGGATGTCGCAAGCCGCAGAGCAACAAGCGGCGCTGGGACAGGCACCAACGGCCAATAAGAACTGGCTTATTGTGAAGCCAAGTGACCTGCATTAACGGCTTAGTAAGTTTTTAGTTTTCACCTGCTTTAGCCCCATCAAGCCCGCTTGATGGGGCTTTTTTTGGCATTCATCAGGGAGGCAGTACTTACCCAGCATAAAATGACAGAAATATTAAGTTTTGCACGTATGTGCAAAATGGTGTTTTTTTGAAATCAGATTGTCATATAACCCCTTTAATGTTCCGCCTGTCTTTTGTAAACGAACCATTCTTATTTCACTTTGATATTTGGGAACATTCATGACTCGTTATTGTGTTATCGCTTCGGCGACCGTCGCTCTATTAAGTGGGGTTAGTGGTGTTGCTCACTCTGCCGCTAGCACTGATGGCTACCAATACAGCAGTAAAGCAACCTACCAGCCTCAGCAAAACCTTAGCAGCTATGAAACACCGCCTTCTGACTATAAAGTTATTTATAGTCAATTAGTTGAGCGCCATGGCGCGCGAGCACTTTCAAGCCCTAAGTACGATGTATTGACTAAGCAAGTGTGGGAGCTGGCAAAAAAACGTGGTCAATTAACGGAGTTAGGTAAGAAGTTGGGGCCGATTACGGATCAAGTAACAGCCGCCAATACAGAACTGGGTTATGGTCTATTAACCAAAATTGGTGCAGAAGAGCCCGCTGGCATTGCCTCACGTATGGCACATCGATTGGCTACTCTGATGCCAAACGATGCTAATAATCCGGTCTGCATCCAAGTGCAAACTTCGGGTGAAGAGCGTGCTAATCAGACCGCCCATTACTTTATGCAGTCGCTTGCGAATGATGTGGCTTATGTAAACAGCGATGCGGCGTCATGTTACCAAGCTCAAACTCAACCAGATGACATTGATAAGCGTTTGGTGAACAGATACGAGCTGTATTCTCATAAAACGAATCCAGCTAAGAGCCCAGAATATCAGCAGTTTGCCGATAATTACGCCGCTTACAAAGCATTTCAAGATTCAGAAAAGCTAGAAGCAGCGTTTGATGGGATTACCGAATTGCCACAAAGTAAGTTATTGGCGCGCCAAATGTTGGAGCGTATTTACACTAAAGAGTTTGTCGACTTTCTAGAGCATGGTATTTCAGACGATAAAAACTGTGATGTTGCTGCGGACAATTGTTTCAAAACCAATACCAAAAAGCCGGATGAAACAGAAGATGATTGGAAGTATGTGCAAAACGAAGTAGATGCGGCCTCTATGCTGTACAACATGTTTATCATCGGTCCAGGCATGTTGCGTGAGGCCCAAGCACAAGGGGGCGAATGGGACCTTAAGCAATTTATTACGCCAGAAGAATCGGCGTGGTTTTCTTTCCAATCTGATGCGGAAGACTTCTACGAAAAAGGCCCTAGCTTCTCCGATAGCCACGGCGTGACTTACAACATTGCTAAGCCGCTACTGGTGGATATGTTTAATGAGATGGATGCTGCGGCTACCCATCAGCAACAAGTGGATCATGTGGCCAAATTGCGTTTTGCTCACGCGGAACAAATCATGCCGTTAGCAGCCTTGCTGCATGTTGAAGGCAGCTCGCAAGCGGCTGATCCTCAACTGCTATACAGCCAAGACAATAATGAGTGGCGCGGTGGTTGGGTAACGCCTTACTCAGCCAATATTCAATGGGACCTGTATCAGAGTGACGCACCAAATAGCGAACTACTCGTTAAGATGCTTTATAACGAGAAAGAAATCGCCTTCAAAGACGGCTGTAAAGTGTTCCCAGGAACCCAGCATTTTTACAGTTTAAACGAGCTTAAAAGCTGCTACAGCGATGAACTGAGTGTTCATTAATAGATGCGCTCGACCGTTTAAAACTTACCTTACTCATCATCAAAAATCTAAGCGACACTGAAAGCAGTGCGGGCTTCTATTGTCCCAATTAATAGAAGCCCTTAGACAAGGACCTATTGTGAAAAAGAATATTCTAGCTGTTGCGATTATGACTGCTATCTCTGCTACCTCTGCCAGCGCAGCAACGTTATATGAGGATAACGGCTTTAAGTATGAAATGGATGGCGACATTCAAGTTCAATTGCAAAAAGATAATGGCGAAGAAAAGAATCTTTATGTGAATTTCGATGCTTTAGAGTTTGATAATAAAGTGTCTTACCAACTAAATGATAATCTCACGGCATTTGGTCGCATTAAATTTGATTTTGATGATGCCGCAAATGGTGATGAAGACCAGAAAAGCGCCGAACTAAAAGATGGTATTGTCGGTTTTAAATACAACAAGGTGTCATTTTCTGTAGGTAAGCAGGATTATGCCACAGATGAATTCGGTATCGCAGAAGACTATGAAATGGATTCCGATGATGTCGCGTTTGATGAAACCGATGGTGACGATGTACTGTTACTGAATATCGATCTGGACTCAGTCAATATTATGTTGTCGACTGAGCTGCAAGCCAAAGGCGAGGACAGCGAAGGGCCTCAATCATTTGATGCGTTTGCTTCGATTGAATTGGCCGATTGGGAGCTAGCGGCGGCGTACCAGAATCGAGAAGTGGAAGTAGGCGGTGACAAAGTGGATTCATATGGTGTCAGCGCGATCTATGATGCGGGCTTTGCGAAATTCGCCGCGGACTACTCAGAAGCCGAAGACACATTGAAAGTCTACAACCTAGTGTCCATGTTTAACGTGAACGACGCGACTAATATGGTTTTGGGCTATGTAAACAATAAGCCTGAAGCGGAATCTTCTATTCATGAGTGGTATGCCAACGTGACCTATGAATTCCCTGAATTTGATCAAGTAAAAGTCTTTGCAGAGCTCTCTAACACTGACGCAGAGGGTGCAGAGATGGCCTACATGGCGGGTGCTGAAATAGAGTTCTAATGCAGTGCTTCTGTTGTGACTAGGCCAGCGTAAAAATGCCCCTTTTTCAGGGGCATTTTTTATTCAACAAGCACAGACCTAGTCTCTCGCCACTGACATCTGGTCAATTGATCGGGTTATTCAATCATTCTCTATCTATTTCTTCGATTTCAATTATGTAAGTTCAACTCGCTTTATTATTTCATCACAGTACTTTAAGGATGGATTAAGATCTGTTTTATACTTGATTTGTGCGCAATAACGGAGGGTAACCGCTATAAACCCAGTTTGGGTGGTGGATTTATAAACAATGTTTGCGATATTGAATGAAATGCGAGCAAAAGCTTTTGGGTTTACATGGTTGCTGCATTTATCGCCAATTAAGGCGTTTTTAAAGGCTTGAGGGAAGCATTTTGGAACGCACTTTTAAGCTCTTTTTTTCTGTTTTGGACGCGTTAATATTATTTCCAACGAAGCGCGAAACACTGACCAAAAACGTTTCGCCAGATAGACAAAACACAAAATGTTTAACAGATTAAAAGGTGACTATTATGAACTTCAAAACTCCAGCAATCATCGCAACTTTGGCTCTAACTGCTTCTGTATCTTTCGCAGCAAGCGATGAAAACAACCTGCTAGATAACTACCTAGATGCGCAAGCTCACGCGAAAGCCTTGTCTGCACAACTAGAAACAATGGGCGTGGATTCAAACCCAGCAGTAGAGTTCAACTCACCAGCGACTTTGTCTCAGAAGCTAGACGCTTACCAAGATAAAATCGATTCTCTACAAGCGCAGTTCGATGCGCACAACACATCAGTGACACAAGCGAACTAATTGCTTGTCTAGATATTAAGCGCAAGCCGAAAAAACAAAAGCCCCGACAGGAAACTGCCGGGGCTTTGTTGTTTATGTCGTTTTACAAACGTTGGTTACAAGCGTTTTGCCAGTGCGGCAATGTGATCAGGGCCAATGCCACAACAACCACCGATCAGTGTCGCGCCTAGCTCACACCATTTTTCTGCCCACACTAGGTAAGACTCTGGCGTTAGGTCCGCACGCAGTTCATCTAGGCCATCGTTGGCCGTGGCGTCTTTTGGCTGTGGTGGGAAAGCGTTAGCGTAAGCTCCGATCGCTAGGTCTTTATTCTGTTCTGCTAGTACCTGCTTGGTAACCACAATCGCATCGGCAATGATTTCTGGCTGGCAGCAATTGAATAAAATACCATCCACACCCGCTGCGGCCATGGCTTTGACTGCTTCTACTACCGTTTCACCTGAGCGTAAACAAGGCTCTGTGGTTGGTTCTGCATCTTCTAGCGTGAATGACACCCAGTATGGTTTCTTTTCACTGTCGAGTTCGTCGACTAGCTTTTTCATCAGCAAGGTTTCTGCCAACAAGCTTTGGGTTTCGTTTAACCAAAGGTCCACGCGAGGGGCTAGAGCCGTGATCAGTGGGCGAGCAATTTCTTCGGCACGATCTGCTTGATAAAGGTCGGCACGGTAAGAGCCAAACAGTGGCGCCAGTGATCCTGCAACTTTGACGTCTTTTCCGCTTTCCTCAACCGCTTGACGAGCCATGTTGGCGGAGTCGATTGCCAGTTCTGTCGCGCGCTGCTGGAAAACCTCTTCACCAATATGAAACGGCACTAGGGCATAGCTATTGGTGGTGATCACGCGTGATCCAGCTTCTATAAATGATTTATGTACATCCTTTACGATTTCAGGGGCTTCCATCATGGCTAGGGCTGACCATTCAGGTTGTTTAAAGGGCGCGCCACGGCGCTCTAGTTCACGGCCCATGCCGCCATCAAGTATGGTGACTGTCGTCATAATGCTGTTTTCCGCTAGGTTGAAAATCGGCACATTCTAGCGAGGCTGATCTCGAAATAAAATCGAATTCATTATTTTTGATAGGTCTAAAGTGATTTTTTATGGCTATAATGACCATTAATTAGCAAAAAATAGCCTTACCTATTAAAAAAACGAGGTCTTAGACCTCGATCCTGTCGATACTACTCCTTCTTGCTTTTGGGTATATTGTGTCACCCTTAAGCTCACTGCTTCACACCTGGTGTTTTGGTTTCTGATCGTGAGCTCATAACAAAACAAATGAATGAGGAATGACATGAAACTAGGTTTCAAAAAAGCTTTAGCGGGCTTGGCGCTGGCAAGTTCTGTGTTAGGCGGCACCTTGGCCAATGCGGCGGATTCTGCCATCGATAACATCCTATCGACGGGCGAGTTGAAAGTGTGCTTTGAAGCAGGCTACATTCCTTTTGAAATGAAAACCAAAGATGGTCGTTTTATTGGTTTTGATATCGATATCTCTAAGCACATGGCCCATGCCATGGGCGTGAAGTTTGTGCCAGTGAACACAGCTTGGGACGGCATTATTCCAGCACTACAAACCGGCAAGTGTGACATCATCAACGGTGGCATGGGCATCACGCCAGAACGTAATCTAAAAGTTCTATTCGCTGATACTTACCTAGAAATGGGCCAGACAGTATTGGTGACGCCGGAAGTTGCAGCACAGATTAAAGACTACCGTGACCTAAACGATCCGAAATACCATCTGGTGTCTCAGATCGGTACGACGGGCGCGATTGCGGCAAAGAAATTCTTCCCTAATGCGCAGCTAAACCTATTTGAAACATCAGCGGACTCTGTTCTACAAGTTAAGAACGGTAAAGCGGACGCGTTTGTTTACGATCTGCCGTACAATGCCATGTACGCTGCTCAGAACAAGGGTGGAGTAGTGCATTTGGATGAGGCCTTCACTTACGAGCCGCTAGGCTGGGCGATTCGCCAAGACGATGTGAACTTCTTAAACTTCTTGAATAACTACCTAGTACAAATCAAGAAAGACGGCACTTACGATCGCATTTACGACAAATGGTTTAACTCAGATGCTTGGGTCGACAGTATCCAGTAAGCGCTGAGCCAATCAGTAAGTCTTACCAAGAGCCTACCTTGTTAGGCTCTTTTTCTATTTAAGAGACATCATGCAAACACAATCTCGTCGCTGGCTTGGACACGGCTTATATCTCGTTATCATGGCGGCTTTGATCGCTGGGATATATTTCTCAGGGCAGAAGATCAACTACACCTGGCATTGGGAACGTCTGTGGCCTTATGTGATCAACACTGAGCCACAGGACATCATTGCGCAAACCGATGGCACGGCGGTGGTCAGTGCTTCCGGTCAGTTGAGCATCACCTCAGACTACGGCGGCGCGCCACAGATAGTGCCGGACTACGATAAGCTGGTGGCCCGCGATGGCGATTTGATTTTCCAAGGGGACACCATTGCTCGCATTGAAGGCTGGCGCTTTGGCCCGATTGCCGAAGGCTTGTGGGTGACGATTGAGATTTCCTTTTTATCACTGATCTTCTCCATTTTGTTGGGTCTAATCTTTGGCTTGATGCGGGTGGCCCACGGTCAGGTCTGGCGTAATCTGGCGGTGACCTATGTGGAAGTCATTCGCGGCACGCCCTTGCTGGTGCAGATTTTTATTGTCTACTTTTTTATTGGTACGGTATTCGATTTAGATCGTTTTACTGCGGGCGTCGCAGCGCTATCGATTTTTACCGGTGCTTATGTGGCAGAAATTGTGCGTGGCGGTATTCAATCGGTTCCACCTGGACAGATGGAAGCGGCCCGTTCTTTGGGTATGAACTACGCCCAAGCCATGACCTATGTGGTGATGCCTCAGGCGGTCAAGCGTACTCTGCCATCCTTAGCGGGTCAGTTTATTAACCTGATCAAAGACTCGTCCTTGGTGTCGGTGATTTCCATTACGGATTTAACCAAAGCGGGTCGTGAAGTGGTCAGTGGTAGCTTCGCCCCTTTTGAAGTCTGGTTTACCGTGGCAGCGTTATATCTAGTGGTTACCGGTGGTTTGTCTTGGGCGATTCAACGTTTGGAAAAGAGGTTAGCGGCCAGTGACTGATGCAATGAAAAACAGCGTGCTGATCGAAGCCCGCAAGGTCAATAAAGTCTTTGAAAATGGCTGTCATGCGCTAAAAGACGTTTCCCTCGATATTCACCGTGGCGAAGTGGTGGTGATTATCGGCCCAAGTGGTTCGGGTAAATCGACTTTTTTGCGCACCTTAAATCAGTTAGAAACCATTTCTGCAGGCCATATCAAAATCGATGGCATCGACTTAGCCGATAAACACACTGACATTAATAAGCTACGCGAAGAAGTGGGCATGGTGTTCCAGTCGTTTAATCTGTTTCCCCATAAAACAGCCCTAGGCAATGTGATGTTGGCGCCTTTAAAAGTGCTGAAGCGCGATAAAGCCGAAGTGGAGCAGGAAGCCAAAGACTTGCTCTACCGTGTGGGCTTGCATGAACGTATGGAACACTTTCCATCACGTTTATCCGGTGGTCAACAACAGCGTGTGGCGATTGCCCGTTCCCTAGCGATGAAGCCTAAAGCACTACTATTTGATGAACCCACCAGTGCTTTGGACCCAGAGATGGTCGGCGAAGTCTTGGATGTCATGAAGAGCCTCGCCAAAGAGGGCATGACCATGGTAGTGGTCACGCACGAAATGGGCTTTGCCCGTGAAGTGGCGGATCGCGTGGTGTTTATGGAAGACGGTGAGCTCGTCCTCGAAGAATCCCCTGAGCGTTTCTTTAATTCTGAACACCCACGCTTGCAACGTTTTCTAGGTCAGGTACTCTAAGCGCCTTTCTATTAGAAACGGTCGGCGCTTGGGTGCTTAGATGAATGAGAAAACACTTCCCCCATTAAACTGGTTACGCACCTTTGAAGTCTCTGCGCGCAGCTTGAACTTTACCAAAGCCGCGCAGGAGTTGCATTTAACCCAAGGTGCGGTGAGCCAGCAAATCCGATTGCTTGAACGTCACCTTGGTGTAGCCTTATTTAAGCGTTTGCCCCGCGGTCTAACGCTGACCGATGAAGGCATGTCTTATCTGCCGGTGGTGCAAGATTCTATTTCCCGCTTGGCTGCTGCCACCAATGAGCTGTTCAATTCAGATAAACGTACGCCGGTAAAAATTCGCGGCAGTTTGTCGTTCTTCGTGCACTGGTTGGCACCGCGCTTAGCCGAGTTTAATCAGCTACACTCAAATATCGATATCCGCTATATCAGCTCCCTGTGGGTGAAAGACACCGATGCTGACGATGACTTTGAGATTCGCTGGGGCAACGGCCAATGGCCGGGTTATGTGTCACAGCGCTTAAGTTGGGACTCTTTATTTCCAGTGTGTGCGCCTGAGTTGGCCGAGCGCAATCAAATTCAAGCACCCAGTGATCTGGCCAAAACTACCTTGCTGCATGTATTAGGTTATGAAGAGGGCTGGGGCTACTGGCTGTCGATGGTCAATGAAGAGCAGGTCGATCCTTCCCGTGGTATGCAGCTGGATACACTGCTGGCCTCATTACGTTTAGCGGAGCTAGGTGTGGGCGTAGCGTTAGCACGTTCTTCCATGGTCGAAGACATGCTCGCTGATGGCCGTTTAATTGAACTATTTGATAAACGTATTTCCGCCAGTGAATCCTTTTATCTGGTGCGCAAGTCCGGCACCGATTTATCTCCTGAAGCCATGTTATTCTTTAACTGGTTGGAGCGCCAAAGCCGCTTAAACTGATGCTCACAGAGAACGATGGATTGATTCTCGATGGGTATTTGACACACTACACGCATTATTAAAGAGAGCCTTATCATGACAATAGGACGTCAGCGTTTTCGAATATTCCAAAGTCTGCTGCCGCTTAATCGAGCGCAGTTGCCACAAGAGGTGTTAGCGGGTTTAACCCTCGCTGCATTAGCCATTCCAGAAGTCATGGGCTATACCCAAATCGCTGGTGTGCCAGTAGTGGTCGGCCTCTATACCATGCTGTTGCCGATGTTCTTATTCGCCATGTTCGGTTCTTCACGACAACTGGTAGTGGGGGCGGACTCTGCCACGGCGGCCATGTTAGCGACCTCACTAGCGGGCATTGCTATGTCAGGCTCGGATGAGTATTTGGCCATGGCGTCGGTGCTGGCGTTACTGGTCGGTGGCATGTTGCTGTTAGCGCGCGTTTTAAATCTAGGTGTGTTGGCGAATTTCCTTTCCCGTACCGTGTTAATTGGCTTCTTAAGCGGCGTTGGTATTCAAGTGGCGGTGGGACAGGTACCAGGGATGCTTGGCTTGCACAGTGAAGGCTTAAGCTCTATCACTCACTTGCTGTTGCATTGGCCAACACTTGAAAATCTTAATGTGCATACCTTGGTAGTGTCACTGTTGACCTTGATTGCTGTAGTAGGCATTCGCTTGGTGTCTAAGCGTATTCCTGGGGCATTGATTGCCGTAGTCGGTGCAATCGTGGCGAGCTGGTTGTTCAGTCTGAATACTTTTGATATTGCTTTGGTAGGCACTGTGCCAAGTGGTTTGCCGACCATTCAATGGCCGCTCTTCCAATTGTCTTGGGATCAGTTTACCTATTTATTACCGACCGCCTTTGCCATGGTGATGGTGATTTTGGCACAAAGCTCGGCTACGTCGCGGGCCTACGCTGCCCGCCATCAAGAAACCGTAAATGACAATCAAGATTTAATCGGATTGGGGCTAGCGAACATTGGCTCAGCGCTCTCTGGTGCATTTGTGGTCAATGGCAGTCCAACCAAAACACAAATGGTCGATGGTGCCGGCGGACGTAGCCAGTTGGCGCACTTGATCACGGTATTCATCGTGTTATTGGTGTTGGTGTTGTTTACTGAACCTTTGGCGTATCTTCCCCATGCAACCCTTGCGACCATAGTGTTTTTAATCGGTTTTGAGCTGATTGATGTGAAGGGACTACGCAAGGTACTGTATGAGCGCCCTTGGGAGTTTTGGGTAGCTCTGGCGACTATGGTCAGTGTGGTGGTGCTAGGGGTGGAGCTTGGGATTTTAGTGGCGATTGTGCTCTCGTTATTGGTGCATACCCGCCATGGTTACCGTCCGGTGAACAGTGTGGTGGTGCCAAACGGTCATGGCCGCTGGCGTGCGGTACCGCTGAACAACAACGCGCAGCTAATGCCTGGTTTGCAGGTGTACCGTTTTACCCATGGGATGTATTACGCCAATGCTGAATTGATGAATCGTGAAATCCTTTACTTAGTGAACAGTGCGCGACCTTCGCTAGAGTGGTTTTGCATTGATGCGGCGGCGGTGGATGATGTGGATTACTCGGCCGCGAGAACCTTGGTGACCTTGTGTTATGAGCTACGTACCCTTGGCGTTCGGTTAGTGTTTGCCGAAGTATCGGATCGAGTACGCTATGGCATGGATCGTTCAGGGATCACCGAAGCGGTAGGGGAAGACGCCTATTTCGCGTCGGTATCGGATGTGGTGGAAGCCTTCTCTGAGCGTCCTCATAACCCACCAGCCTCTGCAAATTGAGGCTGGTGGTTGAGCTAGAAGGTAACTCTGTTAGACATGTAAGATGCGCATATAGCCAGCGATATCGACTCTAAAGTTGGTCGTTTGCTCCAAATGGTCGCGCATGCCTTCTAGGGCTTCGGGCTCCCCATGAATCAAATAGATCTGCGTGCCCGCGCGGAGTTTTGATTCCTTCAGCCAATGTTCAATGTCCACGTAGTCCGCATGACCCGATAGAGCATCCATACTTTCTATGGTGGCTCGAATCGGGATCCATTCCCCGTGCAATTTCACACTAGTGGCACCGCCCACCATTTTCGCGCCCCGAGTACCACCGGATTGATAGCCGGCGAACAATACCGATGTTTTAGGGTTACCGAGCAGCTCTTTGAAATGGTGCAAAATGCGTCCCCCAGTGGCCATACCACTGCCCGCAATAATAATATGTGGGTAAGTCAGTTCGGCCAAGGCTTTGGATTCGTCAACTTCTCGAGTGTAGTGGATAGACTGACACATGTGCTTGGCTTGTACGGTAGAGAGTTTATGCAGAGCGGCGTGCTCGCAATACAGCTCAGAGACATCGATCGCCATCGGACTATCCAGATAAATAGGAATCGGCGGAATCCGACCTTCCTCCATCATACTCAGTAGCATATGTTGCAGTACCTGGGCACGGCCCACCGCAAACGATGGGATCAATAATGTGCCGCCCCGTTTGGCAGTTTGATTGACCATATTGGCCAATTGCTCATAAGGATCGTCCTGCGAATGACGACGGTCGCCATAAGTGGACTCTAGCATCAGTAGATCCAATTCTGGCAAGGGCTTAGGTGGGTAATTAAGGATGTCATCTGGGCGACCCACGTCACCAGAAAAACCAATGCGTTTGCCTTCCGCCTCGATAATGACACTGCCAGCGCCCAGAATATGCCCCGCAGGCTGCAGGTGAAAACGAATATCGCCGACCTGAACTTGCTCTTCAAATTCGATGCCTTGGAATAACGCCATCGAGGCTTCCGCGGTCGCTCTATCGTACAGTGGCTCAGGATTTTCGTGTTTACTGAGTTTATGCTTGCCGTAGAAGCGGGCGTCTTCTTCCTGTAGATGACCACTGTCGGCGAGCAGAATCTTGCACAAGTCTTTGGTGGCATGATGGGTAAAGATTGGGCCGCGATAGCCTTTTTTATACAGCACCGGCACATAACCCGAATGATCAAGATGGGCATGGGTCAGCACCACCGCGTCAAGATCATCAATGTCCAGTGGCAAGGTTTGGCGGTTGCGCTCCCTTAACCACTTATAGCCTTGGAATAACCCGCAATCCACGAGAATACGTGTGCTGTTGGTTTCCACTAAAAATTTAGAGCCTGTAACGGTTTCTGTACCACCCAGAAAGATAATCTTCATAACGGCCTCGGGCATAGTTGATAGAACGCTGATTTTTAAGCTTAATCCAATTTCAGTATTACACCCACTTATAGTGCTCTGTCTGAGTTATCCGTAAAAACACTGATCTAGCTCTATGTTCTGTGTGACGACGATGGGACGGATTTGTGCCGCCTGATATCTTGATTTGGTTTTGCTAATGTAATCTTGCAACAAACCCGTTAAGAGGTCCTTGAATGAGTGCAAAGTTTCCCACGTTAATGCAATCGGCGCGTGTTCCCTTCCTGATATTGGCGCCGGTCAGTGTGTTTTTAGGCATCAGTACTGCCTATCTCAGTACCCCCGAGATTGAATGGCTGCACATAGCGTTAGCAATAGTGGCGGCTTTATTGGCCCACATCAGCGTCAATGCGTTTAATGAATACATGGATTTTCGCTCCGGTTTGGATCTCAAAACTGAGCGTACGCCTTTTAGTGGTGGCAGTGGCGGTCTGGTGGATAATCCCAGCGCGCTTAACAGTGTTTTAGCCATGGCCTGGGTGACCTTGTTAGGTACCATCGCCATCGGTATTTACTTTGTCTACCTAAGAGGAGAAGCCTTGCTGTGGCTGGGAGCTATTGGCGTTTTGCTGGTGGTGGGCTATACCCCTTGGATTAACCGCTCGCCATTATTGTGCTGGCTAGCGCCGGGATTAGGCTTTGGTCCTGTGATGGTGTTAGGGACACATATTGCGTTAACGGGAGATCTGAATGGCTTAGCCTTGTTGGTGTCCTTGGTGCCTTTTATGTTGGCAAACAACTTGCTGCTATTGAATCAATTTCCTGACATTGATGCAGATCGTGCCAGTGGCCGTCGCCATGTACCGATTATTTACGGTAAATCGGCCAGCCTCGCCTTGTACAGTTTTGGGGTGTTGGTCGCAAGCATTGCGATTATTGCGGGGTGTGTCTTGAGTCTACTGCCTTGGCTGTCTCTGCTGGCGTTACTACCTCTGTTATTAGCGGTGACCGTGGTGCTGGGCCTAAAGCCTTTATTACGTAAAGGCTCGGCAACATGGCTACCCTACCTAGGGCGTAACGTGGTGATGACTTTGGTAACGCCGGTTATTTTAGGGGCGACCTTGTTGTTTGGTTAAGAACCTCTGGGTAATAACATCACTCGTGAATACTCTCGAAGCCCGTGATGTTAGCTAGCATCACGGGCTTTTTTATTTTTATCAGCGAGATGGTTGGTTTTCTGCTGAAAACAAATATACTGTATATATTTACAGTATATTTGAGAGGTCACAATGCGAGTGACGTATATGGGGTCAGCGGAGTCTGCTGCCTTTCTTGCTTCCCAACCGATGCAGATTCCTTTGTATGTGGAGTCCGTCTCGGCAGGTTTTCCTTCGCCAGCACAAGATTATGTTGAGCGATCTTTGGATTTGAATTCGCTGTGTATTCAGCATCCGAGTGCGACCTTCTTTGTGCGCGCTCAGGGGGATTCGATGATTGGCGTAGGGATTTATTCGGGCGATATCTTGGTGGTGGACCGCTCTTTAAGCGCTAAGCACGGTGATATTGTGATTGCCTCCTTGCATGGGGAACTCACCGTCAAAGAGTTGCAGCTCAAGCCAAATGTGCAACTGCGTCCACATAATAAAGCCTATCCAGTGATGCCTATTTCCGAGGAATCCGACTTTGAAGTGTTCGGGGTGGTGACGGGGGTAGTGCGCAGGTTACAGCGATGAGTCAGAAGGTGTTTGCCTTGGTGGATTGCAATAACTTCTATGCGAGCTGCGAGAAGTTGTTTCGCCCAGATTTGAAGCATAAGCCGGTGGTGGTGCTGTCCAATAATGATGGCTGTATCGTGGCGCGCTCGAAGGAAGTGAAAGCGTTGGGCCTTAAAATGGCCGTGCCCGTCCACCAAGCTCGAGAGCTGATCGAGCAACATCAGATTGTTTGCTTTTCCTCGAATTATGCCTTGTATGCGGATATGTCTCAGCGGGTCATGAGCCTGTTAGAAGCGGAAGCCCCGAAGATGGAAATTTACTCCATTGATGAAGCTTTTCTTGAGTTAAGTGGTGTTGAGGCGGTCGAGGATTTATTGGCATTTGGTCAACGCATTAAAGCCAAGGTCGATCAATGTACTGGCATTACCGTAGGCGTTGGTATCGCACCGACCAAGACGTTAGCCAAGCTCGCCAATCATGCGGCCAAAACCTATCCCGCTACCGGCTCTGTGGTGAATCTGATGGATCCAGCGCGCCAGCGACGCTTGATGGCTCTGGTGGATGTAGGTGAAGTCTGGGGTGTTGGGCGACGTTTGAGCAAACGTTTGCGTGAGCAGGGCATTGATACAGCCTTGGCGTTGGCAGACGCCGACCCCAAGCTTTTGCGCCGCGAGTACTCGGTGGTGCTGGAACGTACCATACGTGAATTAAATGGCATCTCCTGTTTGTCACTGGAATCGGTGCCAGCCACCAAACAGCAAATCGTTTGCAGTCGCTCTTTTGGCAAGCGCATCACCGAGAAAGCACAGCTTCAGCAAGCCATCGCGAAATACGTGACGCGAGCGGCGGAAAAGCTGCGTGCTGAGGGCTGTTTGGCCCGCGTGCTGCAAGTGTTTATCCGCACAGGTGTATTTAATGCCAAAGACCCGCAATATTGTCATGCGTTAACCGTTGAGCTGCCTTATCCAACGAACGATACCAGAGAATTTTTGCAGGCAGCGTTTAAGCTATTCGATAAGCTGTTTCGCCCAGGCTTTCGTTATGCCAAAGCGGGCGTGATGTTGACGGACTTTTATAGCCATGGAGCCTATCAAACGGACCTGTTTTACTCTGATACACAGAGCACGCAGGCAAACGCCTTAATGACGGTGATGGATCGCATCAACCAAAGTGGCCACGGGCAAGTGTTTTTTGCCGCTCAAGGTTTTTCTCCCGAATGGTCGATGAAGCGTCAATTCCTCTCGCCAGCCTACACCACCCAATGGTCTGATTTACCAAATGTACACTAGCTGTAGCAGTTAAACTCTGTGTGCTAAGGCTTGGTGAGTTGTGTTCTGCGTGCGGTTAAGAAGTCAATCAGCGCGCGGATTTTTGCCGGCATGTTTTCACGAGATGGCACATATAGGTAGAACCCAGGCACGGGCTGACACCACTCTTCTAACACGCGCACCAAGGTGCCTTCTGCTAGGTGTTGCTCAATACACAAATCCAAATGTTTCATCAGACCGACACCATTGAGAGCGGCGCGAATCATATTTTCATCATCGTTAAAGATGGCATTGCCAGCGGGCTCATAATCAAGAGCGCGGCTGAGGTCGCTATTATGACTAAAACGCCAGCGATCAATGGCGCCACTGCTGGAAAAACGATAGGCGAGACAGTTATGCGACGTGAGTTCCTCGGGAGTGCAGGGATAACCATGCTCTGCAAAATAGTCCGGTGAGGCGACTATGGTGGGGGTAATGGTTGGTGAGATCGGAATTGCAACCACTCCTTCGTCTAGGCTTTCCCCCAAGCGAATACCGACGTCCATGCCTTCGGCGATGATGCTGGAAAAGCCATCATTGATGACGATTTCAACACGTACTGAAGGGTGTTGGGCCAGAAACTGATCCAGCACAGGCACGAGTAAAAGGTTCGCAGCTACGCGCGACGTGTTAATCCGGATCATGCCACTAGGATGGTCATGGGCTTCCCGCAAGTCGGTGACGACTCTTTCAATCGAATCAAAGGCGGGCAACAAAACATCTAGGAGCTTTTGGCCTTCTTCGGTCAAGGACATGCTGCGAGTGGTGCGGTTGAGTAAGCGGACGTCTAATTGTTGTTCCAGTGACTTAACGTGCTGTGACAGAGCCGCACGAGTGATGCCTAAATGGTCCGCTGCCTTGGTAAAGCTGCCATGTCTAACGACCTGAACAAACCAGACTAAAGAGGGATAGAGAGAGGGTTCGATGGGTATATTGTTAAGCTCAGCTAAATTATGTTGATAGTTTTAGCATGTTTTTCTATTCAAGTGATACATCTACACTTCATTTCATCGGTTAAGCAAATCGAATCCAACACATTTCAGGAGCACGTACGATGAAACACGTAACTTTTAACAATTTAAACGGTGCCGGCATTACTATGGCGGCGAACCTTCACCTTCCAGAAGGTTTTGATGAGGCGAACACCTATCCTGCGATTGTGGTGACGCATCCAGGTGGCGGTGTCAAAGAACAAGCGGCTGGGCTCTACGCTAAACATATGGCGGCCAATGGCTTCATCGCCATTGCCTTTGATGCGTCTTATCAAGGCGCCAGCACTGGGGAGCCGCGTCAACTGGAAAACCCTTATGTACGCACAGAAGACATCAGTGCGGTGATTGATTATCTAACAACGCTTAACTTTGTCGACCTAGATCGTGTTGGGGCACTTGGTATCTGTGCTGGGGGCGGCTATACCGCCAACGCCATGATCAACGATCGACGCATTAAAAGTGCGGCCACGGTAAGTGCGGTAAACATTGGTCAAATGTTTCGTAATGGTTGGGAGAACACGGTCGCGGATGCCGATGCGGTGGGCTATTTAGACTTTGGGGCACAGGCGCGTACGAGTGATGCAGGCAAAGCGGAGTTGATGCAAATTCCTCTAGCACCCATGTGCAAAGAAGACGCTCCCAATGAAGAGCTGGCAGAAGCTTGGGAATACTATCATACGCCACGTTGCGCGCATCCCAATGCGCCTGGCTATGCCTTGACTCGCAACTTAAATCAGCTGGTGACATACGATGCCTACCATAAAGCGGAAGCCTTTTTGACGCAGCCTTTACTTATGATTGCGGGCACCCAAGCGGGTAGTCGCTGGATGAGTGAAGATCTAATGCAGCGTGCGGCATCCAGCGATAAGCAATTGATTCTGATCGAAGGGGCCAATCACATGTCGTTGTATGACATCCCGCAATACGTTGATCAAGCGGTGGCACAGCTTGCGCCATTCTTCCAGCGTACTTTGAGCTAATTCTCTCTGGGGTGTTCAGTGCGCCCCAGCATTTCATTTTGAAGAGGAGTTTCCCCATGACGACTATCGCGATGAGCGAAATCGTGCCGTTTTTAAAAGGCCACTTATAAACCTATCGATATATTCGATTAAGGACAATCGAGTTATCCGATTTCAAATAAGTAAGTGACAAGCCCTAAATCATTGGCGCTTAAGCATTTAAGTACAGAATGTGCTTATTGAGGCTAATTTTATTTGCATAGTTACATATCTAGCGGTCATTTTTAGGGCTTTTTGTCTTTATATCGTGACCATTTTTTGCCAGTTCGCATTGAATGGGCGCAAATTTTGACCAGTATCCATGATTGGTGCTTGAAGCCCGAATTTAGACGCTTTCAAGGGGTTAAGGGAAGCATTTGGGAACGCATTTTTGCGCTCTTTTTTTATTTTTTCTGAGCGCTAATATTCATTACATCGAAACGCGAAACACATTTCGCGACCTGCTTTAAAACTTTATTTAAATTTTTAGAGACCCTTGAAAGGAGGCTCACCATGAAAAAACTAATCGCTATCACATCTGCTGTATTGGCTACTGCTGCACTATCAACTTCAGCACTAGCAGACAACATCAATGATGATCTACACCGAGCTGAAGCGCGTTACCAAGCATTAGCGGCGCAAGCGGAAGCAAAAGGCTACCAAGTGGACGAGCTATACAGCCAGCCAATGACAACATCGCAAAAACTGGACGTGGTTGCTGAAAAACGCGCTGAGCTACAAGACGTGTTGAATGGTCTAAATTCAGCTAACTAAGCGTCATGTAAACCTTCCGCTACATCGGAATGATTTGAACAGATTAACGAATTGAAAGGTGAATAGTATGAACTTTAAAACTCCAGCATTGATTGCCGCTCTAACACTGGCTGCTTCAGCGTCGTTTGCATCGGGTGCAGATAATATTCAAGACGACTATTTTGATGCACAAGCACAAGCCAAAGCTTTGTCAGCTCAACTTGCAGCGATGGGCGTTGAGTCAAACCCAACGGTAGAGTTCAATTCACCTGCAACCCTGTCTCAGAAGCTTGATGCTTACCAAGATAAAGTGGCAGAGCTACAAGGCCAATTCGATACAGTGCGCGCGGCAAACTAAGCACAGCACGTTAGCTAACAACAAAGCCCCAGTGAGGTTTCCTCTCTGGGGCTTTGTTGTTTGTGGAATAAAAAGCTGTCACAAATATTTCATGAATTCTTTTAGGTGACAGATTTTCATTATCTAATGCTGATATAAGAGTTTGTTATTCATATTCGACTAATGTATGCGTGAAAATGTATTGGAACCTTGTTGTCTTGGTTCGTATAAGTAATTAAAAGGAAAGATATTCGTTTTAAGGTTTTATTGTTAATGCTTTTGCCATTAGAAATAACTTTAAAGAATAGTGGATCAATTGTTCAGGTGCTGTCGTAATACTAACAGGCGTCTACTATTGATATGAGGCGCGAGGTTAAACGTACTTGAGTTCTTGAAAGATTTACTATGTTAACCAGAGACTTTGAAAGGAGGCTCACCATGAAAAAACTAGCCGCAATCGCATCTGCTGTCGTAATGGCTTCAGCTATGTCAACAGCAGCTATCGCTGATAATATCTCCGACGATTTTCGTGCAGCGGAAGCGAGCTACAATTCTCTATCTGCGCAACTTGAAACTATGGGCTATGAAGCTGGCGAGCTTGATCTAGGCTATGCCATGACACCATCACAAAAACTTCAAGCAGTCCAAGAACAGAACAAAGAGTTACAAGGTGTGTTTGATGACCTTCACTCTGCAAACTAGCTGAGTGGCGGAGGAGAACGTCGATTTAATGTATGATCAAAGTAGCCCTCAGGATGAGTAAGAACCCCGATGCGATGTCGGGGTTTTTTTTACCTTAAGATGGCTCAATCACGGCTTCCGTAGGATTGGATACGCCGTTACCCATCGGGTTAAACACAGGACTCTCAAGGATGATCTGCTCTAGACGGCGTGTGGCTTCATTCACCTTAGGCGACATCATCAAGGTCATATCGGTCTCAGGCAAGGGTGGTAGCTCATGACCAATAATGGCGAGATCATCCTCGACCGTATGTTGAGCGATAATGGCCACGCCAATACCGGCCCGCACTGCGGCTAGCACTCCCATACGGCTTTGGCTAGTAAAGGCGATGCGATAGGGAATACCCACCGAATCCAGCGCTTCACAGGCATAACGACGATGGATACAGCCTTCATCAAATACAACCAGCGGTAAAACCGGTTGGGTGTGTACAAAATGGTCTTTGCCACGAACCCACACTAACTGATCGCGGCGCAAGCGTAGACCGCCTTCGGTACCAGCTTTCATCTCCAACAGCGCAATGTCCAAACGACCGCGTTCAATCATGTCGATCAAATGTTCTGGACGATAATCGCAGATGGCTTCCAATTCCGCTTCAGGGTAGCTCAAGATGAACTCTTGCAGGATAGGTGCTAAAGCACGGCTAGCGTATTGATCATGGGTGCCTAGCCGTACCACACCGCCGATATCCATATTTTGAAACGAGCCGACGATTTGATCGTGCAGGTTTAGCAATTGCTGTGCATGACTCTTTAACAGGGTGCCGACAGCGGTTAAACGTACCCCATGCTGGCCTCGTTCCATAAGCGGATTGGCCACCAATTCTTCCAAGCGGTTCAACTGCATACTCACCGTAGACGGGGCCTTGTGGAGCTGTTTCGCGGCTTCTGTCAGGTTTAAGGTGTCGGCCACGACCATAAAGGTGCGCAGCAAATTGATCGGTAAATCACGCATAATTCAGATTTCAAAACTATTGAACGAAGAGTTGAATATTTATCGATTTACTGAAGAAAGGCAAGCTCTTAGGATACGCAGATTCCCCCACAAGGGTCCAATCTACCGCTCTGAAAGTATAAGGAGTGACCTATGCGTATGCCAATTACCTTTGGCTTTAGTCAAATTGTTAGCAATGGCTTTGGCCTGTATTTATTCGCTGCACTGGTGCCCTTGATGCAAAGCAGTATCGATATTAGCCCTTGGTTTCTTGCGATTATCGGTGCCAGTACTCAAGTTGCGTATTTGTCAGGTGCCATGCTAGTTGGCACCTATGGGCAACGCTTTGATTCAGGCAAGGTGCTAATGACGTCGATGGTCATCACCAGTGCTATGTTGTTCAGCATCGCTTGGTACAGTAATCAAATCGTGATCTTAGGGGCGTTAGTGGTACTGGCGATGAATGCGGCCATTTGTTGGGGCTGTATTGTGGAATTGGTAACGCGCTATGGTTTAGTGGGGCGAACGGCCACCAATTTAGCTTTTATTGCCAGTGGCAGTGCATGGGGCTACGGCGTCAATGGTGTATTAATTTTACTGTTTATCCCGCTATTTGGCTGGCGCAGTGCTTGGGCATTGGGTGGTGTGTTAGGCATTCTGGCGCTGGCGACAATTTTTGTTTTGCTAAAACGCTTGCAGACGAGCGAAGAAACACAGCGTGTACCAGGTGATGTTTTAGCGATGGGGGTTAAGCAGCTATTGCGTACGGTTGTCAAAGAGCGACCAGCGTTTTTGTCTTGCTTGATTTTCTTTTCTGTAGGCTTTGCCACCATTCCTTTTACAACTTGGCTAAACTTGTACTTAGCAGAGCTTTCTTTGCCAAGCGCATTGGGCGGTTACACATGGAGCATGATCGGTTTGTCAGGCATGGTGTCGGGTCTATTGGCCGGTAAGCTGTCTGACTACAAGGGACACGGCATTGCCTTATTGGTAATGTTCTTGGGGTTTGCCTTGTGTATCAGTGCGTTTACCTACGATCCAAGTCGTTTTGTGTTGGTGGCGGGCTTTGGTTACGGCTTAATGTATTTCGCGATTTGGGGCGTGATCTCCGGTTGGTTAAACAAGCAGTACAGCTCAAAAGTCACCATGCAGATTAATGGCATTGGCATGGTGGTGTTCGGAACGGGCGGTGCGCTAGGGAATTTGCTGGCGGGTGCGATTCAAGAATTCACTGGCAGTCTCGCAATGATGTATAGCTTGATTGCCGTGATCAGTGTGTTGTTGGCGATTTTGGCTGCCTACATTTACATGACTGAACGTGCACCAGATGAGCCACTGGTGGGAGCTTTTTAACCAGAGTGAGAAGCTGATTGCTCAGGATTCAATAAATCTGAACGTAGATATCAATACTTTTCGTTTTATCGAATTGTGAAGTGGGGATATGATGCTCTCATCAACTACATGGGTAGTTCAGCTTCAACTCTAATAAAAATAAGCGTTGCGAATAGGAGTGTGCTCTATGCGATTGGCAATCACCTTTGGTTTTAACCAAGTTATCAGTCACGGCTTTGGCCTATTCTTGTTCGCTGCATTGGTGCCGCTAATGCAACAGTCTATTGATATCACCAGTTGGCATCTAGCCACTATTGGTGCGCTGACGCAGTTAGCCTATCTCGCTGGGGCAATGCTACTGGGCGTGATTGGTCATCGTTTAGATTCTGGTAAATTGTTATTGGGTTCTGGTCTGCTCACCAGTGCCTTACTATTTACCATGGCTTGGTTAAATGACCCTCTTATCATCACTTTGGTATTAACAGTGATGGCCTTCAGTGCGGCGTTTTGTTGGGGGGGGATTGTGGAAATGACCACCTGCTATGGTCGTGCGGATCGTACCTCAACTAACTTATCGATTGCGGCCAGCGGTACCGCTTGGGGGTACAGCTTTAACGGTCTTGTTATTCTTCTTATCGTGCCAATGTTTGGCTGGCGTAGTGGTTGGATCGCGGCGGCGGTATTTGGGGTAGTGGTGTTGCTGGTAACATTACAGTTATTGAAAAGCCTAAAACGCAACAATGAAAACGCCAATATTAATGTGGAATTGTTGGTACCAAGCTCTGCCATGAGCTCAGCTCAATTATTCAAGACCGTATTTACTGAGCGTACAGCGTTTCTATCTTGCTTAGTGTTGTTGCTAGTCGGTCTATCTACCATGACATTTTCAACTTGGTTGAACGTGTTCCTCGCGCAACTTGAATTGCCGGCCTCATTAGGTGGTTACACTTGGAGTGTCATTGGTATTACGGGCATGATCGCTGGATTTGTGGTGGGCAAGTTAGCGGACCAAAAGGGGCATGGCTTGGCCTTGGTTGCTATCTTTGGAGCCTTTGCCATCGGTTTAGCGGCCTTTACTTACGATCCAGCAAAATTCGTGCTGTTGGCAGGGATTGGCTACGGCCTAATGTATTTTCCGATTTGGGGGATTATTGCCGGCTGGGTAAGCAAGCAATATAGCTCAAAAGCTACGATGCAAATCAATGGCATTGGCATGGTTACCTTTGGGCTGGGTGGGGCGCTTGGTAACCTCATGGCTGGCTTTATCAATGATGCCACAGGCAGTTTGATTAATGTGTATTGGCTCATCACAGCGGTAAGTGGTGTGTTACTTGTGCTAGCTGGTTACATTTACTTGAGCGGCAGACATCCTGCGAATGGTAAGCCATTGGTTGGGGCGCATTAACGCCTGAAGAAATGTATCAGTAAGTAAGCGTTCTTAGCCAGACAGAACGCAATTAAAAGCCCCGTTAAGGTCTTTCCTTAACGGGGCTTTTACTATCTGGTGCTAGTATTGAACGTTAATTATCGACTTAACGCTGCGTAGGCCACCATAAAGGCGCCTTCTTGGAAGGCTCTTAGACCTGTCGCAGAGAAGTCGATTGGCAGTGGGTTATCTTTGATGATTTCTTTCATAGTGGCATTGTTGATCAGTTCGACGTTTAAATCAGGGATCAACTGAATCGCGGCTTCCATCTTAAAGCCTACTGCACCGCCAGCGAACTTGCCTTTGGTTGGGCGCTCACGAATGATGACTTGCTTGACTTTATAATCTTCAAACAGCTTCTTCATGGTAAATTGGAATTTACGCATGGCTTCCGCATCATTTGGATGAACTAAAGAGTGGCGTACTTGGCGGCAGTCTGGCAGTTGGAAAAAACCATCATCTTTTGAAAGTAGGCAAAGGATAACTTCGCTGCCTTTGATTTCGATACCACATGTGATCATAAGAAAAGAGTCCTAGCTGAGTGTCTGGGGCGCATTATCGCACATCCATCACAATCATACAGTGTCAGTATTAAAAGCGGGTTATGAGCGTTTCACGCAGACAAAAATAGCGTTGCCTGTTTGTCCTTCCCAAGGCACTAACTTGTCGTAGTCATGCTCAAAAATAAACACTTCAAAATGCTTTTCTAACAGAGTTTTAAGTTCTGGGAATTCCACTGCAACCATCGGATGGCTGTCTTGCCACACTTCCACCTGATCGCCAGTAGTTTTTTGAATACTTAAGCGTAAACGCTGCTCAGAGCCTTGGCCTTCGTAAAACCAACCTGAACGAAAGTCAAAACGACTGCCGTCCTGTTCGGCGGAGTGTGCCGTAGAAGAGTGGTTATCGATCAGGCGCTTGTCCACCGAGTTAAAGCAAAATACTCCACCGCTGGTCAGAGCGTTATTGACCGCTTCCAAGCAGGCTTCAAGCGGGGTAATGTCACCACAGTAGTGAATCGAGTACAGAAAGCAGGTGATCAAGTCTACTGGCTGTTCCAGGGTAAAGGAGCACATGTTTTGTAGGCTGAAAGTGGCTTCTGGGCAGCGGATCTGTGCTTTATCGAGCATTGGTTGGTTTAAATCCAACCCTTGGCTTTGATATCCAGCATCGAGAAAGTGGCGGATGTGTGGCCCTGTGCCACAGGCGATATCGAGATGCTGACGTCCTGCGTTACCAAAGATCTGGTCGAGACGCATGGTACAATCACTTTGCGCTTGATAATTGATGTCGGCGCACATGAGATCATAGTAGGCTGACAAGTCAGTGTATAAAACAGTTTCGGACATGATGTCAGCTCTGCAAAAATAAAAGGCGCGACATACTAGCTTCGAATGGCTTGGAAAGCCATAAAAGTTGTCGAGAATCCTGTTGATGTCGGCTTTTATGTAATGGTTATTTTATAGGTGTTAGATTGTTTTTGGTTTTTGGTCAAGTTGTTATATCTAATAAATATTGACCTATATCATGATAGTCCGTCAATTTAATAAGGAATAGTTATAATTATAGCGTGGAGGGATCCGACTTGGGTGTGACCCTTTAGGCATCAACACAGATAAGCGTCAGACTCTTGGAGTTCGCGGGCACTTTGTCCGCAATCAAAATGACGCAATCCGCTATGAAGTACGTTTATCCTATTTGCAAGCTGTATGCTTAGCGATCGCGGGCTATCTGACTTGGCCAGTGATGCCGTTCCAAGTTCAGGGTGTGGACATGTGTCATATATAGAGGGGGGCCAAATGATGGCTACACCAATAGCATATGACGATTCAGGCAGCTACCTGGTCGAGGAGGACGAAATTTTACGTGTGAACAGTCCGGTGAGTGGCGTGTTGGGCAATGACACGGATGCCGACAACGATGCTCTCGCCGCAAGCGTTCTCACAAATCCTAAAAACCCACTGTTTGATTTCAAGACTAACGGTACGTTTATATACGATGCCCGTTATCATGGAATTCTTTACATCGACACTGATGGTGATCCAACACTGAGTAATTTTGCTGATGCGGAATTTACGCTGTTGAATGGTTTTGACTCACTAGCAGAAGGCGCGGTGGTCTATGATACCTTCACCTACGAAGCCAATGATGGTCAAGATGGCGACGAGGCGACCGTCACTGTGATGATTACCGGTGTCAATGATGATCCAGATGCGGTGAATGATGCCGCGACTGTACAGCAGGACGCTTCAGATCTTGATCAAGAGAGCATTGTCATTGATGTTCTAGAGAATGATACGGATGTGGACATCTGGCCTGAGCCTGACAAGAACGGCTTCATGATTGTTGGAATCTCCGATATTGCTGATGACACGGGACCTGCTGGTGGTTCTGATGGTGATGCAAGCGGGGGGTATGCAATGATCACCACCGACACGGGGGGGACGGTTGAGGTCATTAATGGCGAGCTCAAATACACCGCGCTCGATGGTTTCTTCGGCATCGACACATTTGAATATACCGTCAGTGACCCTTATGGCGGTATGGACACTGCGGTGGTGCGTGTTACCGTGCTGCCAGACAATGACGACCCAGTTGCCAATGACGACGTCCGATATGTAGACGAGGATGACGGAGAAACGTCTCTGGCTTCGGTACTGGGTAATGATACCGACAGCGATGATGCGCCTTTGATCGCGGCCGAGTTATCCAGCCCATTAAGAAGAGTTGACGATCAAGGTAACACTATCGGTGGTAATACAGGCGTTCTTGCCGATTTTAACAGCGATGGGACATTCGATTACGATCCAAATGGTGAGTTCGAAAATCTTGGGGTCGGTGACACGGCCTATGTGGCGTTCGATTACAAAGCCTATGACGGTCATGGCGCCTCAGATACCGCTACAGTAACGATTGAAATTGCTGGTGAGAACGATAATCCGACTGGGGTGGCTCCCGATGTGGTGCAGGTCTATGAGGCAGGTTTGGTCGGTGGTAGTCAGGATGATCCAGATGATACAGGGATCCCAGTAGTACAAGACATCGATATTACAATTGATGATGTCGATGATTCGGACACACCATTTGTAGCGGGTACAACCGGTGGTAGCCTGACAACGTTAAATGGTACCTACGGTACGCTCGAATTTTTTGACGACGACACGGTACGTTACACATTAACCTCTAATGCTGATCATGCTGCGGTGCAGGGACACAATGGCGGCATCTATGATGACTTCACTGTCTATGTAGTGGACGAGCATGGTGGCTATTCAGACGGTCTGACCGTAAGCGTTGAAATCATCGATGATACCAACTTCCTAGTGCAGGTTCCGATCAATGATGATGTGGAATTCGATGCACTGAACACCCTTGATGATAAAACCGTTAACTATGTGAAAAATGCTTACGTTAGCGATACTTTCACCTTGTATGCGGGTGCTGATGGACAGATGTTGCAGCTTGTTGGTCTGCCCAACGATTTCTCGCTCAATGATGGTCGTGTCATTGAGTCGGAATACTACACTGGTCCAAATGGTGAAGATGCTGTAAGAGGGGTCTATGACTTCTACGACGAAGTACTAGATGAAATAGTTCAGAAGACTTTCTATACGCTGACGATTGACTCTGACCCTAATGATGACGGCGATGAGACCCCTGAGGGGTCCTACACGCTAACGGTCTTTGAGAATCCGCTTAAGGTCAATAATCCAATCGACTTCTCATCAGTCAGTGCCGGTGGGCCGGTAGAGAACCTAGTGGTCGAAGATATTGAGTTCAGTGGTTTCTTCTTTGCTGGGGCAGACCTTGATGACTTGGTCGATGCTGTCGAAAATGGGACATTGATAGACTTGGGCGAAGGTGATGGTTCAGACGATATTAACCCAAACAACGCGGGTGGTATTGGTATCGGTAACGGTAATATCGATGAGCTTGAGTTGTTGGAAATTGATGTAACGGGCTCTTCTGGGGACATCACAGGTATCGTACTGGATCTACAAGGGGTCGGTGGTGGTGTCGCCGATAATCCTGATGTAATTTACGTAGTCGTTGATGAGGGGGTAGTAGTTGATTTTGGCTACGTCAATACAACCAATATCAATGTTAAAGGTGGTGAAACCATTACCATAGAACCTGATTTGGAAGAGGGTGAGGAGATTGATCAGATCTACATTGCGATCGATCCTGAAGACATTGACTTTAACGATAAGGTGCGTATTAACAAGATCGAAACCATCGAGCAACAGTTAACCGACGACTATGTGCTGCATTTCGCAATGGCTTCGACCGATGGGGATGGGGACCAATCTCCTTATGATGCAGGGTCTGAGGAAATAGATGCTGTCGAGTTTGAGGTCACTATTAATGGTATCACTGAGGTGGTAGTAGACAATGGCATCAATCTCGACTCTGGTTATGCACTTATCTAATAGGTGAGCAAAATCGAGCAGTTCGATCGCTTCTATGTTTTATAAAAGGCACTTTCAGTTGTTTGAAAGTGCCTTTTCTTTTAGGTGGATTTTGCATACATAAGACAGAGGTCGGTTTGCAAGTTGGGTATAAAAGAGTTTCAGACATAGCCTTTGCTCTGTCACAATAAAAGCACGCTGAATGCCTTAGAAAGAGATAAAGGCTGACAAAAATCCCGTTGTAAGAGGTCCCTATGTTTATTGCCATGAACCGTTTTAAGATCAAACTAGGCTGCGAGCAAGACTTTATCGATATCTGGAAAGGTCGTGATTCCTACCTAAACGAAGTGCCTGGTTTCCAATCCTTTAATTTATTACAGGGTTCGACCAATGAGGAGTTCACGCTATTTTCGTCTCATGCTGTATGGGAATCCCGTGAGGCGTTTGAGGCTTGGACCAAATCAGAAGCGTTCCGTAAAGCTCATGCTAACGCCGGTAGTCGCCGTGATATCTATATGGGACATCCGCAATTAGAGTGTTTTGAAGCTGTCATCTAAGACGCTTAAAGTGCATACAGTAACGATGAATGGATGAAGGTTTCAGAATGAAAATCGCAGTATTTTGTGGCTCAAGCAGTGGTAACGATCCTCGCTTTGTCGAAAGCACCAAGGCGTTAGGTAAATACTTTGCAGAGCAAGGTGTGGAGCTTGTTTATGGTGGTGGCAACGTTGGCCTGATGGGCACCATCGCCGATGCCGTGTTAGAGCATGGCGGTAAAGTCTATGGCGCTATTCCTGAGTATTTGAAAAGCAAAGAAATTGCCCACCCCAACTTAACAGAATTGCATGTCGTCAAAGATATGCATGAGCGTAAAGCCAAAATGGCCGAGTTAGCGGATGCCTTCGTCGCGCTTCCTGGTGGAATAGGGACCTTAGAAGAAATCTTTGAAGTGTGGACCTGGGCGCAGCTTGGCCATCATAACAAACCTTGTGCATTCTATAATGTGGCGGGGTTCTACGATCCTTTGTTTAGCATGGTTGAGCAAATGCGTGATGCCGGATTTGTGCGCCCGCAGTACATCGATATGCTGATTAACACGGATCAAGCCGAAACATTGCTAGACGCTATTCGCCACTATCAAGCGCCCGATCGTAAGTGGCGCTAAATACGTAAAAGCAGAGTGCGGACGGTTATTCCGCATTCTGTATACATTTCCCCGTCCTGTTAATAGAAAAGCGCTTAAAACCACACATTAAAACAGAAAGTTACCGTTTTTTTGTTGTTCAGTATTTCATCTTTCCCGTATGATTTTTAATCAAATAGAATTTTAGCTATCTTGCTGATAAGTTAGCTTAAGCCATCGTGCTGATAGAGTAGAAAATCGTGAAAGATGAGAATGTGCTAGCGCGCTACTTCGCTGTGCTAGATACCTTGCCAGACCATGTTTTTGTGTTTTCTGAAAATGGAGAATACTTGGATGTGTATGGTGGGGAAGAGAATGCTACCGGATTTGATTGCAAGCCGTTCATTGGTAAGCGATTACATGATGTTATGCCAGCAGAGCTGGCAGACGGTTTTCTCGCGCACATTACCAAGGCCATCACGACTGGTGAAACCCAGTACGTAAAGTATAAATTCGATGAGGACAACACGATTGAGCTGCCTCATGGACTGATCTTGCCAAAAGAGCTTTGGTTTGAAGGGGTAATTAAATGCTTGCCGATTGATGAAAATGGCAAGCGAGTGGTGCTTTGGAATGCTAAAAATATTACCAAACAACACTATTTGGAAATGGAGTTGAAACACTTATCCGAAGTGGATGAGTTAACCGGAGTCTACAACCGCCGTTCTTTTACCAAACTGCTACAAGCCGCCATCGATACCTATCGAAATCAACAGGGAACGTTTTCTCTGATTATGTTTGATATCGATTACTTCAAGCGAGTGAACGATACCCTAGGCCATGGTATGGGGGATGAAGTCATTCGCCATGTGGTCAATACTTTCCGTGCTGGGTTGCATGAAACCATGTCAGTAGGACGTGTTGGCGGGGAAGAGTTTGCCATTCTGGTACCCCATATGAACGCTGCGCAGACCCTAGCATTGTCGGAAACGCTGCGAACCAAACTGTTTGAAACCCCTTGTGAAACCGACCTATACGAAATTCACGTCACCGCAAGTCTCGGTGTGACAGAAGTCTGCGAGGATGATTGCAATACTCTGGGCCTGATTTCGAGGGCGGATGAGGCCATGTATGAATCTAAGAGAAATGGCCGCAACCAAAGCTGCATTTTTGAGCCTTCTGTCAAAGAAGAATGGGCTGAGGTCGTTGAAACCTCTTGGATAAAAATCAGAGACTTATAAGCCTTACCTTTTGTCTATTCACTTCTGCCGAAGCTGAGTCGTTAGCAGGCAAAATATTGCGCATCGACTAAGGCTTGTTGAGCCTTGAAATAGTTATCAATATGCACCGAAATCAAGCTCAACAGCTCATCTTGAAATTCCACCACAAAGACCACTGCAAAAGCGATAACAAATAAATAGACAGGCCAGCGTTTTAGCGGGCTTGGCTGTTTGTGTAATTCGGCATCAGAGCGGTGGTTTAAGGGGGGCATAAAACTCTTATATGTGTAGTGGCGCGTTATCAAGGATATATCAAGGAAGCGTATTAAAGTATCCCCAGCAATTCTATCCGATCAACAAAACGACATAATTCTAGAGTAAAATTTACAAACACTTACGCTACTAGCTTTAGTGTAATGCAGTGTAAATTAAATTAACTCATCATAGGTAATAATCATGCGTTTTAGCCATAAAATTGTTGCGGCGTCGACAGTGCTGCTGTTGCTGACCGTTGGCTTACTAAGCGTACAACAATTAATGACTGTTCGTAGTGAAGTAGAAGGATTGGTTTCCACGAGCTTAAAAGAGATGGTAAATGGTGTGCAAAATACCATTTCCTCTGAGATGAATAACAAAAAGGCACTGGCTTATACGATTGCTGAAACAATCGAAATTGCCCCCAACGATCGCGATTACGTAAAGCGAGTTCTGGAAGAGAAGACGTTTAAGAAAAGTTTCCTAGGCGCTGGGATGGGCTACCAAGCAGATGGTGTCATTCTTGAAAACGTGGACGATTGGGTGCCAGCTTCTGACTACGATCCACGTCAGCGTCCTTGGTTTAACTTAAATAAAACCAAAGGCCAGCAAGCCATTACTGAACCCTATTTGGATATGGCCTCCGGTAAAATCGTAATTTCGGTGGTGAACCCCGTCTACGATGGCAACACCTTTGTCGGCACGTCTTTCTACGATATGGATCTGGGTGGTTTATCGGATCTCGTGAACTCGATTAATCTATTCGATTCGGGTTATCTATTTATCGTCACCAAAGAAGGCACGGCGATCGCCCATCCAAACACCAGCAACAATGGTAAGAAATTTGCCGATATCCTACCTGATGCACGCTTAGTGGCCGGCAACCAAACGGTCGACATGGACGGAAACTCTTACATCGTTAATATCACCGCAGACAAGAATGAAGGCTGGTATATTGTGGCTGTGATCGATGAGAGCAAAGCCTACGCAGCGCTTGGCTCATTGCGTAATAACGCGATTATTTTTACCGTGATTGGCTTGGTGATCAGCTTGATTGTCTTGACCTTTATGATCAAAGGTCTATTGCTGCCATTAGACAGTCTGAATCGTGCGATTCAGGATGTTTCTGCGGGTAAGGGTGATCTCACCAAACGTATTACGGTGAGTAAAACACCTGAATTTGCCAGTCTTGCGACGGGCTTTAATACCTTCACGCAGAGCCTACAAACTCAGATTCAGCAGCTTAAACAGCTGAGTGATGAAATTGTAGAGAGTGGTAACGAGACGGTTCAAGACTCGAAGAAATCCGCTGATGCGACGCGTAAGCAAATGCATGAGCTGGATCTACTGGCCACCGCGATTCATGAAATGGCCATGACGGCTAATGAAGTGGCACAAAGTGCGCAACATGCTTCTGAAGCGGCGCAAGATGTGGATCGCAACACCATCGAAGGCTCGAATATTGTCAGTGAAACAGCAAATTCAATTGGCAGCTTAGCGGCTCGTATTGAACAAGCGGTACAGCAAGTACAAGAACTTGAGACCGCTACTTCTAACATCGAAACCATTCTAAGTGTGATCAACGATATCGCCGATCAGACGAACTTGTTGGCCTTGAATGCAGCGATTGAAGCAGCACGCGCCGGTGAAAGTGGTCGTGGTTTTGCAGTCGTGGCGGATGAAGTGCGTACCTTGGCGCAGCGTACCCAAGAATCGACCACCGAAATTCGCAATATGATTGAGCAGCTCCAGTATGGTTCGGCTGCCGTTTCTAATGCCATGAATGAAAGTCGTGCCACGGCAGCGCAAGCAGTGGAGAAAGCTAAGTTTGCCGACGAAGCGCTGCGTAACATCAGTGTGGCGATTGAACGTATTAGTGATATGAACATTCAGATTGCTTCCTCTGCCCAAGAACAAAGCCATGTGGCAGAAGACATCAGCAGCAATGCGGTCAAGATCAAAGATCTGTCCGTTGAAGTATCCGGTTTAGCGGAGTCTTCTAGTGCGGCGATGGAAAAACAGCGTTCTAGTACCAATGCTCAGAAAGAGCTGCTGGATCGCTTTGTTGTTTAATCAAGGTTCTTAACAATACTTAAGAAAGCCAAGCTTTCCCAAAAAACGCCTCAATTGAGGCGTTTTTTTATGCGAATATAACCCCTCAATCTAAGGCAACGGTGAGGAGTGAAACGTGATTCGTGAAATGACGCGATCTGACTTTGAGGCTTTTTGGCCAACTTTTTCTAGTGTGATCAAGGCGCAAGAAACCTATGCTTACCGTCCTGATATGACTCAGGAAGAGTCCTATCAAATTTGGTGTCAGCTGCCGGCTAAGACCTTTGTCTGGGAAGAGGCGGGCGAGATTTTAGGCTCCTACTACATCAAGGCCAATGCTATGGGGCCAGGGGATCATATTTGTAACTGCGGCTACATGGTGAGCGAGGCGGCGCGTGGCAAAGGGCTCGCGACCAAACTGTGCGACCATTCGCAACAGGTGGCGCGAGAGCTGGGCTTCTTAGGTATGCAATTTAATGCGGTGGTGTCGACCAATAAGGTCGCGGTGGCCCTGTGGCAAAAGTTGGGTTTTGCGATTTTGGGCACGGTGCCTAATGCTTACCGTCATAGCAAGCTCGGCTTGGTGGACTGCCATATTATGTATAAAGCGTTGCGTTAATCACTGGCGATTCACCATACCATCATTCTACATGAACTGTCATATTGACGTGAGAATATGGCAGTTGCGTGGACAGTTGTGCATGCTATTACCTTATTCTTATTGGAGGATAAGGTAAGCCTGTGTGGGAATTGTTCAATGTCTCTCAGTGACTTTTATACATCGACTCAATGTTGTGGCGCTTAATAAAATTACTGGTTTGTGATTTAACTCTATAAAAATCATTCGGTTAAGATTGACTGAATGGTTCTGTTTTACCTTTCAAATATTCCTGCTTGTTCTTTTATGATGAAGCTTGCGATTTGTTGGCTTCCGTGCTCATCAAGTACTTTGTAGTTTTATGCAAAATCTAAAGAGGATTAGGCACGAAAAACTGGCGTTTTACTTCTACTATATAAACACTGCTTAAAACCATTAAGCACGATTATTAGAAAATAACTGGGAGTAGAAAGTTTATGAAAACCGTAGGCTATGCAGCACACGATTCTGGCGCAAACATGGTGCCTTACCACTTTGAACGTCGTGAACTACGTAACAACGATGTAGCAATCGAAATTCTATACTCAGGTGTTTGTCACTCAGACCTACACACGGTAAACGGCGACTGGGGTCCACAGCCTTACCCGCTAGTGCCTGGCCACGAAATCGTGGGTGTGGTGACATCTATCGGTTCTGATGTAACAAAATACAAAGTGGGCGACCAAGTAGCCGTAGGTTGTATGGTTGACAGCTGTCAAGAATGTGACCAGTGTCATAACCACGAAGAGCAATTCTGCCGTAACGGTATGACGCCAACTTACGGTGCACCAGATCGCATCAGCGGTGAAATCACGCAAGGTGGCTACTCTAAGCACATCGTTGTACGTGAAGAGTTTGTACTAAGCGTACCAGCGGGTATGGATCTGTCTAAATCTGCGCCTATCCTTTGTGCGGGTATTACGACTTACTCACCACTACGTACTTGGGGCGTGAAACAAGGCTCTCGCGTAGGTGTGATCGGTCTAGGTGGTCTTGGTCACATGGCGGTTAAACTTGCAGTAGCCATGGGCGCTGAAGTTACCGTAATCAGCCGTTCTAACAAGAAAGAAGCCGATGCCAAAGCATTGGGTGCGAAGGGCATCCTAGCGTCTTCTGACGCTGCAGCGATGGCCGCAGCGGCGAGCTCTCTTGATCTAATCATCGACACAGTGCCTGCAAAACACGATCTAAATATCTACACACCACTACTAGACATCGACGGTTCTCTAGTGATCGTGGGTCAAATCGGTCCAGTTGAAGAGCCAATGACTTGGCCTCTAGTGGCAGGTCGTCGTCGTGTGGCTGGTTCTTTGATCGGTGGTATCAAAGAGACTCAAGAGGTTCTAGATTTCTGTGCTGAGCACAACATCTACCCAGAATGTGAAATGATCAACATTGATCAAATCAACGACGCATTCGATCGTATGGCTAAAGGTGACATGGCGCACCGTATCGTAATCGATATGGCTTCTCTAAGCGCTTAATCCCTTAAAGCGTACCCGATCAGAGCGGCGGCGGGCCCGTCGCTGCTCTTCTTAATCCCAAATCTTAATGTTGGCAAAGCTGCTTTGTAAAAAGTGGTAATGGCGCCTCCTTGCCTGCAGAAAATGTCATTAACAGTGAGGAACATCATGAGCACACAACCTATTCGCGTTGGTTTTATTGGTCTTAATCCTGATAGTCATTGGGCTGCAATGGCACATATCCCAGCTCTGGCATCATTAGCTGATGAATTTAAAGTGGTGGGAGTGGCGAACTCTACCCCTGAAAGTAGTCAACGTACGGCAGACGCTTTAAATCTGCCCCATGCCTTTGCCACACCACAAGAGTTAGTTCAGTCCGATGAGATTGATCTAGTGGTGGTCACCGTTAAAGTGCCGTACCACTACGAACTGATCACAGCGGCGTTGCAAGCAGGCAAACACGTACACAGTGAGTGGCCGCTAGGTAATGGTTTAGAAGAAGCGAAAAAGTTAACCGCGTTGGCAGAAGAGAAAGGTGTGGTGACAACGATCGGTACGCAAATGCGCACCGCGCCAGAGCTACAGTACTTAGCGAGCTTGGTTAAAGACGGTTATGTGGGGCAAGTCTTGTCATCATCTCTGATTGGCTCGGGTGCTAACTGGGGCACACAAACCAATGCAGAATTGACCTACCTAGAAGACAAGACGAATGGTGCGACCATGTTGACCATTCCATTTGCGCACACCTTAGCGGGTGTGCAAGATGTGCTTGGGGAGTTCGCAGACGTTTCGGGGCGCTTGCTCACTCGCCGTCAAAGTGTACACGTCACGGATACTGGTGAAGACATTGAGCGAACTGCGGCGGACCAAATCCTGGTTCACGCCCAGTTGGCCAGTGGCGCGGCGTTTTCGGCCCATTATCGTGGTGGCATGTGCCGCGGTACGAATTTCTTCTGGGAAATTAACGGCACCGAAGGGGACATCCAAGTTCGCGGTAACATTGGTCACGGTCAATTCTGTGATCTGAAAATCTTTGCTGCCAAGGGCGATGAGCAAGAACTGCAACCACTGAAAGTGCCAGCAGAACTGTACCAAGGTCTGCCGGAACAACTTATCCCGCGTAATGTGGCAGGCATTTACAAGCTGGTTGCACAGGATATCCGCACCGGTTCAAAAACAGCCCCAAGTTTCGCGGATGCATTGAAACTGCATGAGCTATTGGCGGCGATTGGCGAAGGCTAATCCAGCGTTTCTAGTTCCGTTGCCGATGACCGCTTTTTGTCTAGCGGTCATCGGCGGCGACTAGTGTTTATAAGGAAAGGGTATGAGTCAAATTCAGACCATTAAGCATCACGGTGTTCGACCGAGTGATGAGATACTGACAAAAATGTCTCAGTTGCTGACGCGCTTAACGCCCTATGATGGCTTCTTTCGTTTGGTCGATGAGCAGGTCAATGTGGCACGTTATTCAAAGCCAACCACGGAAAAGACATGCTTGTTAGCGGAGCCCAGTTTTTGCATCGTGCCTCAAGGGGCCAAGTACGTTTCAGTGATGCAGTCCGGCATTGAGTATGTGGAAGATGCCAGCACTATGGTGGTATATGCGGCAGAGATTCCGCTGGATTTGAAAATCACCAAAGCCAGTGCGGAAGAGCCGTATTTCTGCCTAATGTTGCCACTGTCGCCACAGAAAATTCATGAGCTAGCATTAAAAGTGTACCCAAATGGCCTACCCAAAGCAGACAAGGTAAGCACTGTCTATGTGGCGGATACGGACCAGCAGATTTTAAAAGCCTGTGTACGCTTACTGGAGCTGGTAAGCGAGCAAGAGCATGTTGAATTACTGGCACCCTTGGTATTGGAAGAGATCTTTATTCGCCTGTTAAAAAGCCCAGTGGGGCCTGCTATTGCCCAGATTGGTGTAACTGACTCCCACGCGGAAAAAGTCAGCAAAGCCATTACTTGGCTAAAAGACCACTACGCTGAACCGGTGAAGATGGAGGAACTGGCCAAGCTTACGGGCATGAGTGTGTCATCGTTTCACAGCCACTTTAAAGCCATTACCGCCATGAGCCCTTTGCAGTATCAGAAAACGGTACGATTGCAGCGTGCTCGGAATCTGATGCGCACGCAAATGATGGATGTGAGTCGAGCCGCCTATGAAGTAGGGTATGCCAGCTCATCACAGTTCAGCCGTGAATACACCCGTGCCTTTGGGGTCGCACCCAGTCGTGACGTTCAGACAAGATAACCTGATGGGACAGCGTCAGGTTAGTCTTCACCTTCCTTCATATTTTTCAAACGTTTACTCAGTGCCGGCTGAGAAATCCCCAACATACGTGCTGCCAATGATTGGTTTTGATTGGCACGGTTCATGGCTTCTTCCACCAACAGCTTACTTAGCTGGGTCAAGGTGGGTAGTGGTTGGTCTTCTGGAAAGCGTACCGCACGCTCAAACACATCCACTGATGCATTGCCCAGCAGCTGCTGGAACACGCTGATATTTAAGCCAGCTTGATCACTTTGGCTCACGGCATCGTAAACCAACGCCCTAAGCTCACGCACATTGCCAGGAAAGCTGTACTGCTGTAATTGCAGGGCCAGATTGCTAGGAATACTAACGGGCTCCTTTTGCAATTCCTCACAGGCCTGGCGCATAAAGTGGTCGATGAGCAATGGCAAATCATTCATTCGCTCGCGCAAAGGCGGAATCGACACCATATGGGTGCGTAAACGATAGTATAAATCTTTGCGGAATTTGCCCTGTTTTTGTTGCTCAACTAAGTCTTGGTGAGTGGCGACTATGACACGGGCTTGAATGCGTTTAGGACGGTCACTGCCAATCGGATAGTATTCGCCTTCCTGTAATAGACGCAGTAGTTTCACTTGAGAAGTCGAACTTAAATCGCCAATCTCATCAAGGAACAGGGTGCCACCGGCGGCACTTTCGACCAAGCCTTGACGTACTTTATCGGCCCCAGTAAAGGCGCCGCGGGCATGTCCAAATAGGGTGTCAGAGAAAATATTATCGTCTAAGCCTGCCACATTGACAGTGACTAAGGGGCCGCGACGGCCGCTTAGTTCATGAATGGCTCCGGCGATCAGCTCCTTGCCGACACCACTTTCACCGGTAATTAAAACCGGTTGGCTACTGCTAGCAATCGATTCTAAGTAGCGAAAGGTCGACATCATGTTGGGATCGGCCGTAATAAAGTCAGCAAAGTGATCGGCTTTACCCAGTTCACTTGAAAGCAGTTGCGCCCGTAGCGCTTGGTTTTCAAGACTTAACTCTTGAGTGTGAATGGCACGTTTGATGGCTTCTAAAATCTGTTCTTGATCAGCGGTTTTGACGATGTAATCGAATGCCCCTTGCTTAACGCAGTTCACCGCGGCGTCGACTTGGTTCAAGCCACTAAAGATGATCACACTCACATCTGGGTATTCTTCTGTTAACCAAGCGAGCAGCTCCTGTCCCGAGATCACTGGCATGGTCAGATCCAGCAGTACCAGACCGACGGAATGCTCCGCCATTAAGCCTTGAACCTTATGGGGTTCAGAGCAGGTGAGGATGTTATTTAAACCGTAGCGTTCCAAGGTCAACGACATGCTGCGCAAAAACGAAGGCTCGTCGTCCACCAATAGAATCTTAAATTGCGGATAGGCCAGCTGGTTCAAATGAAATTCCTCTTAGCGGCGGATGGGGTTAAAGAATCGGAAAGGTAACGATCGCCGTTGTACCTTGCCCCACGGTTGATTCAAACGATAGGCGTCCTTTGTGGGCTTTTATAATGCCGGCAGACACCGATAAGCCAAGGCCTGTGCCCCCTGTTTCTCGCTTGGTAGTAAAGAATGGATCGGTTAAGCGAGGTAAGGCGTCTTTGGCAATGCCACAGCCTTGGTCTTCCACTACCAGCAATGCTTCTTTTTGATCGGCACTTAGGGTCGTGGTTAACGTTAGGCTAGCAGATTTGTCGGAGAGGGCATCGCAAGCGTTTAAAATCAGGTTAATGATAACCTGTTCAATGCGCTGTGGGTTACCTGTGATATGTGGTTGGCGCTGATCCAAATGTAATGTGAAGTGGTCGGTGGCACCGCGAATGGACTTATCCACTAAGCGTACCGCTGTTTGGGTGACATGGTTAAGGTCTACGTCCTGCCAAATTTCGTCCGGCTGTTCTCGGGCAAAGTCTTTTAAATCGTTGACGATATTGCGAATGCGATCGGTGCTGTGTTGCATTTCGTCCAACAAATAAGGGATTTCAGCTTTCAGGCGTTGATACGACAAGCCGCCCAACGCAATACCATTTTGTTGCTGGTTGACTTCATCTAGATAGGGTAGAGCATCTTCCCAAGCGCTGCGTAGGATAGGCAAGTTGAGCATCAATAGCCCAGTTGGGTTATTAATCTCATGGGCCACCCCTGACACCAGTACCCCGAGAGAAGCCATCTTGTCAGCCTGAATCAGTTGCTCTTGCTGAGCCTTAATTTGTTTAGAGCGACGCTCTACTTCTTTGCGCAGCATATTATTCCAAATCATGCTGCCGCCTAAGATAAACAATAGGGCGAGGATGGCGTAGAAGGCGTATTGACCAATCTTTTTCCACGGCCATTTTGACTGTTCCAAGGTACCAAACCATTTATCGTAAATCGCTTGCTGGCGACCGGTATTTTTCAGAATGGCGAGGCCTTCACTAAATAAAGCAATCAACTCTTCGTTTTTCGGTAGCGCACCATAACTAAGGCGTTGACCCGCTACGGGACGGGCAATGGGCTCAAGGTTACTAAGCCCCATTTCTTGACTGAGATACAAGCTCGGTGAGTTAGCGGTTAGAGCAAAATCATGTTTGCCAGAGGCGAGTAAGCGCAGCGCTGCCGAGTGGGTTGGCGCGGGAATAATCATGGCATCGGGCACATTACGACGCAGATATTCATGCATGATGCTGCCTTGCTGCACGATCACCTCATAACCAGACACATCCTGAATGTCGTCCACATGGGGGCCGTCTTTACGGGCGAACAGGGATTGGTTCACGATCGAGTGCGGCGGTGAAAAGATAATATTCTGCGCGCGCTCATCCGAGTAGGCCATGTTCTGTAGGGCATCGTAAGTGCCATCGAGCAAACCATCGTAAGCGCTTTGCCAATCGGTCATGGTCAGATCAATGTCAAAGCCCATGACTTCGGCAATGGCGTAGCTGAGTTCAACGGTATAACCGGTTGGATTGCCATCTTCATCAATAAATTCATAGGGCGGGTAATTGTAATCTGCACCAATATGCACTGTCCGCTTTAGCGACGCCGCGCTGGGACCAAGTCGTGTCTCGGCATAGGACCATTGAGCAAAACACATTAGGCTCAACAGACTGATCAGTAGGGTTTTCATCTGTGCAAAAGATCTACAAATCGAATTAGGGTGGGCATCTTAACCAGTCTTTCGGGCAATGAGAAGAGGGGGATAGGGCTGGTTAAAGTCGCGCCCATAACAAAAGTTATAGCTATAAAAAAGGTTATAGCGCTCTTTGCAGCCCCCAATTTTAAAGGCCAGGGCCTATGCATTGACCTGTATTTTATCAAACTTATAACTATAGTTATAAAGCATGCGCTTAACGAAATGGCTTTTAAGTCTTAAAAAGTTATTGTTAATCAATGTGTTATGAGGTTTTCAGGGAGTTGGCATTGTCCTTGCCATAAGTAACCTCGTTTTTACGATCTCATAACAAAAAAATGACACAACGAGGAATTTTCAATGAAGAAAGCAATGCTTAAAACGGTCTTAGCAACAACCTTCGCAGCCGCAGCAACTTTGTCGGTTGCGGAAGATACCCAATTCGTTTCTATCGGTACCGGTGGTGTAACGGGCGTTTACTACCCTGCAGGCGGCTCTATCTGTCGTATGATCAATAAAGATCGTAAAGAGCACGGTATTCGTTGTTCAGTCGAATCCACGGGTGGTTCAGGTTACAACGTTAACAGTATCCGTGCCGGCGAGCTTGAGTTTGGTGTGGCGCAGTCTGATGTGCAAGCCGCAGCGATCCAAGGTAAAGGCCAGTTTGAAGGTAATCCATTTCCTGAGCTACGTTCAGTATTCTCTCTTCATCCAGAGCCAATCCATTTGATGGCACGTGCGGATTCTGGCATTCAGTCATTTGATGATCTAAAAGGCAAGCGAGTTAATATCGGTAACCCAGGTTCCGGTAACCGTTCCATGATGGAACTGCTGATGGCGGAAAAAGGCTGGACCACAGCAGACTTCGCTTTTGCTGCTGAGCTTAAATCGTCGGAAATGTCGCAAGCACTATGTGACGACAAGTTTGATGTGACTATCTTTGTAGCGGGTCTACCAAACGGTTCTGCGCAAGAAGCGACGACGACCTGTGACGTGCGCATGATCCCACTAGACGGTGAAGTAGCGGCAAGTATTCAAACTAAACATGCAGAATTCTCGAAAGCCATCATTCCTGGTGGCATGTACAACGGTAACCCAAATGACGTGATCACTTTCGGTCCTAAGGCGACCATCGTGACCTCTGCTGACGTGTCAGACAAAGTGGTTTATCAAATGACTAAAGCGGTGTTTGAAAACTTTGATGCCTTTAAGCGTCTACACCCAGCGTTCGCGCCATTGCAACCACAAGAAATGGCCACCTCTTCATTGGTAGCGCCTCTGCACCCTGGTGCTGAGAAGTACTACCGTGAGCAAGGTCTATTGAAGTAACCCCTAGCTGCTTTATTTACCTGCTCTTTAAAGCGCCTTCCCTGTAGGAGGGCGCTTTTTCTTCTTTTCGTCAGCACTTAGGTAACTACTATGTCGACAGAAAACTCTACAGCAATGGATACTGATAAGCTTAATGAAATGGTGGCCGAAGCGGACACGGGTAAGCGTGCTCCCCACGGCCGATTTGCATTAGGCTTATTGTTCCTCGTACCGCTTTGTTGGTCTTTGTTTCAGCTTTGGATCGGTTCACCGCTACCATCGCAATTTGGTTTTGGTTTCTTAAACGATACCCAATCCCGTGCTATTCACTTGGCCTTTGCCGTGACACTGGCGTTTATGGCGTTTCCTGCCTTTCGCAGTAGTCCGACCAAACATATTCCGATTTTTGATTACGCTCTGGCGGTAATCGGCGCTTTCTGTGCGTCCTACTTATTTTTATTCAATGATGAGTTGGCGATGCGACCAGGCTTGCCAACCACCATGGATTTGGTGGTGGCAGGTGTAGGTTTGTTGTTGACCCTAGAAGCAGCGCGTCGCTCTTTAGGGCCACCGCTGATGATGGTGGCGATTGTCTTCCTGCTCTATGTATTCTTTGGCGATTCGTCTTGGTTGCCGGAGATTTTGCGTTGGAAAGGGGCGTCATTTGAAAAGGCCATGACCCATATGTGGCTGACCACTGAAGGGGTCTTTGGTATCGCCTTAGGGGTATCGTCTGGCTTTGTCTTCCTATTTGTTTTGTTCGGTGCTTTATTGAACCAAGCAGGTGCCGGTAACTACTTTATCCAAGTGGCGTTTGCTCTGTTAGGCCATATGCGCGGAGGCCCAGCAAAAGCGGCAGTATTGTCATCTGCCATGACAGGTTTGATTTCTGGTTCGTCGATTGCCAACGTGGTAACCACAGGTACCTTCACCATTCCATTGATGAAAAAAGTCGGCTTTAGTCCTGAGAAAGCTGGTGCGGTTGAAGTGTCGTCATCGGTGAACGGTGTGATCATGCCACCGGTCATGGGGGCAGTAGCCTTCTTAATGGTGGAATACGTCGGCATTCCTTACATCGAAGTGGTGAAACATGCATTCTTGCCAGCCACCATTTCCTACATTGCTTTGTTGTACATAGTGCACCTTGAAGCGCTCAAGGCGGACATGCGTGGTTTACCGCGTTCAACGCCAGCGCGTCCTTGGAAAGTCGCTCTATTACGCTCAGGTATCATTATCTCGAGCATGATGATTCTGGCAGGGGCTCTGTACTACCTAGTGGTGGCGATTAAGTGGGCCTTGGGGGACTGGTCGAATCTTGGTTTGTTATTGCTCGTGGTGTTTGGCTACTTTGCTTTGCTGTATATCTCGGCTCAGTCCAAAGATCTGGACATGGGCGATACCAATGGTGAGATCGTTAAGCTGCCAGTGTTTGCTGAGATTTACCGTTCTGGTCTTTACTATCTGGTACCGCTGATCGTCTTGGTGTGGTTCTTGATGGTGGAGCGCAAATCCCCAGGCTTATCTGCGTTCTGGGCAAGCATGCTGATGGCATTTGTGTTGATTACGCAAAAGCCACTCAAAGCTTGGTTCCGCCAACATGGCGGTATTGGCACTCAGTTCAAAGAAGGCGTTTGGGACTTGATTGAAGGTCTCAATACCGGTGCCCGCAATATGATTGGTATCGGTGTGGCAACGGCAACGGCGGGTATCATCGTCGGTACCGTGACACTAACCGGTGTTGGTCAAGTGATGGCCGAATTTGTCGAGCTGATCTCTGGTGGCGTGCTGATCATCATGTTGTTGATGGTAGCGCTGATCTCTCTTGTATTGGGGATGGGTCTGCCTACCACAGCGAACTACATTGTTGTGTCATCTTTGATGGCCAGTGTGGTCGTGGAGCTGGGTGCACAATCTGGCTTGATCGTGCCAATGATCGCCATCCATATGTTCGTGTTCTACTTCGGTATTATGGCGGATGTGACGCCACCGGTGGGCTTGGCTTCCTTTGCGGCCGCAGCGGTATCGGGTGGTGATCCGATTAAAACGGGCTTCACGGCGTTCTTCTACTCTATGCGAACCGCCTTGTTGCCATTCTTGTTTATCTTCAACACTGACTTATTGTTGATTGATGTGACCTGGTATCAGGGTGTTGTGGTGTTCTTTGTCGCACTGGCCGCGATGCTGATCTTTGCCGCCGCGACACAGGGCTACTTCTTTGCGCGCAGTAAGCGTTGGGAAAGTGCCATCCTGTTATTAGTGGCATTCACCTTGTTCCGTCCTGGTTTCTGGTTGGATCAAATCATTGCGCCGCACGAACATTACCAAGGCTCTGAGTTGACGCAATACATTGAGCAGCACCCGAATCTGGCGAGTGTTCGTTTGGCGGTAGAAGGAGAAAACCTCGATGGCCGCTGGATTGAGAAAACAGTGGATCTACCGCTTAGTGCAGAAGGGGATGCAAGCGATCGTTTAGCGCAAGGTGCAGGCCTTGAAGTGCGCGATGAAGACGGCCGCTTATATATTGATAACATTGCTTGGGGCAGCGTTGCAGAGCAAATGCAGCTTGATTTCGATTGGGAAATCACCGGCTTTGATGTCGAGAATGATCGTCCGGCGAAAGAGTGGTTCTTTATTCCAGCGTTCCTATTGGTAGTGTGGATTATCCGCCGTCAGAAGAAGCGTTTGACTGCTTAGATCTTTCTAGCACTTTGAAAAACCGGAGCTTGCCTCCGGTTTTTTGTTTTTGTGTCTCGTGTCATCATAAGCGCAGATTATCTTGAATCAGATATGGATAATATATAAGTTAAATCTAATTTAATATTTTACAACTAGGAAGGAGATCTTATGAACATTGCGGCTGAGTCCCTAGCAACACCCGAGATTTATCGCTTGTTGGTGGGTGGTGTGACGCCCCGACCGATTGCTTGGATCAGTACTGTCTCAGAATCGGGTGTCCATAACCTTGCGCCGTACTCATTTTTTAGTGTCGTCAGTGTCAATCCTCCGGTATTGAGTTACACCCAAGTGAATCCGCAAACAGGGGAAGATAAAGACACTTTGAAAAACTTGATTAGCACCAAGGAGTGTGTGGTGCATATCGTGGATTCGGCGGCGTTGGAGAAGATGAACCTAACCTGTGCCAATCTATCACCCGAGCAAAGTGAATTTGATTTTGCAGACATCGAGTCTGAACCAAGTCAAATGGTCGCACCTCTGTCGGTTACGGACGCTCCAGTGCGTTACGAGTGTCGTCTGCGCGAAGTGATGCGAATTGGCGAGCAACCTGGTAATGGCAGCCTAGTGCTTTTGGACGTGGTGTCTGTGTATGTAGCCGATCATTTGTACCAAGACGGTGCTATTAATCAGAAGGCTTTGGACAGTGTTGGCAAGATGGGCGGTGACTTTTACAGCTTTACCAAAGAGCTTGAGGCTCTGGCGCGACCATAATCGGCTATTCAGATAATTCGAGAAGCATCGCCTGCGTGACAGTAGACGATGCCGGATTCGCTAAGTCTTAGCCAACCATTAGGATAACGCTTGGTGCTTTGAACAGAGCGCAGGCTTGGTTGCCGACCGCTAGGCCTAATTCTTTGGCACTAGTATTGGTAACAATCGCGCTCACACGTTGACCGCCACCAATGTCCAATGTGATGTCTGAGTTTACGGCACCGGTTTCGATGTTTGAAATCGTACCGACTAGTTTGTTACGAGCGCTGGTTACCACGCTCGTGTCACTGCTCAAAATAACTGACGAAGCCTTGATCAGTGCTGTGCATTCTTTGCCAACCGCTAGACCAAGGTTTTTAGCACTTTCTTGGGTGACGATGGCAACAACTGATTGGTCGGCTCCGATGTTTAGAATGACTTCTGAATTGACCGCACCATCATTTAGTTCGGTGATTGTGCCTAGGAATTGATTACGAGCGCTAGTTTTCATGATGTTTCTCTTTATGGTTTAAGTCATTAGACCTATGGGTGTTCTCGAGTTTGCTCGATCTGGCTGAATGGCTGACCTAAGGAGTCAATAACAGTCAGTTTAAAGAAGGGGAAGGCTAGCAAAGAAATGTCTGAGGTTAGGCTTCCTGCCGTTCGCATCATTCCTTTCGTAATCATTATTCGGATGCGTCTTTGGATCGATTTAAGTTGGGAGTGGCGTGCTTAAACAGGCTTCTATCTCACCGTCGGTGATTATAAAAAAGTTTCAGTCTGTTGTTTAGGGTATTTGCACCATAATGATGCAAATATGTCGCAAATACATCGGTAATGGTAGTGAAATGCCCTCTATAATGAAGAGACTGTGGCTGTGGTCACGAATAATAAAACCCTTAGGAAGGCTGCATGCAAACACCGAGTTTGGTAACAATCGCTCCGTTAACCCTTGAGCATCATGAGGCGCTGCAACAATTGCGCGTACGTCCAGAGCAAGAGGAATTTGCCGTGCCCAATGCGCTCACCCTTGCTCAGCTACTAAAGGATCATGAGTTGCCGTTCGTCATGTTAAAAGATGAGTTATTGGTAGGCTTTTTCTTTCTCGACTTGGAGTACTCAGTACAGCATGATTTTTGTCCTGACTACGGTGCGGGGGTGCGCATGGTAATGGTCGATCAAACTTATCAGGGACAAGGCATTGCGACCCAAGCTCTACGCCAGTTACCACAATGGGTACAGCAGTTCTATCCGAATATTACGGAACTTTATTTAACGGTGAATTGCCGAAATCCTGGGGCTTATCATTGCTATGAAAAGTGCGGTTATCAAGACACAGGTGAACTGTATTTGGGTGGGCCGGTGGGGCCGCAGCACATTATGCGTTGCTTAATTAACTAATTTTTTAGAAAACCGCCCACATTAGAATGTGGTGCGCTAAGCTGAAACAAAGATATCAGTAGATTGTGAGAGCATATGTCCAATAAAGCGTTACCACTGCAAAAGCTGGTGGATATTGAATGCTTGACTGAGGTATTGGATGACTTCTACAAGATGAGTTCTGAGATTGCTTTCTTGATGGATAGCAAAGGCAATGTTATTGCTCAAGCTCAACTGACTAAGTTCGACATTGATTCGACTCGAGTCTACAAGCGCGAAGTTTCTATTGCAGGTTGTGAGACCTTTTCCATATCTGTGTTGGCGCGAGGTGCTTGTTCTGATATCAGCCTGCTACCGCCAAACATTAGCGCCTTATTAAACTCTCTTGTGCGTCTGCTTCGACTTGAGGTTTCGGCCAAGCTTGCGAGCATTCAACAAGCTCACTTTTTAGAGCAAGAGTCGTTTTCACTTCGAGAGGTGCTACACACCTCGCCAATGGCAATTGGTTGGTCGAATTCCCTAACGGGAGAAATAGAATACATCAACCCCGCATTTGAAAAGCTTTTCGGCTACCAGCATGACGAGATTCCTACTCTAGAGGATTGGTTTGCCAAGGCATTTCCTGATGTGAACTACCGGAATTCGGTTTTGATGCCTTGGTATGAAGCGAGTCGCAAAGCTCAGCATACAGGGGACTTTAGCAAAACTTGCTCGTTGGTAGTGACCTGTAAAGATGGCTCATTACGTCATGTAGAATTAAACGTGACCTACATGGGGGAGCGTCGCTTGGTCAATTACAGCGATGTCACCGATCATTTTAATATCCAAGAGCGTTTGGAGATTAATACTAAGTTGCTAGAAATGGTGGCTAAAGGTGAAAAACTGAAAGCCATCATGTTGGCATTGGTGGAGCATGTGCAAGCGGAACTGCCGGATTCCATCTGCAGTGTGTTATTAATGGATGACAATAACCGCTTAAGAAGTTACGTCGGACCGAATTTACCTGCGGCCTACATGAAAGCGATTGATGGCATCCCACCGGGGCCGAGTCTCGGTTCCTGTGGCACTGCTGCTTATCGAAAGGAACGAGTCATCGTTGCAGATATTTATCGTAGTGAGCTATGGAAGAACTTTACGCATTTAGCCGACTTAGCCAAGGTGAAATCTTGTTGGTCAGATCCTATTTTATCCAGTGCGGGTGACGTGCTGGGAACCTTTGCGATCTATTATCCTTACCCTTCAATGCCCACTGAAAAGCATCTTGAACTGATTGATTTTGCTAGCAATCTAGCCAGCGTGGCGATTGAAAATCGTCGTGGTCAACAGGCCCTTGAGCGACGTGCAAACTTTGATCATTTGACGGGGCTTGCAAACCGCGGTCACTTCTTTCAATCCTCCGAGCAAGCGCTAGAGGCTTTGATGATAGATAATGCTTTGTACTGCATGCTGATGCTGGACATTGATCACTTCAAATTGGTGAACGATCGCTTTGGCCATAAATCAGGCGATAAGGTGCTTATTCAAGTGGCTAAGGTGATGTTAGATATTGTCGATGACGTCGACTTAGTAGGGCGCATTGGTGGTGAAGAGTTTGCCATCATGCTACCGGATATGAATAAACAAAAAGCGCTCGATATTGCTGAGCAGATCCGACTGGCGGTTGAGGCTTTGTCGATTCAAGTGGGCGATAATCAAACTGTACAAGTGACCCTTTCTGCGGGCGTGGCTCAAAGCCGCGAGGAAGGGGAAGTGGACATCAGTATTGACCGTCTATTTGGTCGGGCTGATGAGGCTTTATATCAAGCCAAGTCGTTGGGGCGCAATCGGGTGGAAGTGTTTTCAAAAAGTGCCCGCACCCAAGCATAAAAAAGCCGCCAATGCAGAGCAAGGCGGCTTTCGGTCATTGCATTAGCCGTTACTGAGCGGCTTTGCCTTCATCAATACTGCGCTGAATGATCGGTGAAATAGTAGAGCCTTGTACGATGATGGAGAAGATCACCACTATGTAGGTCACGACAACGATTAAGGTATGATAATCCGAGTCGTTAATCATGACTTCACCTTGTGGAATGGAAGCCGCCATTGCTAGCGCCAAGCCGCCACGCAAACCGCCCCAGGTTAAGATTTTCACCGAATGAGGATCGTAGTCGCGGAAACGGCGGAAGATCTTGTACATGGCGCCAACACTGATAAAGCGCGCTAACAGTACCGCAGGAATCATTAATAGACCTAAGCCAACTTGTTCCCAAGTGACGGGCAGTACCACTACCAACAGACCGATCAAGATGAACAATAAAGAGTTCAAAAACGCATCAATGGTGTGCCAGAAATGATGCATAGTCGTTTGGCTGGTCTCTGAGAAGCCCTTGGTGTGTGTCACGTTACCAATAAAGATACCGCTGACCACCATGGCTAATGGACCTGAAATGCCAATCACGTTTGCTAAAGCATAGCCTGCTGTTGGGATACACAGAGTAATCAAAAGCTCGATACTGGTGTCATGGCTTGAACGAATTAACCAGTGTGCGATCAGTGCAATGACTAGACCAAATACCACACCGCCAACGGCGTCAACCAAGAACAGTTCAGCAACACCAGAGAAGGTCGGTGTTTCACCAGAAAAGGCAAGGGCGAAAATGGTGGTAAAGACTACCAAGCCAATACCGTCGTTAAATAGAGATTCCCCTTCGACTTGAACCGAAATGCGCTCAGGCGCGTTCATTTTCTTAATGATGGCCAGCACCGCAATCGGGTCGGTTGGACTGATCAAGGCACCAAACAGTAAGCAGTAGATGAACGGTAGATTCCAGCCTAAAAGGTGCAATGCACCGTAGCAAAGGGCGCCGACAATAAAGGTCGAAATGATGGTGGAGACAAACGCCATGATGGCGATTTCCCATCGTTGATGGCGTAACAGCTTTAAGTCAATTTCAAGTGCGCCGGCAAACAGTAAGAAACCGAGCATGCCGTTAAGGAGCAACATATTAAAGTTGAGGCTGGCGACGGAGGTGCTGATCGCCTCGGTGAAACTGTTGTCATAAAACTGAGTAAATCCCATCAGCAGCAATGAGATGACAACCGAGCCCGTGGTGATGGCAATGGTGGTTTGCAGTTTTAAAACATATTGGTTACTGAATGCGATTAAGATCGCGACAACGGATAAAAGGCAGAGGAAGTACCAAGCGTTCATATAATTCCCATAAGTTGGCAAGCATGTTTACAACTAAACGCCCACGAGCGAAGGGAAGGGGTGGGTGCTTGTAGGGAAAGCAGACGGTCGACGCTTAGTTTTAAACACGAGAACGACGGCTAGTATATGCCCCTAAACTTTAAAAGTTCCGGTTTTTTTAGCTAATCCTATAAAAACACTTATTTTAGTTAAATAAGTAAACAAAACGTTAAAAAGTCTTGCATTGCTATAAGTCGGGCTTATGAAATTGCAATGGCGGCGGGAAAGAAGTAGGAAGCGTGTATGGAGAGGGATGCGCCTGCCTAGACAGCAGGCGCGAACAGATTCTTATGCGAATACGAAGTATTTGCGAACTGTTTCAACAACTTCCCAAGTGCCTTTCATGCCTGGCTCGATTACGAACACGTCGCCGCCTTTAAGGTGCTTTGGCTCTTCGCCTTCAGGAGTGATGATGCAGTAACCTTCTAGGAAGTGGCAGAATTCCCACTTGTCGTAGGCAACTTCGAATTTACCAGGAGTACAGATCCAAGTACCCATGATTTTGCTGCCATCTTCAGATAGGTAAGCGTTTAGGTTAACTGTGTGTGGTTCGCCTTCAATGCGTTTCCATTTAGTCGCATCAACAACAGGAGTTGGGCAAGTTTCGCGCATTACAGTAATGAAATCAGACATGACAGTTCCATTTAATTGAGTGAGTGATACTGCATTGTAGAGTGCTCTAGGGGACTTGGGTTGCCTCGTTCCGACCAAATGTTGTGTGATTCGTGTCGTATTGCCCTAGTTGGATCAAGCTTGGCATGAAAATGTCATGTGCCGATCATCAAAGTATGCTTCTATAATTTAAGTGAAAGGCTTATTAGCAGAGGAGAGTCCAAGTGGAAGTGACGCTTGAGGGGTTATTTGGTAATCGTATTTTAGCGGTTGCTGGCGCTTATAAAGACGTAGAAATATCGGATGATATGGAAATTGCGATTTGTGGTGTTGAGTTTCTTTCCGACACAGAATTAGTGCTGTCTTTGCCAAAAGGCCATCAATTACTCCCTGAACAGCTGATTACGATCCACTTGGATAATCGTACCGGCGTGTCTGAATACGATGCAGATTTAAAAGTTTACCGTGGCTCGTTTAAGGGCAAGGTAACGAACACTAAGGCCTTTTCCGTGACGGTAGAAGCACTGGAATATCAGGTGTACTACGGCATTACCGTGGTAAAAGAGTACCGCGCGCCAAATTATGACTTTCCTGTGGATGCGCGCCCGGTGCAGGCATTGCCCATTTCTCCGCTCGAGAGTCTACCGGAGATCGACTTGGAAGAGTCTGATAATAAAATCGGTGTCTTATTTAGTTATGCCATGAATCAGCCGCATTCGACGGTGATGGCGTTCTTATCCAGTGCCAACGACGATATTTTCTTCATCACCTTTAAAGGTACGTTTAAAGAACAAATCTTAAAGCGTGAGCCTCAGGCTTACTTTGCCATCGATGGTCGAGCGACCTTTACCTTCGAACATGCCATTGAGTGGAACTACAGCATTGTTGCCGGAGAGGTGTATCAAATCCCCAAAGGCAGTGCGTTATTTGAAGCGGTGCGCGATAGTTTTATTGAAAAGAATCCTTGGGAAATGGGCTTTTTCAGCCATCCGGACGTGGAAATGTTCCACCTGCAAGCTGGCCGTATCATTTGTCCCACACAACAGCATTAATCTTGTTAAAAATGGCCGATGATCGGCCATTTTTTTTGCGCAGGTAAATTCAACTTGTGAAGCTTCTGTTTTTCTTCCTTCTGGTTCATATGTCGTAAAATGGACGTCAGACTGCAAAATATGCTCCCCAAAAGAGATAAATTGACTAGCGTCAAAATGATGCTTTTAAAGTTAACCTATTAGCGACATCTTTAACCAAAAGTATTCTTGTTTTTAGCCTTAAAACCCCTTCCTGAATTTATGTTCACTATTCTGACTTGATATATATCAATATTTTTCAATAACTTTCATGTTACCAATTGAAATAAGACGCTAATGGACTGAATGGATAACTAGCACCATTTGCGACATAAATACTGTCTCTATGTGTCGCTTATTAGAATATGCGAATATTAGAAATGTGTAATTATGTAATTATTGTGTAAGAAAAAGTCGTAAGCAGGGTATGCGACCGATCCGATACAGATGGTGGTGCTTTGAGTGGCGCTCTTACTGGTGACAGTAAGGTGTGATTCAAGACACTTGTCGCGGCAACCTCGTGTTGCTCGTATGAAAAGAAGAAAGGAACGAATTACATGAAAGGCATGCAAAACAAGTTCAAAACATTGCTTTCAACGGCTATTGCGACAGCCTGCTTGATGAGTGCCAGTGCGGATGCATTGACGCTTCGTCTAGCGACTGACTCAGGTACTGCAGGTTCTCCAGCGGGTGATGCTCTAAAAAAATGGGGTGAGCTGATTGAACAAAAATCGAACGGCGAAATTGAAACGCGCGTTTTCTACCAAAACGAACTAGGTGGTCAGCAAGAAGTATTCGACCTACACGTTGCCGGTGATGTGGACGTAATGTTGAACTGGCCAATGACGTCATACGACAAGCGTATCGGCGTTATCTACACGCCTTACATGACGCTTTCTTGGGATGAAGCGCTAAAAGCCTACAGCCCAGGTGGTTGGGTAAACAACATGCTAGGTGGCGTTTACCAAGATATCGGTTTGAAATTCTTTGGCCCTTGGCCAGAAGGCTTTAACGGCGTTGGTTCACGCGGCAAATACGCGCTAAACATCAAAGACGCTGATGGCCTAAAAGTACGTACCATGACGGTATTCCCAGCACCACAAACGATGCAAGCACTAGGTTACCAAACCGCTGCTATCGACTGGGGTGAAGTTTACACAGCGCTACAAACTGGCGTAGTAGACGGTGAAGCTGGCAACGTTATCTACTGGGATTACGAGTACTTCCGTGACTCTCTAGATTACTACGTACAAACGAAACACTTCTTCATGACAGGCGTTCTATCTATGAACCTAGATGCTTGGGAAAGCATGTCAGAAGAAGAGCAGAAGATTGTCCAAGAAGCAGCCACTGAAATCATGAACGATCAGTTCAAAGCGGCGAAAGAGCAAGACGATCACTACATCGCTGAAGCGCAAAAAGCGGGTATGGAATACTTTGAGCCAAGCGACGAGCAAATTCGTGAGTTCGCCAAAGCGGCTCGTGAAAAAGTATGGCCACTAATGGATGACGAGATTGGCTCTGAGATCATGGATGTGATCCGCAAAAATGCTTCACCTTTATAAGCTCTAACTGTTGAAGTAACTCCTTTTAGACCAGCCCGTATCGGGCTGGTTTTTTCTTAAACTGGAGCAATGATGTTTACGTTTTTTTCTAATTTAGATAAACGTGTCGGTTGGCTGTTGGAGGCGGCGGCATTTGTGTCGAGCCTGTTAGTGGTTGGCCTGATGCTGTTTTTAGTACTCGCTCGTTATGTATTTGGCTGGTCTATCGTGGGCTTGCTTGAGCTCATTATGTTGTTTGGTATGTGGTTGTACATGCTGGGTGGTTTGATCGCTAGTCGCCGCAATGAGCATCTTGTGGTGGATTTCGTAGAATTAAAAATTACCGATGAGCGCATGAAATTAATGCATAAGGCATTGATTTCATTGATTACCTTCGCCATCTGTGTGTTCTTTGTTGTGTTGTCTTACCGTATGTTGGCGTGGGGGATGCGCCGTCCACAATCTTCTCCAGGTATGGGAATTCCTTTATGGCTGCCACAGGCTTCGATCATGATGGCGGCGATTGGTTGTACATGTTACTCACTGCGTGACTTTATTTGTTCTGTTGCCAGTGCGCGTCGTTTAAGTAAAGAGGTTCAGTAGTATGGATGGTTTAATTGCAGTTGGCCTGCTGATGCTATTGATGATCATTGGGGTGCCAGTCGCTTGGTCATTTGCTGGTGTCTTGGCGTACTTGGTGTATGCCTACGATGCCAATTTAAATACCTTGATGTTGCAAGGTTACCGTTCATTAGATTCGGTGATTTTGATCGCTTTACCATTGTTTGTATTAACCGGTTACCTGATGCAAAGCGGTGGTATCGCCAAGCGTCTGGTGGACTTTATCGAAGTCATGATCGGTAAGCGCCGTGGCGGTATGGGTGCATCCATGGTGGTGGCGTCTGGTATTTTTGGTGCGATTGCGGGTACCGCAACGGCTGCGGTAGCGTCTATCGGTACCATTATGATTGGGCCATTGGAACAACGTGGTTATCCTCGTGGGTACTCGTCTGCGCTATTGGGTATTTCGTCGTTGTTGGGGATCTTGATCCCACCATCGATCACCATGATTCTGTTTGCCGTGGTAACACGTCAGTCCGTGGCAGCTTGTTTTGCCGCATCGATCGGTCCTGCGTTTTTATTGATTATTGGTCTAATTATCGCGAACCGTTTTAGTGTTGGTCGCTTCTTTGATGAGATTAACAACGCTGCCACGGAAGGAATGGAAAAAGCGCCAAGTAAAGCCCGCGCTACGTTACGTGCTTTCCCTGCCTTGTCGTTGCCAATCATCATCCTAGGTGGTATCTACGGTGGTATTTTCACGCCAACCGAAGCGGCAGCGGTAGCCGCTTTTGCTGCCATGATTATTGGTTTCTTTATCTACAAAGACTTAACCGTTAAACGTTTCTCACGCAGTGTAGTGTCGGCTGCAGAAACAACGGGTACGGTGATTTTGATCTTGCTATTCAGCTTTATGATCGGCCGTATTTTGGCGATGGAACGTATTCCGCAAGATCTAACGCAATTGGTTAGCTCGCTGATTGAAAACCCATTGCTGATTTTGATTGCGGTGAACGTATTCCTAATCATCGCTGGTATGATCATGGACGACGTATCGGTAACTGTGGTGGTTGCACCTTTGTTTATGCCGTTGATGGTGGATAGCGGTGTACACCCTGTGCACTTTGCTTCAATCGTGGCCTGTTCAGTCGTTATCGGTGCTAACAGCCCGCCGGTCGCGCCCATTCTCTATATGGCGTGTCGTATCGGTCAGGTGTCGATTCACCGCACCGTGATGCCAGCGTTGGCGTTGATGGGCTTTGTGGCCATGCCGGTAATGTTAATTACCACTTTTGTGCCTGAACTATCTTTGTTCTTGCCACGTCTGCTTGGCTTTGTTTAAGACAAGATTTGTGGAGAAAGGCTAAAAAGTATAACGGTCTCTTGATCAGTACTTTGAATAGAAAAAGCCAGTCACTCTGTGGGTGACTGGCTTTTTCTTTGTCTTATCGTTTTAAAGTCGGATTACCACTTCATTTCGCCAGTGGCGACCTTGGCACCGATGAATAAGCCATCCGTTGGTTTTAAGTCAGGATAGGCTGCCTTCATGGCCTCAACAAGATCATTTGAATTGCTGGCTTGATCTAATTTAGACACAAACGTTTTGATGTAATCACGGGTAAATTCTGCTGCACTTGCCCCACTTGGCAGTTCGCCGACGTAATGGCCCGGTACTACTGTGTTTGGGTTAAGAGCGACGATTTCATTCATGGTATCGATACGATGTTGACGTGCAGCTTGAGTTTGGCTATCTGCCATCCACACATGCAAACCGCTCGACACGGCGACGCCACCAAACACGGTTTTTTCAGAAGGGGCCCATAGGTAGGCATCTGCTGTGTTAATAGCCTTAATTTCAATGGCTTTGCCATCTAACGTTAGACTAGTGGTGTTGTTGATCTTAGGCACAATCACTTTCGCTGGTGCAGCGTCGCCCAAAATGGGTCCCCAGTAAGCCAATTTTTGATCTTTGGTTTCTTCAATGTGATGCACCACATATTCACTGGCAATGACTTCTACATTAGGGAAGGCATCAACAATGGTTTCAAGGCCAAAGTAGTAGTCAGGGTCACCGCCACTGATGTAGACCTGCTTCAGGGTTTTGTTGCTGGCTTTGATCAAATCTACTAGCTTCTGGGCGTTTTTCGTATCAAACTGAGCGTCCACCAAAATCGCTTCTTTTTCGCCCACTAATAGCTCAGAAGATACCGGGAAAATGCCATTCTGAGCGGCATTGTAAACTTCAACTTCGAACGCTTGAGCATTGGAAACGGCTAGGGTTAGAGCGCTGACAGCTAGGGCAGTGGTCAATGACTTTTTCATTCTTAAAACCTCGTGGTGAAATGGAATGAGAAAAGTATATTGCAAACTAGATGGTTCAAATACGGCATAATATTAACTTCACTGTTGCATATATCGAACAAATAAAATGGATAGATTAACGGCTCTTAAAGTCTTTGTAACGGTTGCTGATCGCGGCAGTTTGACGGCGGCGGCAGATCAATTGGATATTTCTCGTGCCATGGTGACGCGTTATATCGCGGAGCTGGAACGCTGGATGGGCTCGCGTCTGTTACACCGAACTACGCGGCGTATCAGTTTGACGGGCGCTGGGGAAGATGTGCTGGATCGTGCACGCACCATGCTTTCCATCGGCGATGAAATGGAGCAATTGGCGATTCGTCCCGACAGTGAGCCTCGTGGGCTACTGCGCATCACCTGTAGTCATACTTTTGCCGATGATTTTTTGATTCAAGCGGTGGATGAGTATTTACGCTTGTATCCTGCGGTGAAGATCGATGTGCTGGTGGGCGATCGTTCGGTCAATCTTGTCGAGGAGCGCATCGATCTGGCGATACGCATTACCAATGATTTGGACCCGAATTTGGTGGCGCGTAAGTTGGGCGTTTGCCGTTCGGTAGTCTGCGCCAGTCCCGAATATCTTCGCGAGCAAGGCATGCCACGCACCATTGATGAGCTATCACGGCACAACTGTTTGACCTATTCCTACTTTGGTCAAAGTTTATGGCAATTTCAAGGCGTTGCAGGGGAGACCAGCGTGGCGGTATCAGGTAACCTTAGCAGCAATATTTCTACGCTGCTGTTGCGTAGCACCCTATTAGGCGGTGGTATCAGCCTGCAGCCTTGGTATTCGGTTAAACAGCATTTGGCGGACGGGCGGTTAGTCTCGTTGTTGCCAGAGTTTGAGCCGAACCAGCTCGGTATTTATGGTATCTATGCCACTCGCAAACAAATGTCGCCCTTGCTACGTAGCTTTATCGACTTTATGGTAATCAAGATGAAGGAGTATTTTGATGACTAAACCCTCGCTATTAGCGATTGTCGCTGTCTGTTTTAGTGCAACGCTTGCCAGCGCACAAACGCTCACCACTGAGTCGTATCAAATTGATGTGACCTCCCGCTGCCCTGAAGGTGAGGTGGCCTGTCAGAAAATGTCATTTGCACTGACCCTGAAGGAATCCGGTAAGGTGCAACACTATGAAGGTCGTACCTTACATCGCCTCTGTGCTGACGGTGAAACCCCTTGTCAGTTTATTGGTTACCGTTTTCGCGATGATAAGCGCCAGTTTACTTTGTTTGAACATGGCGCTCTGGAAATCAACTGTGGTGCGGGTCTTGAAATCGTCCGTGAACAAGGTCAGTGGCAATACTAATCATGAGTTCGCTTGTTTGAAAAAGTGATGCACCGGGCCATGGCCTTTGCCTATGTTCAATTCATCCGCGTGCGCAATGGCTTGGCTTAAATAGGTTTTCGCTTGATCAACGGCGCTTTCAAGAGCAAGCCCTTGTGCCAAAAATGAAGCAATCGCTGCCGATAAGGTACAGCCCGTGCCATGGGTGTTTTTGGTTGCGATTCTTGGGCTAGAGTACAGCAGCACTTGCTCGTCTTTAATCAGCCAGTCCTTGCTGTCTGGCCCTTCTGCTAGATGCCCACCTTTTAATAACACCGCCGCTGGCAAACGCTTTAGCTCGTCAATCATAGCGAGCGCTTCGGCTTCAGTGTGAGGTGTAGCCTTACCGAGCAAAGTTGCTGCTTCCGGTAGATTCGGGGTAATCAAATCCACTAGGGGAAACAACTCCGACTGCATGGTTTTGATGGCTTCTTGCTGAAGCAATAGATCACCGCTGGTAGCGACCATTACTGGGTCCAATACCACATAACTAGGCTGATAGTGGCGCAGTTTATCCGCGACCACCTTGATAATATTTGCATCGGCCAACATACCAATCTTAACCGCTTGAATAGCTAGATCGCTGAATACTGCATCGAGTTGCGCCGCTACATGCTGCGCGGGGATCGGATGTACGTCGCTGACGCCCAAGGTGTTTTGTGCGGTGGTGGCTGTAATCACGCTGCAAGCGTAACTGCCGGTTGCTGAAATGGCTTTGATATCGGCTTGAATGCCTGCGCCACCGCCGCTGTCAGAGCCAGCAATGGTGAGCGTAATAGGGGTGGTTTGGGTCATAAAGGTTCCTTTACGACGCAAAGGAACGGGAAGAAAAACAGCGCCTCACACCAAGGACAATGGTTGGGCTAAGCAGAATCTTTCCCATAGTTCCCTACGTCAGTACTAACTGAATCAGGTTCAACGGGTCTCGCTTAAGCGATCTCAGCAGTTTTGCTCCCCGACTATGTGGAACTAATCATATCAATCTGCAGTGATTTATAGCTAGCGTTCATAGCAAAATTGTCCGTATATTTCGTCCTAACTATAACCGTAAGGAATTCTAGACTTTGTTACATAACTGGCTGTTCTAATTGAAAATATAGGTAATATTTAGGCTATCTTTCAGTGTTGTTGATGCGTTTACGCAAGGGCGTAAGATAGGCTTTTTGTATCGTTATAGGCTATAACGATAAAGCATATGTCACGGTACGATTTGTACATGGGACTGCGACATGAAGGGCAAAATAGCTAAGGAGTCGAAAATGAATAGCGTTTTGAAAAAGGTGTTGCTGCCGAGCTTGGCTTTGTCAGGTTTGGCAGCGCCAATGGCCTACGCAAGTGATCAGATGTGTGCGGGGTTAATGGACCTAAGTGAGCATAATGTAGAAATCACCAAGGCCGAATGGGTGGCAGCTGGTCCTGCCGCAAAAGACCCCATGGCAGCTTTTACTGGCGCTAATATGTCTGATGTGGATTTGCCAGCGCACTGCCTTGTTCAGGGGGTGATTGAAGAGCGCACTGGGGCGGATGGTAAGCCTTACGGCATTCATTTTGAAATGCGCCTTCCTAGCAATTGGCAACAGCGTTTGTTATTCCAAGGCGGTGGCGGTGTGGACGGCTTTCTTGCCAACGCACTGGGGCGCATTCCAGTGAATGAATCGACCGCTTCACCAGCGTTAACCCGAGGTTATGCGGTTGTTTCTATGGATGGTGGTCATCCGACGCCAAGCCCTGAGTTTGGCTTTGATCAGCAAGCTCGTCTTGATTTTGCTTATGCGGCGATTGGCAAAGTAACGGTTCAGGCGAAACGAATCGTCGACGAATACTACTCACAACGACCAGATTATACCTATTTTATGGGGTGCTCCAACGGTGGTCGTGAAGCCATGATGGCGGCACAGCGTTACCCTAATGAATTTGATGGTATTGTCGCGGGTAACCCTGGCTTTCACTTAAGTCGTGCAGGTGTTGCAGAAGCATGGGACTCTCAAGCTTTAATGAGTATTGCGCCAAAAGATGAGCAAGGTCGTCCAATCTTATCTAAGGCTCTAACGCAAGCGGACTTGAATTTAGTGAGCAAATCGGTGTTGGAGTCTTGTGATGCACTGGATGGCTCGATTGATGGCGTGATCAACAATTACCAAGCCTGTCACTTTGATCCTAAGGTGTTGCAGTGCGATGGTACAAACGCTACAGCCTGCTTGTCCTCAGCGAAAATTGATGCCTTAGGAAAAGTCATGGCTGGACCCGTTAACAGCCGTGGTGACAAACTTTACAGCACATGGCCTTATGATAGTGGAATGTCTGCTCCAGGCTGGCGTGCATGGAAATTAGGTTTCTCTGAAGATGCGACCAAAACGGATGCCTTGAATCTGTCTTTGGGGGCTGGTTCTGTGAAGTTCTATTTCCTAACGCCACCACGTCCTGAGCTTAACACCTTAGATTTCGACTTTGATAAAGATATGGAAGACATGCATCAAACTGCGGCGCTTAACGATGCGGTCGCTACTTACCTAACAACCTATAAGGCTAAAGGCGGCAAGGTGATTGTTTACCAAGGCTTATCCGATCCAGTGTTTTCAGCGGACGATATTGCTAATTGGTACAAAAATGTCAGCCAAGACACAGACGGCGGAGATATGGCGGAAACCCATGATTGGGCACGCTTATTTATGGTGCCGGGTATGACTCACTGTGGTGGTGGTCCGGCATTCAATAACTTTGATCCATTAGCAGCCATTGAAAATTGGGTTGAGAAAGAGGAAGCACCGGTCAATCTGCCAGCGAAAGGAGAGTCTTTCCCAAATAAAACGCAGCCGATTTGTCCGTTCCCGCAATATGCGAAATTTGATGGTGGTGATGTGAGTCAACTAGCGTCTTATCACTGTGAAGCGCCCGCGTCTTAATCGCCTCTAAGTGCTTTCAAGAACGCCTCAGCGATCCGCTGGGGCGTTTTTGTTTCAGCAGAGTTTTCTATATCACGCTTGAAAAATCACTTAATGCGACATTCTGGTGCGGATTTTTCCAAAATTCGACGATTTCTTAGGGCTGTTGCTTGAGCTATTTCGTTATGTAATGGATTATATAGCGAAATTTGAACGGCCTCATTTGGCCACTATGATCGAAGGAGAACAGGATGAACCCTATTAAACAAATGCCATGGCTAGTCTTAGGCTGTGTCGTTGCCAACCAAGCGGTGGCGGATCAAGTTCATGCAGCAGTGGCGGCGAACTTTACCGGTGCCATGAAATCGGTAGTCGAGCAATTTGAAAGCGACACTGGCCATGATGTGGTGTTGTCATTTGGTTCATCCGGTAAAATTCTGGCGCAGATTCAAAACGGTGCCCCGTTTGAAGTGTTTCTTTCCGCCGACCAAGCTAAGCCTGAGAAGCTAGAGCAAGATGGCTTCGTGGTGGATGGCAGCCGTTTTACCTACGCCATTGGAGCCTTGGCGCTGTGGTCGTCCTTGCCTGATTTTATTGATAATAACTATGCGCGTTTAAGCTCGGGTGACTTTAATAAGCTGTCTTTGGCGAACCCTAAGTTAGCACCATACGGTTTAGCGGCGACGGAAGTGCTTGAGGCTTTGGATCTAACGGAAGCGACTAAAGACAAGTGGGTACAGGGCGAAAACATTGCTCAAACTTACCAGTTTGTGGCGACTGGCAATGCGAATTTAGGCTTTGTCGCGCTATCGCAAATCATGTCGGAAGGCCATGTCACACAAGGCTCCAGCTGGATTGTGCCAAGCGAGTTGTACAGCCCGATCCGCCAAGATGCGGTATTGCTGAAAAAAGGCCAAGACAACGTCGCAGCGCGTGATTTGATGGCTTATCTACAAAGCCCTAAAGCACACGAAATCATTCACTCTTACGGCTACCAAACTGAGTAACTACCTATGTTCACCGAAGCAGATCTGGACGCGATCTGGCTAACCTTGCGCCTCGCCACCACAGTCACTGTGTTGCTATTAGTGGTCGGCACGCCGATCGCTTGGTGGCTAGCGCGAACTCGTTCATGGCTTAAAGGCCCTGTCGGAGCCATTGTTGCTTTACCTTTGGTATTGCCGCCTACGGTATTGGGTTTTTATATGCTGATTGCCATGGGCCCCAATGGCGTGATTGGTCAGATCACTCAGCAGCTAGGTATCGGCTTATTGCCGTTTAGCTATTGGGGGCTGGTGATCGCTTCGGTGGTGTATTCCTTACCCTTTGTGGTGCAACCGATTCAAAATGCTATGCAAGCCTTAGGGGATCGTCCTATGGAAGTGGCCGCCACCTTGCGCGCGGGTCCATGGCAGCGTTTTTTCTGTGTTGTATTGCCGTTATCCAAGCCTGGGTTTATCTCGGCGGCGATTCTAGGTTTTGCTCATACCGTAGGGGAGTTTGGTGTGGTGCTGATGATCGGTGGCAATATTCCCCAAGAAACTCGGGTGGTTTCGGTGCAGATTTATGATTACGTAGAAGCCATGGAATATGGTCAAGCCCATGTACTGGCTGGCTTAATGGTGGCATTTTCCTTTGTGGTACTGCTGGGTGTGTATGGCTTTCATCGTCAGTCTGGTGGTGTTTGGGGAGTGAAATCATGAGTGCTTCGCCTAATACCATCCATGCCCAGTTTCGCTTAACGCGCCAAAGTAAAGGCGTGTTACCGTTTGAATTGGACGTTGCCACACAACTACCAAGCCAAGGGGTCACTGCTATCTTCGGTCATTCCGGTTCTGGTAAGACGACTTTTTTGCGCTGTGTTGCTGGGTTAGAGCGTGCTCAGTCCGGTTATCTCGAAGTGCAGGGGCAAGTGTGGCAGGATGCTAAGCAGTTTTTGCCGACCCATAAGCGTCCCTTGGGGTATGTGTTTCAAGAGTCGAGCTTGTTTGAGCATCTCACCGCATTGGGAAATCTGAAGTTTGCTATTAAGCGAGCTGAGGAGCCCACCAGTGCGGAAGATTTTAATCGGATCGTCTCATTAATGGGCATTGAACCGATTTTATCGCGTTATCCGAGCCAGTTGTCTGGCGGTGAACGTCAACGGGTGGCCATTGCCAGAGCGTTGCTGATTCAGCCACGGATTCTGTTAATGGATGAGCCACTGGCATCCTTGGATAATGCCCGCAAGCAAGAAATCTTGCCGTATCTGGCGAAGCTTAGAAGCAGCTTAGATATTCCGATTCTGTACGTCAGTCACTCAGTGGATGAGATTGCCCAACTGGCCGATCATGTAGTGGTGTTAGACGGCGGTAAATTGGTCGCCCAAGGTGAGTTGTCTGAAGTCTTTGCGCGCACGGATCTAAGGGCGTTATCTGGCTTTGATACGGGAGCTGTCTGGCAAGGCCAAGTGATCGAGCGTGAACCGCAATGGCATTTGGCGAAAGTCGCCTGTGGCGAGGCGAGTCTTTGGGTACGTGATGCGGGCGATGACGTCGGCAGTGACATGCGGGTACGTATCTTGGCCCGTGATGTGAGCTTGTCGCGGGCTGTTCATGATGAATCCAGTATTGTTAATCGTTTACCCGTGACCATCTTAGACGTCACGCCTGATCAGGACGCGGCCATGGTATTGCTTCGTTTACAAAGTGCTGGACAAGTATTGATCGCCCGCTTAACTAAGCGTTCTCTGGATACCATGCAATTAAAGGTGGGGGATGCCGTGTGGGCGCAGATTAAATCAGTGGCGATTGTACGCTAACTTCCAATAAAAAGCCGATATCAGTCGGCTTTCATCAAGATCACACTAGGTGCTTTAAAGATCGCCGCCACTGGCTGATCTGGTTGTAACGCCAATTCCCTTAAGCTGGCGTTAGTGATGACGACACTTAGGGTTTTGCTCTGTCCCAAATCAATAGCGATATCACTGTTCACCGCCCCTTCTGTAATACGAGAAACAGTACCGATCAGTCGATTGCGTGCGCTGCTGGCAAGTGTCAGGTCTTTGCTTAGCAGTATCGAGCTTTCACTGACCAGAGCAATGGCTGGCTTGCCGCTTTGCAGTGCTAATTGCTCCGCGCTGTCACGACTGATCATGGCCACTAGGTTCTGGTCTGCGCCAATGGCTAGGGTGACTTCCGTATTCACGGCACCGTGCTGAACGTCAATCACGTGACCGCGAAACTGATTGCGAGCACTGGTCAGCGTTTGCTCCGAACGAACAAAGTTAGCGATATCACTGAGTGAGTGGAGCTGTTCACCAAGACGTGCTAGGAACTTGGCATGCTCATCCATCAAGGCTTGAAAGCCTGCAATAATGCGCTCACCCAGATCGGTTAATTGCGTACCACCACCTTTAGCACCACCACTGGCGCGCAGTACCAAGGGTTCTGCGGACAAGTTATTCATGGCATCAATTCGATCCCAAGCGGTCTTATAACTGATGCCCACTTCTTTGGCAGCTTTAGAAATGGAGCCGGTCTGTTTCACCGCTCGCAGTAGGTCGATTTGTTGCGCGGCAAAAGCACTGTTCTGGCCAGTTTGTAGGAACAGATTTCCCGCTAACTGGCCAGTTTGGCTTTGCTCAAGTGAGTTGAGCGGATCAGCCATCTTTATTAATGATGGCAATGATGTCTGCTAAGGCTTGTTCTGCTTGGTCATTGGCAATCTGGCAAGTACCAGCGTTCAAGTGACCGCCACCGCCGTATTGCAAACACAGCTCACCAACATTGGTATTAGAAGAACGGTTCAAAATGGACTTACCAATGGCAAATACCGTGTTTTGCTGTTTTAGACCCCACATTTTGTGAATCGAAATATTGCAATCAGGGTAGAGTGCGTAAATCACAAAACGGTTGGTCGTGTAGATGATGTCTTCGTTCAGAAGGTCAAGCAGCACTAGGTTGCCATGCACACTGGCACAGCGCTTGATCTGCTCTTTGGCTTTAGCGTCGTGTTCCATGTACAGGTCAACGCGCTCTTTAACGTCCTCAAGGGCCAAAATCTCTTCGATCGTGTGGCTCTTACAGTAGTCGATCAGCTGCATCATCAATTGGTAGTTAGAAATACGGAACTCACGGAAACGGCCTAACCCGGTACGGGCGTCCATGATGAAGTTCAGCAATACCCAACCCGTTGGGTTGAGCACTTCGTCTTCATTGAACTGGGCCGAGTCGCCTTTATCCACTGCATCCATCATATCTTCTGAGATGTATGGGAAACGCTCTTTGCCACCGTAGTAGTCGTAGACCACACGGGCTGCAGAAGGGGCATTAGGATCGATAATGTGGTTTTCGATGTTGCTGTCGTTACGTACCGTTTCACTTAAGTGATGGTCAAAGGCTAGGTGACAGCCTGCAACGTAAGGCAAGTTAGTGGTGATGTCTTGAGCGGTGATGTCGATTTTGCCATCCTGCATGTCTTTTGGATGCACGAATAAAATATCGTCAATCAAGTCCAAATCTTTTAAAAGGACGGCACAAACCAAACCGTCAAAATCACTGCGAGTAACCAGTCGAAACTTTTCGTTGCTCATATTAACGTCCCTAGCTGAGTTCAATAACAATGGTCTTAAGTGTATCAGCGATTATCAGTTGCTGTGTGAAAATTAATGTAACGCTTTATTAATGTAACTGCATGTTAGGTTTCATGATTTGAAACAGTGTGTTGTAACACATTAATTAAAATTTGATGAATAATAAGAATTATTATCAAATATGATTTAAAAGGAAGTGTTATGAAATTCAAACAGTTATTGATTGTTGGTGCAGTGATGGCTGCTCATGCTCAAGCAAGTGAGCGCTTGGTGAGCTTCGATCTAGGTAGTGTTGATACGCTGCGCGCCTTGCATGCAGAGGAGCAAGTGGTTGGTCTGCCAAAACAATCTTTACCTGCATATCTGTCTGAATTTTCAAACGAGAAATACTCTGACGTAGGTGGTTTAAAAACACCGGATGCGGACGCCGTGGCGAAGCTAGATCCAAGTCTTATTTTGATCACTGGTCGTCAAGGGGAAAGTGGTCAAGCGCTGTCGAGCATTACTAAGACCGAAACGGTGGGTTTAGCAGAGGGGGCTTACTGGCCAGCCTTTGAAAAGCATGTGATGTCCTTGGCCGCTCATGTGGAAAAACAAACAGAAGGCCAAGCTGCACTACACACCTTGGCAAATGACTTGACTGAAATGAAACAAAAAACAGCAGGTCAAGTGGTGTTATCTGTGACGCACAATGCGGGGGGCTTCAGCGTGCGTCAAGACCCGATTGCCACTGAGTTACTTGGCATGACGCAAGTGGCATTACCGGACACAGTAAAACCGGTCAAACGTGGCACGCGTACCTTTATGCCGTTGTCCGTTGAAGACATTGTTGCGGCGAATCCAAAGGTTTTATACGTGGTTGACCGTAGTAAAGCCATTGGCCAAGACGATCAAGCATTGAATGTCCAAAGCTTGCAGGCGAAGCTAAATGAACTGGGTGCACAAACCAAAGTGGCGTACCTAAGTCCTGGTCTTTGGTACCTATCAGGCAATGGTTTGGAAAGTGTTAAACTGCAAGCACAAGAGCTAACGCGCGCACTCTAATAGCCTTAGTCAGCTAGCGGAATGTATGAGGGGCGAAATGATTCGCCCCTTTTTTGTCTTAAAAATGGCATAATGGCGGGGATTTTCAATTAAATTCTAATGACTTAAGAGACCCTACATGGCTAGAGGACGTCCCTCCAAAAAAGGTTTGATCGCTGAAGCAGCCTTAAATCTGTTCAAAGTGGCCGGTTATCAGGGTACCAGCATTGACCAAGTGGTGTTAGAAGCCGCCGTCTCCAAACCTACCGTGTACAGTAATTACCCGTCTAAATTATTGCTTTGGCAGGAAGTGCTACGTCAGATTATTGAGCGCAGCACGCTAGAGCTAGGGCAGTTGGAGCAGTCCCTGAAAGACTCGTCTGCGGCCTTTTCCGAAGGTTGGCAAGGTATTTGGCAAGCTTGGTCGGTGGCCGATGATCGTCTAGCGGCTTATCGAATTCATTGGGGTGAACAACATAAGCTGAGCCAAGCTGAGCAGCAGTTGTTCGACTCTTTGGAAGCGGAACTGGTCAGTGTACTCAAGCGTTGGTTAGCCCATCATCAGCTGTCCGAAGCCCATTTCTTCACCTTATTTTCCGTGTCCCGCGAAGCCTGTTTACTGCCCGCTATTCGTCGGCGACCGAGTGAATGTGCAAGCCTTGCGCAACTTGTTGAGAAACTCGTACAACTTTAAGTTTTTATTGAACCGATCATTGGTTTGCCTCGTAGATCTTATCTTAATAAAACAGGGAGGCTTTATCATGAAACGTATTTCTTGGATCAGCGCCGCTATTGTAACACTCTTGGTTCTGGTGGGTTGTTCTGTGTCTGCGCCGAAAGGCATTCTGCCGGTGGATCAATTTGTCTTACAAAATTACTTAGGCAAGTGGTACGAAATTGCGCGTTTGGATCATAGCTTTGAAAAAGGCCTAACCAATGTTACAGCTCAGTACAGCATGCGCGATGACGGTGGCGTCAAGGTAGTCAATCGAGGCTACTCAGAAGCGGAGCAAACTTGGCAGGAAGCGGAAGGTAAAGCTTACTTCGTAGAAGACGTCAACACAGGGCATCTTAAAGTATCCTTTTTCGGCCCTTTCTACGGTGCTTATGTGATCTTTAATCTGGACCAAGATTATCAGTACTCTTTAATCTCTGGTCCTGACCACTCCTATTTCTGGCTACTTTCAAGAACGCCAACCATCTCCAAAGACAAACAAGCAGAGTTGATTGCTAAAGCCAAAGCAGCGGGATTTGAAACCGACAAATTGATCTTTGTCGATCAGGGGTTGCATCAAGGCTAGGCGCTCTAAGTGTTAAGGGTAATCCACCACATTGTCGGCTTTGCGTTTAAATACCCAATATTTGGACAGCCAGAAATTTAAACAATGGCCGACGAAAATCCCCGGAAACATGGCGAGCACAGGGGCCAAGCTCCACTCGGCGTAATGGGCGTAGACATCGGTACGAATGGCCCACCAGTACAGGCCGATATTAGGTACTAAACCAATTAACGAGGCGAGGGCGAATTGCGTCGCTTCTTTTAATTTGGCATCTAACGTGGCGTGTTCTTTGAATGTGTAAAGGCGATGGCACAACCAATTAGTAAGCACCGCCACGGCAAAGGCCAGCACCCGTGCCCACAGTAGCGGAATGCTGTCGGCCAACAGCCAGAGCACGATAATGTCTACCGCAAAGCTGACTTGGCCGACGACGCTGAATTGGAAAAACTGCAATAAAGTCGATTTCATGCCTCATACTAGATTGCCATCTGTGACAACTTAATGACGAGTTAGCCCTCTAAATGTGCGGCTAATAAGGCAAATAACCCACCCATTACACAGACAAACAAGACTTGTCCGACTAAGCCATACAAACCAAAAGCGGTAATCATGGCTGCGTAACTTGGTGGCCCGATGGTGGCACCAAGGTTACCCATCTGCGCGATTAAGCCATAACCATTGGCCTGTTCTGAGCTATTACGCGCCAAGCGCGGCACCATGGCTAGGGATGCGCCTGGTACTAGACCCGCACACAGCACCATCTCACCGACAATAATGGAAAACAGAATCTCAGAATCCATGTCTTGTGCAAGGGCTAGTGCCCCCAGTGCTAGCCCTGCATAGGCGATCTGGGCGACTTTTTGTGGTCGCATTACGTATTGCGAAAGTGTGCCCGCTATAAAGGTCCCTGCGGTGCTTAATAGAGGTAACACTACTTGCAGAGTGGTGCGTAGGTGGTCCGACTCAATAAAGTTGGGAATGTAGGTCAGCAGGGATACCAAGGTGCTGGTGTAAAACACAAAGATTAACCCCGGTAACAGGGTTTGCGGCGTACGATAAATCTTGGCAAGCTTTTGAAAATAACCGTCTTGGCTTGGGGCGACATTATCTTTAAAACGACTTTCGTCTTTTTCAAGTAACATCAGCAGAGCAATCACCATGGCACTGATAAATAGGCCATGGGCAAAGTACAGGCCGTTTAACTCAAACGCTGCGATCAAAGGTTTACCGAATAGGCCAGCTAGAGCAAAGGCCACACCAAAGAAGGTGCCCCAAATGCCCATGGTAATGGAGCGGTGCTGGGGGGCACTGAGGCGCGCAATCATGGTTGGTGCGGCGACGACCACGCCGAGTTGCGAGAAGCCTTCTAGTACGCGGGTTGCCATGACGATTTCAAAACTTGGCAAAGTCGACTGAATAAACGACAGAGCCGCGCCTAACAGCAAGGCACCAATGAGCACCTTGCGGTAGCCAATTTTCCCTGCCATTAATCCGGCAGTGACGCCAAATATTAGCCCAATGGTGCCCACCACCGAAATAGAAGCCCCCGTCCAAGTCGGTCCTGCTTGGTAATAGGCCAGCAGCTCGTTGTAGGACACGGAGAACTTAGCAAATTGCATGGCGGCACTGATGCCGGCAAACCAGAGCAAGAAGACTTCTAGCCAAGCGGTCTTTGTGGGTTCATTCGGTGTTACTGCGGCATTCGCCATACACAATCCTTTTGCTCGATCAAAGCACCAAACCGATCGGCGCTAAAACGGTGCATTGTAAACCGTTCGGTTAGTTTTTATTAGTGTTATTCATTGTTCACTATACTGAAGCTAAGAACGGCTGATCCATTTTGTAAACATATTTGCGCTATTTTGGTCTTTGTCAGGCCGAGTGCTTTTGCCAGTATGAAACCACTTGATCAGCTTGGAGTATGACATGTCAGTGCAGGGCAATAATAACAACCACTACCCGAATCTATTTCAACCGCTTGACCTTGGTTTTACCACCCTAAAAAATCGTGTTTTGATGGGCTCCATGCATACGGGTCTTGAAGAAAAAGATCATACTGGTGAACGTCTAGCCGCTTTCTATCGAGCTCGTGCCCGTGGAGGTGTAGGTCTAATCGTTACCGGTGGTTTTAGCCCCAATGCGGAAGGCTCTCCGTACCCGTTTCCCTATCAGCCACTCAATCCAATGGTGCATCGTAAAATCACCCAAGCAGTGCATGAAGAAGGCGGTAAAATCTGTCTGCAAATCTTGCATACGGGCCGTTACGCCTTTCATCCTAATCTGGTCGCGCCTTCGCCGATCATGGCCCCGATTAATCAGTTTGAGCCTAAGGCTCTGACCCCAGAGGGCATTGAGAAACAAATACAAGACTTTGTCGATACCGCGCTGTTTGCTCGCAATACTGGCTACGATGGGGTGGAAATCATGGCCTCAGAAGGCTATCTTCTGAATGAGTTTATGGTTACGCGCACTAATCAGCGTGATGACGAATGGGGCGGTGATTATCACAATCGCATCCGCTTTGCGGTGGAAATTGTGCGTCGCATTCGCCAAACCGTAGGCGAAGACTTTATCCTGATTTTTCGCTTATCCATGTTGGACTTGGTAGAGCAGGGCTCTAGCTTCGAGGAAATTATCGAATTGGGGCAATCAGTGGAGCAAGCCGGTGCCACCCTGATCAATACTGGTATCGGCTGGCACGAAGCACGTATCCCGACCATCGCTACCTGTGTGCCACGGGCAGGCTTTAGTTGGGTAACTAAGGCCTTTAAAGAACACTTCTCCATTCCAGTCATCGCCACCAACCGTATTAATACCCCTGAAATCGCCGAGCAAGTATTGGCCGAGGACTGTGCGGATATGGTGTCCATGGCGCGTCCTTTTCTGGCAGATCCCGATTTTGTTAACAAGGCCGAACAAGGCCAGAGTGAGCGCATCAATGCCTGCATCGGCTGTAACCAAGCCTGCCTTGATCATGTATTTGAAGGCAAGGTAGCCAGCTGTCTGGTGAACCCCTTTGCCTGTCATGAAACCGAACTTTTGATGGTGCCAGCGGATATACCCAAGAAGATTGTGGTGGTTGGCGCCGGTCCTGCGGGGATGGCCGCGGCGTTAACGGCCGCGAAACGAGGTCATCATGTCACCCTGTTTGATGCCAGTGATCGCCTTGGCGGGCAATTCAATATTGCCAAAAACATTCCTGGCAAATCCGAATTTTCTGAAACCCTGAGATATTTTTCCCAGCAACTGAAAGATTATGGCGTAGCGCTGCGTCTAAATACCAAAATGGATGCCAAGCAGCTTAACCAGCTGGATGTGGATCATGTGCTGTTGGCCACCGGAATACGACCAAGAACACCAGATATTGAAGGCATTGATCACGCCAAAGTGCTGACTTATTTGGATGTACTTAAATATGGCAAACCTGTAGGCGCTAGTGTCGCCATTATCGGTGCCGGTGGCATTGGCTTTGATACAGCAGAGTTTTTACTGGCTGAAAACCATCAGGAAAACGATGTTTCAAGCTTTGCGCGCCAATGGGGCATTGATCAAACTTTGCAAAAGCGTGGTGGTGTATGTGAGCCAGAATTAAGCGTTGAGCGTAAACGTATTGTTTACTTATTACAGCGTAAGCCAAGCAAAGTGGGCGCAGGACTAGGCAAAACCACCGGCTGGATTCATCGTACCCAGTTAAAACAGCAGGGCGTCGAGATGCTCTCGGGCTGTCAGTATCAACGCATTGACGATCAGGGCTTGTGGCTTGAACGAGACGGACAACTGCAATGTCTCCCTGTGGATCATGTGATTGTTTGTGCTGGACAAGAGCCAGAACGCTCATTGGTGGAAGGGCTCAACAAACCCTTTACCCTGATCGGTGGTGCGGATGTGGCCAAAGAACTGGATGCCAAACGAGCCATTGCCCAAGGTACCAAAGTGGCGATGACTTTATAGAGGATAAGTACGTCCTCTATAGTGAAAATATTTATGGGAGGACGGATGATGAAAACGTTAATACTAGCTAGTGCTCTGACATTTGGGGCGCTGGCCATGACTCCACAGGTCTCTGCGGAGCAACAGACCATGATTGTGGCGGGTGGTTGCTTCTGGTGTGTGGAATCAGACTTTGAAAGCGTCGATGGCGTGAAGGATGTGGTCTCCGGCTATACCGGCGGTCATGTGGCGAACCCGACTTACCAGCAGGTTTCGGGTAAGAAAACCGGCCACTATGAAGCGGTGAAGATTACCTTTGATGATGAGATTGTCAGCCTGCGGGAATTAACCGATTACTACTGGCGCACCATCGACCCAACCGATGCCAGTGGCCAGTTTTGCGATAAGGGTGAACCATACCGCACCGGTTTGTTCTATCAAAACGAAGCGCAGCGTGAGGTGTTTGAAGCCTCCAAAGCGCAAGTGATGCAAGACAAACCCTTTGCCGCGGGCATCGTTACCGAAATTATACCCGCTAAAGAATTCTACTTGGCCGAGGACTATCACCAGGACTACTACCTAAAGAACAAACTACGTTACAAGTTCTACCGCTATAACTGTGGCCGTGATAGTCGTATCGAAGACCTTTGGGGCGAAGTAGCAAGTAAGAAATACCATTAAAGTCACTGCGGTATTTCGTATCCCTTCCCCTTTTGAAGGGGAAGGTTAGGATGGGGTTATAACACTTCCAATACCAACAGTAATTCTTGAAACTGATGCCTTGTGGGAGGGGAATCTTTCCCCGATTCAGACTCGCATAACTGAGATAATGCTCATCAGCGTCGGAGCTCTCAATCTTGGTTTGAGGCATCCTCCCATGCAATTCAATTGGCTTGCGCAATGTCTCATCATCGACCATAACTGATTTAAGAGCGCGCCAATCAAACGCATGGGATTCTGCTAAGAATATCTCCGATGGCTATTTATTAGTCAGCAAAGTGATACAATAGTGCTACTTTTGACTATTTCTTTGGAGCAGATCAGATGAAGGTCGAGTTAGTGACTTCTTTAAAACGCCAAGCGACTAAAATTCTCGCAGATCTTCACGAGTCAAAAGAGCCCGTTTTGATTACGGAGCATGGCAAGCCATCTGCTTACCTAGTCGACGTTGAAGACTATGAATTTATGCAAAACCGCCTCGCTATTTTAGAAGGGATTGCGCGTGGTGAGCGCGCGTTTGCAGAAGGAAAAATCTCTACTCACAAAGAAGCCAAGGAAAAGATGGCGAAATGGCTAAAATAGTTTGGACGGATCCAGCACTATCAGATTTAAATGATGTCGCCGAATACATCGCTTTAGAGAACGAACCAGCCGCTAAAGCTTTAGTTCAGCGGGTCTTCTCTACTGTTGAACGCTTAGCAGATTTCCCTGAATCGGGACGAATCCCACCTGAATTAAACCATTTATCCTATCGCGAAGTGGTGGTTCCGCCTTGTCGAGTATTCTACAAGCTAGAAGCTGATCAAGTGCTGATACTATTTGTCATGCGCCAAGAGCGTGATTTGCGCAAGTTCCTCATTAGCCAGTAATCCTATTCTGTGCAGACCTTATAGCTCGCAAATTCCCCCCACAAAGGTTAAGCTTCGCGCCTTCCTATGATTGATTGAGTAACCTAATGAATTTTGAGTCCCTCGGATTAGACGCACGTATTTTAAAAGCCTTAAAAGAGAAGGGGTACACCACTCCTAGCCCGATTCAGCAGCAGGCCATCCCGGTGGTGTTGTCTGGTCAGGATTTGATGGCCGCGGCGCAAACAGGGACAGGTAAAACGGCTGGTTTTACCTTGCCGATGCTGCAAAATTTATTAGCGGGACCAGGGGCGCGTAACAACCAAGTGCGTGCTCTAGTGCTGACTCCGACGCGAGAATTAGCACAACAGGTGGCGGATAACGTAGCCTTGTACAGTAAGCATTTGCCGCTAAAAAGTGCGGTGGTGTACGGCGGTGTGAAGATTAACCCGCAGATGCTAAAGCTGCGTGGTGGCGCGGATGTGCTGGTGGCAACACCAGGGCGTTTGTTGGATTTGTATCAGCAAAATGCTTTGAAACTGGATCGTTTGGAGATCCTAGTGTTGGACGAAGCCGACCGTATGTTGGATATGGGCTTTATCCATGATTTGAAGAAAATTGTGGCGCTGATTCCGAAAAAACGCCAGACATTGCTGTTCTCGGCGACCTTCTCGGATCCGATCAAAGAATTGGCGGAGCGCTTTGTTAATGATCCTGAAGAAGTGTCTGTTTCGCCAGCGAACACCAAGGCGACGACCATCAGTCATCAGGTATTTGAAGTCGATAAACCGAATAAAACCAAGCTGCTGATTCATTTGATCCAGCAAGAAGGCTGGCGTCAGGTGTTGGTGTTCTCAAAAACCAAACACGGTGCCAACCGCATTGCGCGTATGCTGAGCGCGAAAGAGATCAGCGCGGCGGCGATCCACGGTGATAAGAGTCAAAATGCTCGTACCAAAGCTTTAGCTGATTTTAAATCCGGTGCGGTACAAGTCTTGGTGGCAACCGATATTGCCGCCCGCGGTATTGATATTAGCCAGTTGCCATATGTGGTGAACTTTGATTTGCCAAAAGTGCCAGAAGACTATGTACATCGTATTGGTCGTACTGGCCGTGCCGGTGAAACCGGTCATGCGGTGTCCTTTGTCACCGAAGAAGATATTGCTGAACTGTTTGCCATTGAACGTGTGATTGGCGAATTGATTGAGCGTCATGTGGATGCAGAGTTTCCGCCAAGCAATCGTTTGCAAGAATCGAAATTGGATTTGCGTCCAATTAAGCCAAAGAAACCCAAAAAGCCAAAAGCACCGAAAACAGAGCAACGTATGCCTGTCGATACCTCGGTGCAAAGTGCGGCCTCCAATAACCCATCGAATCGCAAACCAAGCGGCAGAAAACCACAGGAAAACGCTTCCGATTCACGTAGTCCAAACCCTCGTGCGCCGAAGAAACCACAGAGCCCACGCCAAGGTTCAGGTGCGTCAAATCGACCCGCTCAAGGCTCGAGAAAACCTGCTGAAAATAGTGCCGCGCCAAATCGTGCTCCACGTAAGCGCGTACGCACAAGCAGCAATAACAGCGCATCCTGATCGCTAAAAGTGTCGCAATTTGCGCTGGCCTCGACTTAATAAGGTAATCTTATTCTGTTGATCTATTTATGATGGCTAGTCAGAACAATAAATCAGATCGAGGTGTGCATGTCTTTGATAACGGATAAGCGTTTAATTTTTGTTGGTGGCTGTGACGGTGCGGGTAAAACCAGTGTCGCAGCAGCCTTAGCGCTGTTGGCATCACGTCGCGGTCAACGAGTGCTGGTGGTTTCCGCTGATGCAGAGAACTCTTTGGGTTATGCATTTGATTGGCAAATCGGCGAGCAAGGAGCAGCTGTCTGTGCAGGTGTGCATGCTTTAGAAATCAATCCAGTGACTGAAACCGCGAGTTTCGAGCGAATTTGTGGTCTGATTGATGACGCAGAAGAATTCTACGATGTGCTGATTTTTGACGCTGCGCCGCTGGCTCACACTCAAGTTGTGAGCGGGGCAACACTGGATCCTGGCGTGCTAGAGCGTTGTCAGCGCCGTTTCCAAGATAGTGAGAATACGGCATGGTTAGTGGTTGCAACACCAGAGCAGAGTGTGATCAACAAAGCCATGGTAACCCTAACTACTTGGCAAGAATACCAACTCCCCATCTATGGTGTGCTGCTAAATTCTGTTGCTGAGAATACCACAGTCACGACACTTCCAACGGACATCCCTCAGTATCAATTGCCGCAGATGCCTACGCCAATACATGGCATTGGTACCCTGCAGCAGGTGACGGTCGCGCTTGATCAAGCTGGGCTATAGTCACGCGTTAGTAACGAACAAGGCAGCCAACTGGCTGCCTTGTTTTTTGCACTGCCTTAGAAATTAGAAGCTATAGGCCACTGTTAGGCTACCACCCCAAACATCGGAGCGTTCGACGATTGAACTGTCTTTGATTCCGCTGCCAAGATTGCTGTAGCCAATATTAGTAATGGTTTTCCAATGATCGCCAAATGGGAAAATATGAGTAAGTTCAACACGACTCACCAGTGCATCATCCCCTTGGTAAGCTGCAAAACCTGAGCTCGCCGACTCTTGTGCGCTAACGCCGTAGTAATAATCCACTAGGTCGTCTGACAGATACGCTAGGGTCAGTGCTGGAACAAACATCCCAGCAGACGTTTTGTACGATTTAGCAACTTTAACGTTCGCCTCGTAGCCTTCGTGACGGTCACTGATATCAGCCGCCAAGGTGGTGCTAATGTCCATAGTTGCCAATTTGGTTGACCAGTTTAGAGCCAATTCTGCAGCGTCTTTACGATCGCGGAAATTGTGTAAAACAGTATTATCGTCAACATCAATTGGCGAGCGACGCAAGCGAATGAAAGCGCCAACGGTATTGTCGCCAGAGAGTTCTTGCTGCACACCAAGTCCATTGGTGTTGATGCGCAGAGCGCCGTAAGACAAATCAATATAAGGCCACAACTCTTTTGGATCGTCTTCCCCCACCACATGGCTTTGCAGCCACAAACCAGATGCACCTACCGTTGTATCAAGCTCAGCCGCCTGAGCGGCACCAGCGAAAGGCAGTCCTAGCATAGGGGTGAGCAGTAGTAATTTGCGCGTTGTGAGCTTTTTCATATCCTTTATCCTACATCTTCTGAAAGAGACAGATATTCATGATACGTGAGTAAGTGGCGCCACAAGTGTCAAAAACTGAAAACATTTAACCGAAGAAACCCGCTGAAAGGGCTTTCAGCGGGTTTAGATATGCTTAATAGTTATAATGGTTTTTTACCGCGCAGCACGTGAATCACGGCAGACAAAATCATCAGAATTAGGAAAACAAAGAATAAGATTTTGGCGATCCCCATACTTGCCCCAGCGATGCCAGTAAAACCTAATGCACCGGCAATCAGAGCCACAATCAAAAACATTAATGTCCAACCCAACATAGTATTATCTCCTATAAAGCCAGTTTGATGTCGTGAACTGTTTTTAGGCTAGAGCAGGTCAGCCAAGATTAAGTGCAAAAAAGGTGTGATGAATTAGGAGACGGACTGAGTAATGTAAAGAGTGTTGATCAGTGCATGCGAATGCGTTGCATACGCTTATCTGCGTCAAGGCGCTGTCAGAAATCGAATCAAATTCGTTAGCAAGTATCCTTTCAATGTTGACGTAATCGTTCAGCCCATTTGCCTTGATGGCTACGCACACAGGCTTGTTCATTGTCTAAAAATAGATGTTTGTTGATATCTTTTAGAATGATATTCAGCGTCTTCATGCGTCCTTGCAGAGTGTTCTGTAAGGCTGAGTAATGGACGCTGTTAGCGAAATGGGCCTGCGCTTCATCCGACTCAAAAACACAGACGATTCTTAAGCTTTGCGGAAAACGATCGTAGTCTACAAGATGGGTTAACCACTCAAAACCCAGGTTCAAATCGAGTAGCTCATCACATTGCTCAGTCAGTGTTTCCCGTAGTTTGTTATCCAGCTTTTTATCAGTCTTGCGCACTGTCGTTGCTCCTTCCTGTGTCATAGTTAATTGCGTTGTGATTATAAAAAAATTTTATCCTTGAAGCGTTAAGTGATTGTGCTATCTCACGAACAAAGTGAACAAGTGGCCGTTTTGATCTAGTATCAAGAGTATCAAGCCGACCCAATGTAGTAGGAGTAGTAATGTCTGATGTAGTGGACGGTCAGCGTAGCGAGCATGAAAAAATTGAGCTAGAGCATGAGGCCGCTAAGATCTTTATGCGCTGGTATGAAGGCAATACTGGGAAGAAAATACGCCATATTTGGCATAATCAACCCCAGCGTCCGGATGTTTCGTGCATGTTTGAAGGAGAGCGCTTGGATCTAGAAATCGCCCATCTGTATGGCTCAGAAGCGGAAGCCATGGCGATTTTAGGGCGTTACCTCACCGAACAAACCAAGCAAGAGTTACACGCCTTAGATCAAGAGCCTCACGAACGCTTGTTAACCGCGTTAAACCGAATTTTATTGAGCAAAGCCGGTAAGAATTACCATTCTAAACGCGTCTGGTTAGTGATCCGTAATGCCCATCCACAATGGACCAAAGAAGACATTAAGGGACTGATTGGTCATATTAGTGTGCCCGACAATCATCCATTCGAGAAAATCTGGATGGTGGGGGATATGGAAGGGAAATCTGGAATCGTTCGATTATACCCTGAATAAAATGAATGTCGCTTCAGCTGTTGTAGCTTCATGTAACTGATTGTTTGAATAATATTTGATATATAGCTCTAGATGACAATTTTAATTCTATGCTATCACTAGACCCAGAATCTACACTTGCTCAAGTGTAGATAAGATTCCAAAGGGGCCATCATATGTTCGGTAATAGTAAAAGTATGTCTGGAAAAATCTATGAGCAGGTGCTCGCTCAGGCTCTAGACGCAGTTGTCAGCATTGATGATAAGAATCAGATAACTTTTTTTAATAAGTCCGCGGAACGCCTATGGGGATATACCCGAGACGAAGTCGTAGGTAAAAATGTCAAAATGCTAGTCCCCATAGCGATTCAGTCTGGGCATGATCAGTTTGTAAACTCAAACCGTGATACGGGGCAGGATAAGATTGTCGGTACCAGCCGTGAAGTGGAAATTGACTGCAAGGATGGCTCAAAAGTATGGGGAAGTCTTTCCCTATCCAAAGTAAAAATCGGCGGTAAATTACATTATACAGCCTTTATAAAAGACATTTCAAAAGAGCGTCAGCAGCGAGAAATCATCAACCAGACCTTAGAGCAATCACTCGATGCTGTGGTGACCATTGATGCCAATAATATGGTGACTTTCTTTAATGGAGCAGCGGAAGAATTATGGGGCTATGAGCGTCATGAGGTATTAGGCAAAAATGTCAAAATGCTAGTGCCGAAAATGTTTCAAGCGAACCATGATGATTTTGTCAACGCTAACCGTAAAACTGGTGTCGACAAGATTGTTGGAACAAGCCGAGAAGTGGAAATCGAGCGTAAAAGTGGAGCTAAGATTTGGGGGAGTTTATCGCTGTGTAAGGTGCGTGTCGGTGAGGAGTTGATTTATACCGCATTTGTCAAAGACATAACAAAAGAGCGAGAGGCACGAGAAATCGTTAATCAAACTTTGGAGCAAGCCCTAGATGCGGTTGTTACCATTGATGAAAGTAATTTGGTGACATTCTTCAACCGAGCAGCTGAAAATTTATGGGGTTATGAACGCCGTGAAGTGCTGGGAAAGAACGTTAAAATGCTGGTGCCACAGATGTTCCAAAGCAACCATGATAACTATGTTAATACTAACCGTTCTACTGGACACGATAAAATTGTCGGCACAAGTCGTGAAGTTATAATCGAACGGAAAGATGGTAATACGGTCTGCGGAAGTTTGTCTCTCTCAAAAGTTCGTCTTGATAGTAAAATCTTATATACAGCGTTCGTAAAAGATATTACTGCCGAAAAAGCTGCCCAAGAAATTATTAATCAGACCCTAGAGCAGGCAATGGATGCGGTAGTAACAATTAATCATGCAAACGAAGTAACCTTTTTTAATAAAGCCGCTGAAGCACTTTGGGGATATCAACGCCAAGAGGTATTGGGCAAAAACGTGAAGATGTTGGTTCCAGTAAATATTCAAGCGAATCATGACGAGTATGTGAATGCTAACCGCGTTACTGGCGAAGATAAAATAGTGGGGACGACACGAGAGGTGCCAATTAACAGAAAAGATGGCGATGTACTTTATGGCTCCTTATCCCTTTGTAAGATTCATATGGGTGATAAAATTGCTTATACCGCGTTCATTAAAAACGTTACTAAGGAACGTGAGTCCCGTGAAACCACTAATGCTGCTATGGCGTCAGTGATGCAGTCGAGTAACCAGATTGGTGAAATTGTTTCGGTCATTAACAGTATTGCAGATCAAACAGGGCTACTTTCACTTAACGCTGCGATTGAAGCCGCTCGGGCAGGGGAACAAGGGCGTGGTTTTGCGGTAGTTGCGGATGAAGTTCGAACCCTAGCATCAAAATCATCTGCTTCAGCCAGTGAGATTGGTACTTTAGTCGAAGAAACAAAAAAACGGATTGGAGAACTGGCTGACGCACTAAAAAAATTCAGTGAGTAACCAGCTGATACATTAAAATGATGCAGCATAGGGCTAGCAGTGCACTTAGCCCTTGCCAGAACTTCACGGGATTTCTTGCCATCAGCGGTGGTTGGGTCTTTTTCAAGAAGGCCTTGTTTGGATGACGTAAGTCGTAGGCAAATTCATCCGCTTCTTGATAGCGTTTGCTAGGTGAAATATGAATGGCCTTCATAATGGCTTCATCTGCCCATTGCGGTATGGCGCTACGTTTTTCAAATTGATTGATCGGTGTGGCGTGTAACCGTGCTTGTTGTTTTTCAGTGCGTGTTTTAATCACTTCTACACCATAGGGTAACTTCCCAGTGAGCATCTCATAGGCAATCACGCCTAATGAATAGACGTCGGCACAGGCATTGGGACTTTGCCCAAGGAAATACTCGGGTGCTGTATATTGAGCGGTGCCCAAAATATGAAAATGCTCGATGGCATTGTCGATCTCGGATAAGCCCGCCACACTGACTGAGCCAAAATCGATGATTTTCACCGTGCCATTTTGGTCGATCATGATGTTTTCGGGCTTCAAGTCTTGGTGCAGCATTTCATGGCGATGAAAGGCGCGCAATCCCCGCGCAATTTGTTCAATAATGTTGCGCACCTCATCAAGGGAAGGTGAAGGATGATCCTGCATCCATTGTTTCAGGGTGATGCCTTGCACATACTCCATGGCGGTGTAGATGAAATTCGGTTGGCGTTGCTGTAACAAAGGTTTAAGTACATGGGCGCTGTTGATGCGTCGAGCGATCCATTCTTCTAGTAGAAAGCGTTCCAAGTAGCTGGGATTGTCGCGCAGTTCCATGGAGGGCGTTTTTAACACCACGGTTTGTCCTGATGACTGGTCGTTGGCGATAAAGATATGACTACGTGGGCTGACGTGGATTTTGCGCACGATATCGTAACCATCAAATGCCATGCGTGCTTCAAGCTCAGGAGGAAACGGCAAGGAAGTGAGTTGCCCCAAGATTTCCTGCTCATCCATCTTGGCAAGCTGTAGTACCTCAACCAATTGCAGGGTGAGGTTATCTTGGCTGCCCCGCTCAAGCGCAAGCTCAACCAGATTTTTGGCGGCAAGATCCAAGTCTTCTTGGTGTTCAGTTAGCACCTGCTGTACGTCTTGATGATGGATAAAGTCATACACACCATCTGTCGCTAACAAGAACAGATCACCAGGTTGCAGTGAAAAACTGCGATGATCAAACTCTAGATGCTGCTCCATGCCCAAAGCGCGGGTGAGATAGCTTTTCTGGGCATTGATCTGAAAGCGATGATCCTTGGTTAAGGGCTCCCAGTGCGCCTGATGAAGTTTGTAGATACGCGTATCCCCAGTATGAAAGACATAGCCAGTGGAGGACTTTAAGATCAAGGCACTGAAGGTACAGACGTAACCACGGTTCATATCTCCAGCATAATGGCTGTGAAGGGTTTGCGAGTACAGCCAAGCATTGAGGGCGGTTAAAACCCGTTGGGCAGAGGTTTTTACCGACCATGCTTCCGAGGTGCTGTAGTAGTCGGAGAGGAAACTTTGTACAGCGGCTGCACTCGCAAATTGGCTGACATCGCTCGAGCTAATGCCATCGGCAATGGCTAAGGCGATGCCTTTACTCTGTAACGAAGTATCTGAGGGAATGCGCACACCATGGCAGTCTTGGTTAAGTGGTTTGCGGCCGGCAGAAGAAAATTGCCCGATACGAACACTTAGACTCGAACTCATAGATGACATCCCTCAGATAAAAAAAGGTGCTCAGAAGCTGAGCACCAAATGCTGGTAAACCAGTAGGAGTGTAATGTGAAAAGTCTAGAACGACGCTTTAACTTCAGTCGAAATGTCCGCCTGTTGTGCCACTTTGCGTTTCGCGCTTTGTTTCACGTGGGTGTAGTAAAGTGGTAGTGCAACAAAGAAGAAACCACCCGCCAAGTTACCTAGCGCAGTTGGGATCTCGTTCCAGATAATGTATTGCATAAAGGTAAAGTCACCGCCCATGATCATAGAGAATGGGAACAGGAACATGTTCACGATAGAGTGCTCGAAGCCCATAAAGAAGAACAGCATGATTGGCATCCACATGGCGGCCATCTTGCCCGTTGCAGAAGTGGAAATCATCGCTCCCACTACACCCATCGACACCATCCAGTTACACAGCATGCCGCGAATGAAAATAGTGAACCAGCCAGCAACTCCGTATTCGGCGTAACCTAGGGTGCGTGATTCACCGATACTGCTCACTTTCTCTGCGATCACGCCACCGTCGGTGTTGTAGCCGTAAGTCAAAATAAAGGAAATTAAGAAGGCGACCGTCAGTGCACCGGCAAAGTTGCCGATAAAGACCAAGCCCCAGTTACGCATCAACTGCTTCATATCGCAGCCTGGACGCTTATCGATCAAGGCCAATGGCACCAATGTGAAGACGCCTGTCAGCAAGTCGAATTTCATCAAGTAGAGCATGATAAAACCAACGGGGAACAAGCAAGCGCCCAGAATCGGCGAGCCACTTTTGATCGCGACCGTGATAGCAAACACTGCGGCTAAGGCCAAAATGGCACCTGCCATAAAGGCACGGATTAGGGTGTCCTTGGTCGACATGTAGATTTTCTCTTCACCAGCGTCAACCATTTTTGTGACAAATTCAGAAGGCATTAGATAAGACATTCTGTGTTCTCCTCAAACGGGGTAAGGGGGAGACCGCCTCGCCATGGTTATTTTTATTCGGGCGAGGCGGGTCTCAAGCAAAAAAAAGCGCCCACAGAAATATGACTAAGTCATGTTCTGTGGACGCCATTGTCCAAGTCGTCGGCAAAGCCAACGTTAGCTTCACTTACCCTGTTATAAAGCAATCACAATGCCAACTTTCTAAGCCACTGAAAGTAAGCGTTTTTTTAAGATGAAACCGTTTTTTAGAGCAGTGTAATGGGCAAAAATGGTGCATGGCTTGGTTGTTTTGCACCTTTTTTGTCATTTTAGTGAGCCTTTAACATGCTTGAAACACTGATGATGTTCTCAGCAATATCGATAATACGTTTATTGCCATCCATCGCCGCTTGACGCAGTTGCTTGTAAGCCGCTTCTTCGCTGACGCCTTGGGTGGTCATCAAAATGCCTTTGGCTTTTTCAATCAACTTACGCTCATTGAGAGTTTGCTTGGCCGTATTGAGCTCGTCACTGACTTTACGTAAATGCTCCGCTTGGCGTTGTACCAGTTCATAAAGGGAATGCGCGAGATTGATATTCACACCGGGGCCAATGCTGACGGTGGTCTGTGTGCTTTGTGCGTCCATGGCGGTTAGGGCTGACATGGGCGGGGTTTCGTATTGGGCTAAGGTGACCAGATGTTCTTGGTGCAGACGCAGTTCTTCACTGGCCTGTTGAACCTTGTCTTGGCACAGCTTAGACAGTTCCTGTGTGATTAAGTAGGCGATTTCCTGCATGCCGTCGATACGTGCGGTGGCGGCTTGGTACCAAACTTCGCCAATGGCGCTGGGTAGGGAATCCCCAGGACGAAAGCGTACAATCATTTGGCGCATCCGCTCCATTTCAATAGCCGCATCGCTGCTTTCCAGCTGACGCCATTGGGCGGACGGGAGAATTGAAGCAAAGTCGTTAAAGATATCAAAACAGCCGAACTGGGCTTCGTTTAGAGCGCGAATTTGTTCTTTAGTCGTATTGGAAAAGGTGCCTTTGGTAAAACCGATCACGCCCCAAGCACGCTCTTGTCCTGCGTATTCCTTACCTTGAACAAAGTTAAACAGAGCTACTAGTACCTTAGTGATATCCGGATCATTAGAGACATCGGCGGCTTCAAAAATGACGGCAAGCAAGCCTGCAATAAGATGGTTAAAGAATTTGGTGGTATCGGTTGCCGAGATGGCTTGCTGGCTAACACGTTCACGTACCGCGGCTAAATCCTCTAATGAGTGCATAACATAAGCCAAGCTGTTGTAGAGGCGAATGGTGGCGCTGCCACAACGTTTCAGATCCAACTCCTCTAATGCGAGGCCAAAGTCGGCGATGGCTTGGTCTGTCGCAGGTAGCTCGGCTTCTCGTTCTTGCTTTAGGCGCTTACCTTCAGAGACGAGATAAGAGTTCGATAAACCGCGCTCTTTTTGTAGCGCATGGCTCAGATCTGACACTTTGACCACCAAACGGCTGTTGATCATCAGCTGTTTTAAAGCATTGATTTCAGACTGTTTTGCAGCCAATAAAAAGTCTTCGGTGCTGGGTGTATTTATCATAAAGGGGGTACAACTCATGGTGAAAGCTTGCATTAACTAAGCAAGGTTTATTCCAGATTTGAGTTGTTAAGGAAAAGCAGGGGGATCGCCCCTGCTTAATAGGTATTAATCGCGGCTGTGGACGCATTGGCCCATGGCATAGGTTGCTTTGATGGCGCGATCGTCTGCCAAAATCATCAGCGCGAAAAGAGTATCCTGGATGCTGTTGGAGCGCTCGAGACGGGTTTTCAAAAGTGGCGTGGCAGCTTTATCTAAGATTACGAAATCCGCTTCCGTGCCCACCGCTAAGTTGCCAACTTTATCCTCGAGTCGTAACGCTTTTGCGCCACCAAGGGTGGCTAAATAGAAGGACTTGATCGGATCCAAATTCTGTCCCTGCATCTGGATCACCTTGTAGGCTTCGTTCAAGGTTTTGAACATGGAGAAGCTGGTGCCACCGCCGACATCTGTGCCCATACCCACATTGACCTTGTGAAACTCGGCTTTTTCCAAATTAAATAAGCCGCTGCCTAGGAATAAGTTGGAGGTCGGGCAAAAGGCAATCGCCGAGCCCGTCTCACTTAGGCGTTGGTATTCTTGATCACATAGATGAATGCCGTGGGCAAACACGGAGCGCTCGCTGAGTAGATGATGTTGGTCGTACACATCGAGGTAATTTTTCGACGCGGGAAACAGCTCTTGTACCCAGTCACACTCTTTCACGTTTTCTGATAAATGGGTGTGCAGATAGAGATTATCGAACTCACTAAGCAACTTACCTGCTTGGGCTAATTGCTCTGGGGTAGAGGTCGGCGCAAAGCGCGGTGTCACGGCATAGTGCAAACGACCTTTTTCATGCCACGCTTCGATCAGAGCTTTCGAATCTTGGTAACTACTTTCTGGCGTATCGGTTAGATAGTCGGGTGCATGGCGATCCATCATCACCTTGCCACAAATCATGCGTAAATCCTGCTGCTCAGCCGCTTCAAAGAAGGCCTCAACCGATTGCTTATGCACTGTGCCAAACACCAAGGCAGTAGTGGTGCCATTGCGTAACAGTTCTTTCAAAAAGCGCTGCGCCACCTCACTGGCGTAGTCTTTGTCGGCGAACTTACTTTCTTCTGGAAAGGTGTAGGTGTTTAACCAATCCAGCAATTGTACCCCGTAGGAAGCGATCATATCGCTTTGAGGGTAATGAATGTGGGTGTCGATAAAGCCTGGTACGATCAGAGCATCTGGGTGGTGTTCGATCTCGATCTCTGCGTCCAGTGTATTCATCATTGGCTCAGCATCGCCTAGTGCGCTGATCAAGCCATCTTTGATCACCAATAAGCCATCTTGAAAATACTCAAACGCATTTTCACTACCGACGTCGGTCGGGTTTGCCGTGCAGTGTAGGATGGCTGAACGCCAAGCTTTTGTAATAGACATGTGCTCTCGTTATTTGCTCTATGGAATGATTATTTTATGCGGCAAGAACTTTGACCGAATGTTTATGTTTAGTCAATCCGTCAGGTTTACTTTGCTGTGCCATGGTAGACACAAACGTTAGTTAGGTGAATCAATAAAAATGGCGCGAAAGTCATTTACTTTCGTCAGTGTAGGCCCCGTGATCACTGACTGACCGATTTTCTCAAAAAACGTATGGGCGTCATTGTTGGCTAAGTATTCCTTTGCTTGCATGCCTTTACTGAGCGCATCCGCTAATGAGTACTCGGTGATCATCGCCCCAGCAATCTCCGCCATGCCGTCGACTCCATCGGTATCACAGGCAATGGCGGAAATGCAGGCTTGTCCTTTTAGCTCAATGGCAAGCGATAAGAGAAACTCCACATTCGGGCCGCCAACGCCATTACCTTTTACGGTCACCGTGGTTTCACCACCAGAGAGTAGTAAGCAGGGCGGTTTGATAGGTTGCTCGAAATGCCGCACTTGGCGCGCAATCCCCGCCATGACTTTGGCAACTTCTTTGGCTTCGCCTTCAATGCTATCGCCAAGGATAAGGCTTTTTATGCCCAGTTCTTGAGCCCGTTTGGCGGCGGCTTCTAAGGCCATTTGTGGGGTGGCAATCAGTTTGGTGACACATCTTTGAAGGCGGTAATCGTCCGGTTTGATGCTTTCGTATGAGCCTTGTTCGAGCTTTTCTCGGACGACATTGGAAATCTCAATGGCGTATTTATCGATGATGTTGAGGGCATCTTGGCAAGTGCTCGGGTCAGCGACGGTAGGTCCTGAGGCAATGGCAGACAGCTCATTGCCAGGCACATCGGAGATTAATAAGGTGGTCACTTTGGCTGGGTAACACGCCGCAGCGAGACCGCCACCTTTAAGCTGAGACAAATGGCGGCGCACGGTATTGATTTCGATGATGTTCGCACCACTTTTAAGCAGTGCGCTATTAATGACCTGTTTTTCCTGTAGGCTGATTTCTGCATAAGGTAACGGCATGAGCGCGGAGCCACCGCCAGAGAGGAGCACCACTACCTGATCTTGCTCGGTTAAGCCGGATACACGCTGCAATATTTCCTGCGCCGCTTTTAAGCCGTTTTCATCGGGGACAGGGTGAGCCGCTTCAACGATGTCAATTTTTTCACAGGGAACGGCGTAGCCGTAACGGGTAACGACTAAGCCTGAGACGTCGCCTTTAAAGTTTTGTTCAAAGGCTTGTGCCATGGCGGCAGAGGCTTTACCAGCACCGATGACAATGGTACGCCCCGCCACGGGGCAGGGCATATGCCGAGGCACACAACGATGGGGCTGTGTCACATCAAGGGCTGCTTCAAATAAAGAATGCAGTAACTGCGTGTGGGCGGTTGTCGAGCTGGACATCTGGTTTTCTCCCTCTTAATGCACTGGCTAGGCAAAACCTAAGCACCAGTCTGAGCGTACAAGAAGAAGTTATGCAGTATCTGTACCACGCTTTTTAACGTAGTAAATAATGAAGTGCACTAGGGTTGCCAAGCCAACGCCCGTGCAGTCGGCCCAAAAGTCGTTCCATTCGCCACGACGATGGACATAGGGCTGAATCAATTCGATGGCACCACCGCAAAGAATAATGACGACAGCGAATAGGAAAAAACGCCGGCTGGGGCCAAACGCACACAGCATGGCCCAAAAGGCAAAGCCCAGTACATGATGTAATTTATCTGAACCAGGCGGTGTGCCAAGGGCTGAAGCAGGCATTAGCGTTGCCAGTGAAACCGTCACCGCACCCAGTAAAAAACCGAGTAACTGAGTGCGAGGACTGTATAACCAACATCTTTGGATCATGATCAACGCAATACGCGAGAACGAATGGTACGGCCTTTGATCTTCTTCGTAGAGAGCGCTTTCACCACTTGGCGAGCATGGCGCTCTTCGATTGCCACATAGGCTTGGAAGTCGAAAATATCGATTTTGCCGACCGCGCTTTTCTCAAGGCCTAGACCTGCGGTTAGGGCGCCCAGAATATCACCGGCACGTAGCTTGTTTTTCTTACCCGCATCAAAGGCGATGGTTACTACTTCTGGTTGCAACGTGAAGTTGCCTGGGCAAGTGCCGAGTGACAGGAACTCTGGCTCAATGGCAAAGCGTTCAGCGATATCAGACAGTTTGTAGTCTTCGCGATCGGTAATAAAGCTCACCGCGATGCCTTCTGCACCAGCACGGCCAGTACGACCAATACGGTGGGTGTGTACATCGATATCACGAGTGGTGTCGTAGTTGATGATCAAATCAATTTCTTTGACGTCGATACCACGTGCTGCCACGTCCGTTGCGACTAATACGGAACAGCTTTTGTTAGAGAAACGCACCAACACTTGGTCACGTTGTTTTTGCTCAAAATCCCCGTGGATCGCCAAGGCGCTGACATTGTGATCGGTTAGCCATTCTGCCACTTCATCACATTCTGCTTTGGTGTTACAGAACACAATCACTTGGTTCGGTTCAAAGTGTGACAAGGTGTCCAGCAGGCGTTGTGGTTTATCACTGTTGTTGGCACGCACGAAGTATTGATCAATGTTCGGACGGGTCGCTTCTTCCACTTCGATTTTAACGAAGCGAGGTTGGCGCTGGAATTCTTCGCTGATGCTGGCAATGTTGTCGCCGTAGGTTGCTGAGAACAGCAAGGTTTGACGCTGTTTCGGTGTTAGTGCCACGATGTCACGGATACTGTCGATAAAGCCCATGTCTAACATGCGGTCGGCTTCGTCCAGCACCAAGGTGTTAATACCACTCAGATCCAGATGACCTTTACGAAGATGTTCCATAATGCGGCCAGGGGTGCCGACCACCACGTGGGCGCCGTGTTCCAAAGAAGCGATCTGCGGGCCAAATGGCATGCCGCCACACAACGTTAGGACCTTAATGTTTTCTAAGTAGCGCGCCACTTTACGAATTTCTTTGGCCACCTGATCGGCCAATTCCCGTGTTGGACACAGCACCAAACTTTGGCAACCAAAGTAGCGTGGGTTCAGTTGCATCACCAAGCCAATGGCAAAAGCAAGGGTTTTGCCACTACCTGTTTGCGCTTGTGCGATAAGATCTTTGCCCGCTAACACATCCGGTAAGGCCTGTTGTTGAATCGGGGTAAAAGAGGTGATTCCCATGTCCGCAAGAAGTTGCGTCATTTTAGGAGGAAGCGTGTCAGCCAGCTGCAAAGGGGTAGATGCGTTCAAGAGTGTGTCCAGTTAAGAAAAATTTGACGCAGTCTAGCAAATTTTAACGGGCGCCACTATTTATAGGATGAAAGGAAACCGATAAATATTTGTCAAAAGCACGCCTTAGAGTGCAACGAGCCCCTTGTGAATTATATTGCCCATCTCCATATCGCCAAATTAACGCAAACTTCCTACGCCGGAAACCTGCTCGGGGATTTTCCTTGGCAGCCTGACCCGACACAAAACGCACTCTGGCAAGGCTGGCGTCTGCATCAAGCCATCGACACCTTTGTTGACGCACATCCGCAAACCGAGCTGTTTAAAACGTTACCTAGAGCGGGGCGGCGGCGTTTCGCGGGGATAGTGCAGGACATTTTGATGGATTACTGGTTGGTGCGCTTGTGGCCAGAATACGATGAACAGTCCTTTGAGCACTTTGCGCGACAAGCGGTCGCCGAATTGTCGAGGGATAAGCGCCATTGTCCAGAACGACTGCAGCACATGATTAGCTCGTTGCAGCAAGAGAACTGGTTAGCGGACTTGGGTACCGATTGGGGCGTGGAGAGGGCGATTCGCTCGATTCAAAGGCGTTGGCCGTTAGGCCATCACTTAGAACCCTTTATTGCCGAGTTGCCGCTGTTGTTAGAACAGGCGCAGGCGCCATTTTTAATCTTGTATCTAGAAGTAATAGAAGAAGCACGACGTAGAGTAGAGCAAGGGTTTTGAGTTTTCGGGGCTTAAAAAAAAGAAAAGCCGCAGTGATGGCACACTGCGGCCTAAGGGGCGATAGCCGCCCGATCGAGAGAACACCCAGAGAGAACATACGCGTCGTATACGCTGTAGTTCCTGGATGTTTTGCAGTATAGGGGTGGTTGGATTTTGCTGTGTTGACACAGGTCAGTTTTAAGAATCGTGCAGGAAATTTGGTCGGTTTTGGTGTTAACAGACTGATTGACGGTACGTTTTTGTCACAGCCACGGAGTTTTTAGCATAGTGAACTAAACTTTGTGTTAGACTGCGCGCCAAATTTTGAATGGTATGAAAGAGGTGAAAACGTGAGCGTTCAATGGTTCCCTGGGCACATGAATAAAGCTCGACGCGAAATCGAGAATGTCATGACTCAAGTCGACCTCGTGATCGAGGTTTTGGATGCCCGTATTCCAGATTCAAGTCAGAACCCAATGCTGACGACCCTGCGCGGCGATGTGCCAGTATTACGTTTGCTGAATAAAAAAGATTTAGCGGATAAGGATCGTGTTAATCGCTGGTTAGAACATTGGCGTGATGCGGACCAGATCACAGCGTACCCGTTTAGCACGCAAGATAAAGCGGATCTGGCCAAGTTATCTAATTGGGTACAACAGCTGGTGCCACACCGCGGCAGTGCCGAAAAGCCCATTCGCGCCATGATCGCAGGTATTCCAAACGTCGGTAAATCTAGCTTAATGAATGCTTTGCTAGGCAAGCGCGTGGCTAAAGTGGGTAACGAGCCAGCGGTGACTAAATCGCAGCAAAAGCTTCGCGTGAACGATGGTTTTCAAATTCTCGATACGCCTGGTATTTTGTGGCCAAAAATCGAGAACCCAGACGCCAGCTACCGTTTAGCGGTGACCGGCGCAGTGCGTGATACCGCGATTGATTACGAAGATGTCGCCGTGGTGGGACTGAAGTTCTTTATCGCCGATTACAGCGATGCCTTGATTGCGCGTTACAAATTGAAAGAAGCGCCAGTTGATGCGGTGGATACCTTGAAAATTATCGGCTCTAAACGCGGTGCTTTACGCGCTGGCGGTAAGATCGATATGCACAAGGCGGCAGAGGTATTTTTATCCGATGTGCGCAGTGGTGCGATTGGCCCGTATGTGATGGAAACCCCAGAAATGGTGGCCGAAGAATGGGTCAAAGTAGAACAGGTCAAAGCAGAAAAAGAAGCAGCTCGACAAGCTCGTCTAGCCGCTGCGGTACCTCAACGTCAGCAACAGCAAAACATTGAGTACCGCCAAGATCAAAATAAAGCTCCAGTTAGTGATGAGAAAGAGTGAGGTATTGCTCTATGGATTATGAAATTGCATTTGACCAAGAAGAAGGCGCTTACCGCGTTTTCGCTGACGTAGAGTTTGCGGCGATCGCAGAATGGGTTAGTGAATATTTAACCAACAAGGAAACCGTGCAGCGTGTTTGGCAAGCGGCGTCTTTGGCGGAGAAAGAACAGGAAGTGACCGAGTTTAAGCACGGTATTTTTAACGTGGTGATCAGCCCAGAGGGTGTGGCGGTCAAACGTCGCATTGATATGAGCCAAGCCGAAGAAGAGATCAAAGCCATGTTTGATACTCAAAGCGGTTTCTTCCAAGCCTCAAACGACGGTGTCGAAGCCGAATGTGGTTTGGATGATCTCATTGATCTGATTGAAAATTGGCACGATTTTCAGCAATAAGTTGTTCCCGTTGTAGTCAAGGTTTACACTAACACCTGTTTTTAATGATGTCCTTTAGGAGCCATTATGCTCATCGAATTGGAAAAAGCCCGAACGCGTAAGAATGTGGTACGTATCTTCCGCGAAGAAATCGACGGACCTGATAACTGGACAGATGGATTTATCATCGCGGCAAACGAAGAAATGGTGCTGATGCAGCTGGTGGACGATGGCGTACACTTGAATGGCTATCAGATTCTGTTTCTGGAAGACATTAGCGACTTTATGCATCCTGCACCGTTCAATGACTTTCAAAAACGTGTCCTAGAGCTGCGTGGTGAAGACATTGAAGATCCAGAAGTTGACCTAACCGATCTAGCGGTCTTGCTAATGGACATCAGTGAAGAATTTGGTTTGGTGACGATTCACCGTGAAGAAGTCGATGCGGATGGCTGTGAGATTGGCCGCGTTTTACGTGCGGATGCCACCACTTTCGAACTAGAAGAAATCGGTTCAGATGCGCGTTGGTTCGATGAAACCTACGAATACGATCTGTACGATATTACTCGTATCGAATTCGGCAGTGCCTACGAAGACGCACTGTTACTGGCTAACGAAGACATGGGCGAAGATGCCTATGAGTTGGTCGAATTTGATGACGAGGACGAAGAAAACAATTAACTTCGTCACGAAAATGTAAAACTAAGGGGGAAAAGCATGCTTTTCCCCCTTTTTTATTTCCTGCTTTTATAAACCAGCCGATACACTATTTACGTATGAGTTAAATAAATTAATTTTGGATAAATTGATGAGAAAACTTTCTAGATGGACGCTAGCATTGCTGTTGGTGGTGTTATCCGGTTGTGCCGTATTTGCCAGTAATAATTTGGATGAGATCTTTGGCCCAGCTGACAGCCAAAATCGTCAGGTGCCTGTCACCAAGCATAGCGGTGCTGTGCATGATAATTTTTATCAGGCGCAAGTAAAGCCCATTTTAGAAAGCCGTTGTATCAATTGTCATGCCTGCTATGACGCGCCTTGCCAAATCAAGTTAACCGCCCCCGGAGGCATTGAACGTGGCGGTAGCAAAGAGATGGTTTACGAAGGGGATCGACTGCTTGCTCTAGAACCAACGCGCTTATTTGAAGACGCCCGTACCGCTGAGGAGTGGCGTGATAAGGGCTTTTACCCCATTCTAAATGAACGCTCTCAAAGTCCTGCCGCCAATTTGCAGGGCAGTGTCTTATACCGTGCCATTGCACTACGTCGCCAACAGGGACCAGCAGAGACAGATGTCCTGCCAGTGGATCAGTACGATTTTTCCCTAAATCGTGATCAACAGTGTCCAACAATTGAAGAGTACAGCAGTTTTGAAGCCTCCCATTCGACTTGGGGAATGCCCTACGGCCTACCTCAGCTGAGCGATCGTGAATACGAAGTTTTGACTAAGTGGCTGGTTCAAGGTGCGCGCATGCAGGCCACGAATCAGGTGCCAGACGCTGTTAAAGCTGAGGTGCGAAAGTGGGAGCAACGCTTTAATGGGGATTCTATTAAAGAGCAACTGGTCAACCGTTATATCTATGAGCACATTTACCTATACAGCTTGTATTTTGATGACAAGGCCCGCTTTACCTATAAGTTAGTACGATCAAGTACGCCCCCTGGCGAGCCGATTGAGCGTATCAGTACTCGTCGCCCTTACGATGATCCTAAAGTTGAGCGTGTGTATTACCGACTTTGGTTAGATCCAGAAAGCCGTGTGCAGAAAACCTTTATTCCAATGCAGCTGGATGAAGCTCGTTTTGCGCGCTGGTCAAAATGGTTCTACGACACTAAGTATTCGGTTAACCGCTTATCCAGCTACGAGCCTGAGGTGGCGAGCAATCCATTTCAAGCGTTTGCCCAAATTCCAGCCAATAGTCGTTACCGCTTTTTGTTAGATCATGCACAAAACACCATTATGGCGTTTATCAAGGGGCCAGTATGCCGTGGTCAGGTGGCGGTTAATGTTATCAATGAGCAGTTTTGGGTGTATTTTGTGAACCCTGACTTAGAACTGCATAACATTGGTAGTTCTTTCCTAGAAAACAATGCCGAGTCTTTGGCCTTGCCTGCGTCCCAAAGCAGTAATGCTTTACCGATTTCGTCTTGGGTACTGTACTCAGAGAAGCAAAAAAACTATCTAGCCTCCAAGGCTTCTTTGCTAGAGGCCATGGGTAAAAATGGCATGAAGTTTAACCTTGAAATGATTTGGGATGGGGAAGGCCATAACAGCAATGCGGCACTGACTGTGATGCGACATTTTGATAATGCCACTGTGGAAAAGGGGCTAGTCGGTCCTGAGCCGAAGACGGCTTGGGTGATTGACTATCCCTTGCTAGAGCGCATTCATTATCTTTTGGTGGCGGGCTTTGATGTGTTCGGTAATGTGGGCCATCAGTTGGTGACACGCTTGTATATGGACTTCTTGCGCATGGAAGGGGAAATGAATTTTCTGATGTTCTTACCCCGTGATGAGCGTTTAGCAGTGCGTGAATATTGGTACCGTAATGCCAACCAAGCCATTAAAAACTACATTTTTAGTGATCTTCTGCAAGTAGATGTAGCATCTGCTGTCGACTATAAAACCGAAGATCATAAGCGCGAGTTGCTTGATTTGATTGAACAGCGTCTAGCGCCAGTATTACATCATGAGCATGAGTTGGCTCAGTCGCGCTTAAATAGTGCAACACAAGACGCACTACTTAGCTTGCAACAGCTGAAAGGTGAGGCGGTCGCCCCTTTTCCAGAGTTAGCCATGATGCTGATTGAGCGAGAGGGACAAGACGCGGAGTTGGCGACCATTATTCATAACCGTGGTCATTACAATATCACCAGTTTATTGGACGAAGAGTCGACCATTGCTCCACAGGAAGATAATTTGATGGTAGTGCGTGGTGTTATCGGCGACTACCCCAACGTACTGTTAAAAATGACAGAACAACAGGTGCCTGAATTTGTGGCGGCGGTAAAAGCGATTAAGACCGAAGCGGATTACAGTGCTTTGCTAAATGACTATGGTGTGCGACGTACCAGTGATCAATTTTGGCAAGTCAGTGATGAAATGGCCCGTCTAAACAAAGTCATGAAGCCTCTATCGAGCGGTATTTTGGATTACAACCGGTTAGAAAATCGCTAACGAGAACGGGGTAGCTGAACGATTCAAAAAGCTTTGGTTATGCCAAAGCTTTTTGTTGAAGCGTTAGACGTCGTTATAACCATCTAATAGCCATTGCCAGGCTTGCGGTTGGTATTCAAATCTAGTCTGCTTCTTGAACTCTTTTTCAAAAGAGCGCTTGAGGCGGTCTAGATTTTTCTTTTTCCAGCTGGCGCCATTATCCCGTATGTCGCACTTATCAAAGTCGATCAGCCACACTTGCTCTTGATCATCGAGCATGATGTTGTGACAGTTCAAATCACTGTGATAGACATTGTGGCTGTGAAAACGGCGAATGGTTTGGCCAATGTTGCGCCACATTTCGTTGTTTAAGGTATTTTCTTGTAGTATTTGAAACAAGTCCTTGGCGTTAGGAATCACCTGTGTCATCAGCCATGCTTGGTAAGAAAGACCTTCGCGACGCACCATGCCACACATGGGAATCGGGGCTGGTAATTTGAGTTTCTGTAAGGTTTCCAACAGTGCCAGCTCTTTGAAAGCTCGGGTTTGCTCCAGAGGTTGGACTAGGAACGAGAACTTATTGTACTTACCAATCAGACCGCCGCGGCGGTATTGACGCAGAACGGCGTTGCCATTTGGGGTGTCAACAAACCACACAGTGCCACGCCCAGTGGCGGTGCTTAGTAATTTATGCTGTGCTTGCCAGTACTCAGGCTGGAACCAATCCTTGGTTATCCCTTTGTTGTTTGGGCTGATAAAAACAATGTCGCTGCTTGCGGTAGGGTGAATGCTTGGCATGAAAATAATCTAAAAAATGAATGAGATGACGAGATTTTAAGGCCATTTTGAACGGTGAATATTTTATAATAGATCGAATTTTTAAGCAGCCCCAGGGGAGCAAATGGAACACAGTATCCATCGAATTGCCGTAGTTCGTTTATCAGCCATTGGTGATGTATGCCATGCGATGGTCGTTGTAGCCGCCTTGCAAAAACGCTTTCCTGAGGCACATATAACCTGGATCACTGGTCCAGTAGAAGCGCAACTAGTACAGCTTTTACCGAATGTCTCGGTTCACGTTTACGAGAAAAAGTCTGGGATCAAAGGCATGTTGGCACTGCGCAAAGCCTTAGCAGGGATTCAGTTTGATGTCTTGCTGCATTTGCAATGGTCATTGCGTGCCAGCCTATTAACTAAGATGCTGCGGGCCAAACGTCGCATCGGTTTTAAGAAAGCCTATTCACGTGAAAAGCAGCATTGGTTTGTTAACGAATTTGGCGCTGAGCCACGTTCTCCCCATGTGTTGGATTCTTTTCTCGCCATTACGGCAAAGCTAGGAGTGACGGATATCTCCTTACCGTTAGAGCTCCCGTTACCAGATAAACCGAGTGGTTTGCCTGCTAGCTATGTGGTGATTAACCCTAGCGCCTCAAAACCAGAGCGAAACTGGACTCTTGAAGGTTATCTTGCGGTGCTGCATTGGTGCCAGACTCAGGGGCTACAGGTGGTATTGACCGGTGGTCCAAGCCCTAAGGAAAAGGCCTTGGCGGCAGAGTTACAGCAGGGGCATGTCCTTAATTTAGTAGGACACACCAATCTGGCGCAGATGCTAGCGGTATTACAAGGTGCTAAATGGGTCTTAAGTCCAGATACCGGTCCTGCTCATATGGCGACGTTAGTAGGAACACCTGTAGTAGGCTTATATGCCCATTCCAATCCGAAGCGAACAGGCCCTTATAATGACCTTGATAAGGTAGTCAGTGTCTACGAGCAGTGTGCTGAATTGGAGTATGGCAAGTCCGTTAGTGAGCTACCTTGGGCAAGCCGTGTGCATGATCCTAAGGCCATGCAGCAGATTACAGCTGAGCAGGTGATTGCCCAGCTGTCTCTATTTGAACGTAATTAGATAAGGTTTTGTTCCGCCAGCTTAAGGTCCAGAGTGGCCTTAAGCAGCTTGTAAAGATTGATCGAAGCGTCGATTTCTTCCTTACGATTGGTCAAGCTCTCAATGTTCAGACCTAACGGAATACCTAGCGGCAAAGCCACTTCAATAATTTGCTCCAACGCTGAGCGGCAGATTTTAATCGATTCATCCAGTGGGTTAGCGGCGTCCAAAATACGGTACTTAGTCGCCTCTGGTACTGAAATCCCCAACCATTCCATAAAACTTAACGTCTGCTCACTGCCACAAGGAGTGAAGGTCAAAATAACGCGCTTCGGTGTTTCGCCATTTTCACGGCAAGTGCGCGCGTACTGGCTCAACATATCAACCGTTGCTTGTGGGTTGTAGACGGCTTGAGAAACGAAGAAATCACAGCCGGCAATGGTCTTGTTCATCAGGCGAACGTGTTCATCGCCTTTCACTGCATGACGCTCCGCAATGGTGACACCACCTAGGTTAAAGTCATGCTTATTGTTCTGTAGGGCTTCGTACGCTTTGTTCAGAGGTAGCGCAATATTGCCTTCAGAAGAGGGTGAGCCCACCAGCACGATGTCACGGATACCGTAATCTTCCCAAGCAGAGTTCAACCACTGATCAAATTCAGCCTCACTGCGAGAAGAGACGCTCTTGTAAGTGATCACTGGCTTGATCGCTAGCGTCTGTAGGCGTTTTGACCAATCCAGTGGGTCATGAGTCTGCATGTATGGGAACGGACGCGGTTTTGAAATACGACTGCTTTCGTCTTGGATGTCGTATACGATTAAACCATCTACTTCAATTTGTCCTAAACGGTCCAGCAGCTTTTGCCCGATTTCGTTAAGCTGTGTGTCGTCTTCAATGGTGTTTCTTGGCGGTGTCGTACCGATAAAGTAAACCCCACGATTTGGGTCTTGAAATTTGCGTGCTAGTTCAGTGGTCATTTGGGGGCTCGTTAATCTCTATGTAAAGCTTAGCTTTATGTAATTTGTTTATGGTGCTTAGTGTACCAGTGAATCTAATTCAAGATCTTCTATACTCATTTGAATAATATTGTAGTTGAGTTGAACGTCGTTAATTTGCTGTATTAGGAATATTTCATGTCCCGTATCAATTTGGAGCCCATTGCTCAAACAGATGGCTACCCACCAGTAGACACTTGGCATCCTGAGCACTGTGGCGATATGGACCTGATCATTAAAGCCAATGGTGATTGGGTGCATGAAGGTGGTGTGATTGAACGGGAAAAAATGGTCACCTTGTTTAGCCGTATTCTATGGCGCGAAGGAGATGACTACTTTTTGGTGACGCCTGGGGAAAAGGTGCGCATTCAGGTCGAAGACGCTCCGTTTCATATTGTGCGTTACGAACAAAGTCTCGATGACCAAGGCCGCCAATTGTGGCGATTCTATACCAAAACCAACGATGTGCTGACCTTAGGAGTGGATAGTGATATTAAATTATTTGAACGAGCTGATGCGTTATTGCCCTACGCCTCTGTGCGCCATGGGATGTGGGCAAGTTTTCATCGAAATGTCTTCTACCAATTGGTCGAGCAAGCCATAGTCGTTGAGACTGAAGAAAGCATGCTGGTGCAGCTGGTCAGTGCCGGTAAAGCCTATACGTTAGGTACTTTTCACGAAATGTAGCGTATTTATGGTGTCCGATTCGAGAGCCGCTACGCTATAATACGACTCCGAAAAATTACATGTATTAAGGTGAAGCGATTGTTATTTTCTGAGTTTGATTTAGACAGCCGACTGATGAAGTCTTTTGGCCACTTTGGCTTTGAGCACACGACTGAAATTCAGGCACGTGCGATTCCAGAGGCGATGGCTGGAAAAGACCTTTTGGCGTCATCGAAAACGGGCTCAGGGAAAACCTTAGCGTACCTTTTACCTGCGGTGCATCGCCTGTACACGCGTAAGGCGTTGGCTAAGCGTGACCCACGCGTATTGATCTTAGTACCAACCCGTGAGTTGGCAAAGCAAGTGTACGCTACTTTGCGTACTTTAATCGCCGGTACTCGCTTCAGCTCTATTCTAGTGCTAGGTGGCGAGAACTTTAATGATCAGCACAAAAGCTTTCAAAAGGAGCCGCATTTCGTTGTGGCAACGCCAGGTCGTATGGCCGATCACTTGAAACAACGTCATGTGTTTCTAGAAGGCTTAGAAATGCTGATCTTAGATGAAGCGGATCGTATGCTGGATCTTGGCTTTGCGGCAGACTTACGTGTGATCAATGATGCCGCCAATCACCGTCGTCGCCAAACGCTGTTTTTCTCGGCGACCTTGGATAACACGGAAGTCAATGAATTGGCGCAAGAACTGCTGTACGAGCCAGTGCGTGTGGCGATTGGCCACAGTCAAGATGAGCACCAAGACATCAAACAGCATGTCTACTTGTGTGATCACCTTGATCACAAACAAGCGTTACTTCAGCATTTTTTAGAAACGCTTACTTTCAAACAAGCCATCGTCTTTACCGCGACTAAGCAAGATACCGTACGCTTAGCGGAGCTATTAGCGACCTGGGGTCTAACAACAGGCAGTTTGAACGGTGATATGTCCCAAAGCGCCCGTTCTAAAGTGATGGATGATTTTGCTCGCGGTAAATTTAATGTCTTGGTGAGTACCGATTTGGCGTCACGTGGCCTTGATATTGCAAGTGTTTCCCATGTATTTAACTTTGATATTCCAAAACCTGCAGAAGAATTTGTTCACCGTACTGGCCGAACCGGTCGTGCTGGTTTCCAAGGGGATGCGATCTCTTTGGTGGGGCCGAAGGATTGGTTTAACTTTAAAGAAGTAGAAGAGTATTTAAAGCGTACGTTTGTGATCTCTACGGTTGCTGGGTTAGAGCCGACCTTTACCGGCATTAGCCAAAAGCGCGCACCGCAGAAACAAGCTAAACAAAAAGCGCCTACTAAGAACAAAGCGCCTAAAGCACAGCAGAAGCCGGCAGCTCGTAAGAAAGTGGTGTTCCACGATAATGAGCAACAAGGCTTTGAACCGTTTCGTTTACCAAAGAAAACCACTCAGTCAGATTCGTAAAAAGGTTCTGAGCGACGACTTTGGTCATCATGTTTACGCCCGTGAAGGGCGTTTCTATTGTGTTGGAGTGTGAGCTATTAACAGATTACCGCCTTTAAATTCGTTGAAGTGTTTTGAGTCCGCAGCACGTCATGGAAGTTTTAACAAAGCTGCCCAGGAACTCAATGTCACGCCTTCGGCGATTAGCCATCAGATTAAAGGACTTGAGAGCTTTTTAGGCATCGAGCTGTTTCGACGTACCAAGCGTAAAGTCGTGCTCACCGAGGCCGGCGAGAATTACATCAAGCCGATCAAGCAAATCTTCCAACAACTAGAGCAAGCGACCGCCGACTTGAAGAGTGCCCAGCATGCGGGCTCGTTGAGACTAGCGGTGGCACCATCTTTCCTCACGCGCTGGTTAATGCCACGTATGGAGCGTTTTCAAGCGCGTTATCCAGACATTGAAATTGAGATTCGCTCATCTATGGGTTTGATCGATTTTTCCCTTGGAGAAATCGATATGGCGGTGTATTTCGGTAATGGCGAATGGCCGGAGGTGGAAGCTCATTACTTGCGTCCAATTCGCTTGGCGCCGGTGTGTTCACCTAAATTGATTAAGCCGAATCAGCCGATCAATGAGCCGGAAGACATGCGTTTTTACCCGCTGTTGCACGTCAGTAAGCGCAGTGATGAGTGGCATGATTGGTTGGTGCAAAACGATCTAGATCCGAAAGTGTTTCGCCGTGGTTTGATGTTTTCCAGTGGTTCTTTAACCGCTGGTGCGGCAGCTCAAGGGCTGGGGATTGCGCTGGCGGATATTAGCTTGGTGACTCCAGAGATCGACTCAGGCCAACTGCAAGTGCTGTTTGATAAGCAGTTGGATACCAATCGCTCCTTCTACTTAGTATTTGAAAAGAAACGTGCTTTGACGCCTGCTATGGCAGCGTTTAAAGAATGGATCATTGAAGAAATGAATGACGGCTGAGCGATCAGCCATTTTAAAGTGGGCTAGCTTGCTAGCCGTGTTTGACCACAGTGAGTGTGTTTATGTCTCTACAAGTAAATAGCTATTTTGATGATGCCGTGAAGTCTATCGCGCTAGAAAACGCAGAAGGTACTTCTACCGTTGGTGTAATGAGCATCGGTGACTACGAGTTCGGTACATCTCAGCGCGAATACATGACCGTTGTGTCTGGCTCGCTAACGATTCTTCTACCAGGTGAAACTGAGTGGAAAACGTTTGCTAAAGGCGAAACGTTTATCGTTGAAGCAAACCAAAAGTTCGGCGTGAAAGTAACAGAAACTACAGCTTACTTGTGCCGCTACGAATAATCGTTTGATTATTTCAAGCAATAAAAAAGAGGTCGATTGACCTCTTTTTTATTGCTTGTCGAAAGTGAAGGCTTAGCCGCCCACCACGTTGACTAACAGTGTTACCTTGTCGCCTGGTTGTACGTATTTCTTGCGACTCACCTTAGGGTTCCATTTGCGAATCTCATTCACGCTCACATTGAACTTGTCCGCCACCATGGCTAGAGAGTCACCAGAACGGATGGTGTAGACCACACGTTTCACCACTGAGCGAGCAGGGCTCTTACTCTTGCTGGTATCAGGCTTCATCCAAACCGATAGTTTTTTACCTGGCAGCAGAGGATCGCCAAGGCCCATGCTGTTCCAGCTTGCTAGGGTTTTTGAGTCAGTGTTGTACTTCTGTGCAATGCTCCAAAGGCTGTCGCCGCTTTCAACGGTGTAATTCACCTTGATGCGGTTTGAGCTGGGTGAACGCGATTGCTTTTTCGCTAAACGCTGATGTGAGCTCAATGTGTAGTTCGCAGCGCTCTGACCCGCTACTGGGATCATCAGTTGCTGACCGACACGAATAAAGCTAGTGGAAATTTTGTTGATGTCCTTTAGTACTGGCACCGTGGTGTTGTGGTCACGCGCCACACCGCCAAGGTTATCACCTGCTTGAACTGTATAACGAATCCAAGAGACACGCTCTTTCGCTGGCAATTGCGCTAGCTTGGTACGAAACGCAGCTGCTGAGTCGATTGGCACTAACAGCTTATGCGGGCCATCAGGCGCCGTAGCCCACTGGTTGTAAGCTGGGTTGAGTAGATAAATTTCATCCACGCTAACATCGGCCATTTCAGCCGCCTGCGCTAGGTCGATTTGACCGCCCACATTCACTTCTTCAAAGTAAGGTTGGTTAGCAATGAAATAGGTTTCATAATCGTACTTGGCTGGATCTTTCATGATTTTAGCCAAAGCTAGCAGTTTAGGTACGTATGCACGAGTTTCGGCTGGCAGGTCTAGATTCCAGAAATCGGTTGGCTCGCCAGCGTTCTTATTCTTACGAATGGCGCGCATCACTGTGCCTTCACCCGAATTGTAAGCAGCTAGGGCATGCAGCCAATCACCGTCAAACATCTCATTTAGGCGCTTTAGGTAAGTAATCGCTGCTTGAGTCGATAACTTAATATCACGACGACCATCGATCCACCAGTTCTGCTCTAAGCCATACATTTGACCTGTAGAGGGAATGAACTGCCATGGGCCTGAGGCACGACCATGGCTGTAACCGAATGGATCAAAGCCACTTTCTACAATCGGCAGCAGCGCGATCTCAAGTGGCATGTTCTCTTTTTCTAGCTCTTCGACAATGTAATGAAGGTAGCGCTCGCCACGTTTCGATACACGGTCAAGGTAGGCTAGGTGAGTACTAAACCAACGCAACTGCGACTTAAGGCGCGGCTGGTCCACTTCTAGATCGAACTTGTAACCGGCACGAATGCGGTCCCATAGGTCCTCTGGTGGAAGGTTTGCGTCAATTTTAACATTGCTTTTCTTAGCAATGAGTTTTGCTTCATCTGAGCGAACAGGTTTGACTGTATCAATGAAGTCGACGTCGTTTGCGTCAGCTTCTGGAGCGCCAATGGCCTCGTTCTCAGCGTCGATTTCAGCAATATCCGCTGGCTGTTGAGTCATGGACTGACAGCCAGTAAGGATGCTGCCCGCAAGTAGGGCGATGAGTAAGTGTTTAGTCATTCTGCTCACATTTTTTATATATTTGCCTGCATTCTAAGGATTAGCCAATAGAGGTCAACTAAAAGCCATCCTTTGCACGGCGGATCTGCGCGAATCCATTGATTAAATCTTGCGCGGGTTCTTCGTTTAGAAGGGCAGCCGCACCTACGACTACTTCTTGCCAATCAAAACGCATGAAAGGGTTGGTTTGTACTTCCAGAGCAATACTTGAAGGTATCGTCGGGATATTTTGGTCACGAAGTTCTTGTGCTTCGTTGTTCGCGCTAATCAATGCTTGGTTGGTGCCATCAATGGCTAACGCAAAGCGGTAGTTAGCAAGCGTGTATTCGTGGGTGCAATAGACCTGTGTGTGTTGCGGAAGTTCACGCAGTCGCGTCATGGCATTTAGCATTTGCGCCGGTGTTCCCTCAAACAGTCGGCCACAGCCGCCACGGAATAGAGTATCGCCACAGAGCAAGATCGGGTTTTGCCCAGCGGGTTCTGCGAAGTAGCACAAATGGTCCAGTGTGTGTCCAGGTGTTGCTAACACCATAAACTCGGTTTGCTGAACGGTTACGCTATCGCCTTGTCTTAAAGGATGTGTCACCAAGGCAGGGCTTAAAGATTCTGGCCCGTATGCTGGGCAGTGAAATTGTGCTTTCAGTGCCTCAACGCCACCTGTGTGGTCTTTGTGGTGGTGAGTGATCAGAATCCCTGCTAGGGTCACTTGCTGGTTATGGCAGTAATCGATAACGACTTGGGCGTCGCCAGGATCCACTGCCCATATGGTTTTTTGCGTGTCGTCTTTAGTGATCCAGATATAGTTGTCATTAAATGCCGGTAACGGAAAAAATGTCATATGCCCAACGTTATGTTTAAATATTAATAAATGGACTGGCCCATTATTTGTTGACCAGTCAGATGACGAAAGAGTGCATTGTATGTTGGATAACCAATCAAGACAATTATTCCAAGATTGGTACGACACCGAATTGGGTCAGCGCTTGCTAAATGAAGAGCATGATCATGTCGAGCGAGTGCTTGATCATATGGTGGGCTACTATTTGGTGCAGCAATCACCCCTGCGAGAGCTTGCGTTTCATAACCACCGTATTCGCGAAACCATTGCCTTATCACCGGTGTTAGAGCTCGGTGCCAGCCACGCGACGGTAGTGGCTTCTATGAGTGAACTGCCGTTGGAGTCCGATGGTATTGATGCCATTGTGCTGCATCACACCTTGGACTTGTCGGAAGATCCGCACCGCGATTTGTATGAGGTGGCGCGAACTCTGTTGCCAAGCGGTAAACTGATCATCATTGGTTTTAATCCGTTTAGCTTTTGGGGAATTCGTCGTTCCTTTTCCAAACGGGTTCGAGCGCCGTGGTCGGCACGCTTTATTTCCCATCGACGCCTTGAGGATTGGCTCAAGGTAGCGGGATTAACGCTCGAAAATATTGAGTTTATTGATTACGATATGCCGTTTAAATCCAGTAAATGGCGTCAGCGTAGCGATTGGCTTGGCAAAGGCATAAAAGCGCTTAAGCTGCCGTTAGGTGGTGTCTATGTCATGACGGTGACGAAACAGACGCGACGGTACATTCCCCTTAAACCGCGTTGGAAAGCCACCAAGGTGCGGGTGCCGCCATTAACGAAACCGACCATAAAAGAGATTAAGTAGTTTAATGAAAGAAGTAACGCTCTATACCGACGGCGCATGCAAAGGCAATCCTGGCATTGGCGGTTGGGGTGCGTGGTTAACCTTTGGTGCCCATGAAAAACGATTATGCGGTGGCGAGCAGGATACCACTAACAATCGTATGGAGTTGATGGGCGCGATCGAAGGGTTAAAAGCGTTAAAAGAACCTTGCAAGGTGGCGTTATACACCGACTCTTCCTATGTGCAAAAGGGTATCACCGAATGGTTGGCGGGTTGGAAACGTAAGGGGTGGAAAACCGCTTCAAAGCAACCGGTTAAAAATCAGGATCTTTGGCAGCAACTGGATGAGATGTGTCAAAAGCATCAAGTACAATGGCACTGGGTAAAAGGCCATGCCGGCATTGAAGGCAATGAAATCGCTGATGAACTGGCCAACCAAGGCATTGAAGAATTGAGAGCGCGTGCATGAGACAGGTAGTTCTAGATACAGAAACGACGGGTATCGACCCAAAACAAGGCCACCGTATCATTGAGATCGGTTGCGTGGAAATGGTGGGGCGTAAACTGACCAATCGCCACTTTCATGTCTACATCAATCCAGAGCGTGAAGTCGAAGAAGAGGCGTTTAACGTCCACGGTATTAGCAATGAGTTTTTGGCGGACAAGCCAAAATTTGCGGCGGTAGCCCAAGAGTTTCTCGACTTCATTAAAGGTGCTGAACTGATTATCCATAACGCCCCCTTCGACGTGGGCTTTATCGATCATGAGTTCTCCATGTTGGGTAATTTCCCCAAAGTAGCCGATATCTGCACGGTGTTTGATAGCTTGGTGTATGCCCGTCGCAAACACCCAGGGCAGAAAAACAACCTAGATGCCCTATGTCGTCGCTATGGTATTGATAACTCCCATCGTGAACTACATGGCGCCTTGCTCGACTCGGAGATCCTAGCCGACGTTTATTTGCTGATGACCGGTGGTCAGATCACCATGGGGGGATTTGGCGGTGATGGGGATGACAGTGAAGAAGACCGTTTAGCGGTGCGTCGTATTTCCGCTGATCGTCCACGCTTGAAGGTGTTGAAAGCGAGCGATACAGAGCTTGCGAGTCATAATGAACGCTTGGATTTGATTGATAAAAAATCAGGTCTGTCGTTGTGGCGTAAACTGGATAATCCAGAGTTAGCCGAGTCCGCAGAATAACGCTGTTATCGAAAGCAGATTAAAAAAACGCCAAGCAGTCATGCTTGGCGTTTTTTATTGCGAGATCGAAAGTTTACATCGCTAGATAAACGACCGAAATGCCACCTACGACGGATAAAACGATGGTGTAAGGCAATGCCATCCAAACCATCTTGCCGTAAGACAAACGCAACAGTGGTGCGATCGCAGAGGTTAGCAAGAATAGGAAGGCTGCTTGCCCGTTAGGGGTTGCCACACTGGGTAAGTTGGTACCAGTGTTCACCGCAATAGCCAATAGATCAAAGTGCTCACGGCTAATGATCCCAGCGTCTAACGCGGCTTTGATTTCTGTGATGTAAACCGTTGCCACAAACACGTTGTCACTGATGGCAGATAGTAGACCATTGGCGATAAAGAACATGATTGGCTGCATATCTTGAGGGAAGTGCAATACCATATCGATAAACGGCTGGAACAAGTGTTGTGTATGAATCACCGATACCACACTAAAGAACACCACTAGTAGCGCTGTGAACGGTAGTGCTTCCTCAAAGGCATGACCGATACGGTGTTCTTCGGTAATGCCATTCATAGACGTCAGTAAAACAATGATCATCAAGCCAACCAAGCCCACTTCCGCTACGTGGAAAGCTAACGACAACACCAAAATGATGGCCACGATACCTTGTACCACCAATTGTGCTTTGTGCTTAGCATTGCTTTTTAACGCTTCTTCATCGGCAAAGCTTTTTAAAATATTACGCACGTTTTCAGGCAGTTTAGCACCGTAGTCAAACCACTTAGTTTTTTCCAACACGACCACCGTCAACAGACCCATGACGAGTACCGGCATAGAGACTGGGGCGATACGAACAAAGAACTCAACAAAGTCCCAGCCCGCTACGTGAGCAATCAACAGGTTTTGTGGTTCACCTACTAAGGTGCAGACACCACCCAGTGCGGTACCTACTGCGCCGTGCATTAACAAGCTACGTAGAAAAGCGCGGAACTGTCCTAGATCTTCTTGGTTCACAGGCAAAATCAGATCATCGCCGCTGTGATCGTGAGCATTGTTGTTGGATTGGCCTGATGCCACCTTGTGGTACACCGAATAAAAGCCCACGCTAACGCTGATTAAAACGGCGGTTACGGTCAGTGCATCAAGAAAAGCGGACAACAACGCAGCCGCGAAACTAAACACTAAGGAAATAGCCACTTTTGAGCGGATACGAATCAGTAGCTTGTTGAAGATAAACAGCAGCATATCCTTCATAAAGTAGATGCCGGCGACCATAAACATCAGCAATAGAATGACTTCGATATTGCCTTCTACTTCATGGTACACACCTTCGCTGCTGGTAAGGCCAAGCAATACCGCTTCAATCGCCAACAAACCACCGGGCTGCAATGGGTAGCATTTCAACGCCATGGCTAAAGTAAAGATAAACTCAACGATCAATAACCAGCCAGTAACGAATGGCCCCATGGACATTAGAACAATCGGGTTGAGGATAAGAAACGCAATAATGGCTTGCTTATACCAAAGTGGAGAAGACCCTAAAAAGTTATTGCCGAAAGCTTGCGAAAATGACGCTTTCATTCAAATGCGCTCCTTTGTGGTTGCCGCTGGCTTATATTAAAGAGGAAATACTAAGTAAATGAATGCAAAAGAGCGACATAAAAAGTCAACGAACGGACAATTATCGGTTGTCTTATGGCTAACTGGCTCTATTATCTTGAGCCGGAGATGTACATAAATATAGAGCAGTTTAGGAGTTTGTATTGGAGTTTTTAACGGATTACGCAGGTTTTTTAATACGCCTTTTAAGTATCGCCCTGATCATACTGTTGATCCTTTCCGTGATTGCCAGTGGTAAAAGTAAGCAGCGTAAAGCCGGTCATTTATCAATTACCAAGTTGAATGATGGCTATCAGGCGATGAAAAGTGAGCTGAGCAAACAGTTATTCGATAAGAAAACACTGAAAAAGCAGCATAAAGAAGACAAGAAACACAAAAAAGCGCTGCAAAAAAGTGCTCCAGAGGGGGATACCAAGAAGCGCATTTATGTATTGGACTTTGATGGGGACATTAAAGCCTCGGCGGTGCAGTCTTTACGTGAAGAAATCACTGCGGTATTGAGTGTGGCAACCACTGATGATGAAGTAGTGGTGCGTTTGGAAAGCCCAGGCGGTGTGGTGCATGGCTACGGCTTAGCTGCTTCTCAACTGCAGCGTATTCGTGATCGCGGTATTCCTTTGACAGTAACAGTTGATAAGGTGGCGGCGAGCGGTGGTTACATGATGGCCTGTGTGGCGGATCAGATTGTTGCGGCACCGTTTGCGATCTTGGGTTCCATTGGTGTGGTGGCACAGATACCAAATATCCACCGTTTATTGGAACGTAATACCATTGATGTGGAGCTGCATACCGCAGGCAAGTACAAGCGTACTTTGACTATGCTGGGGGAAAACACAGAAGAAGGCCGTGAGAAATTTAAACAAGATCTAGAAGACACTCACGATCTGTTTAAGCGTTTCGTATCCCAGAATCGTCCTGTATTAGACATTGAAGCGATTGCAACGGGCGAAACCTGGTATGGTTCTGAGGCGATTGAGAATAAATTGGCCGATAAAATCATGACCAGTGATACTTACCTAGAGCAGTATTACCACGATTTCGATGTGTTGCAGGTGAGCTTCCGTGAGCCGAAGGCATTAACGGAGCGACTGGGATTGGGTGTGTTATCCGCCGTGGAGCAAAAGGCGACCGGTTGGCTGTCTAAAGTGCTCAATCATCGCGGCTTCTAATCTCTTCACCAAAAAAATCCCGCATCAAGCGGGATTTTTTGTCTTATGTCGAGCGGGCTTAGCGTTGTGAAGCCAGGTCGATGGCTTGCTCTAAATCCAGTGGCTCAAAGTAAATTAAGGTACCAATCACTGGGTGATCCACATAGTTTAGCTTTTGGCTCGCGGTTTTATTGCGAAACTGTAGTGACAATACTTGAGTCGGACCGTCCCAGTTTGCCTGTTGCAAGGGGTAAGTTTCTTGTGTCACTAGCGTTGTGTTTGCGCTGCCGTATGGTGTCGCAGTCGCCGACTGAGCCGTTTCTTGAGCCACAGCGGGATGGCCAAACAAGTAATGCTGGTAGCGTAAGTTGCTTTCCAAATAGCGATTTAGCGTAAAAGTGACTTGTCCGGTAAAGGTGGCATAGCCATTTTCCTGATCACTGCTTTGAATGCGATGTGAAATTGACGTGCCTGTATCTGGGAAGATCAGGGTCCATGAATTATTGCTCAACACATGGGTGCGGCTATTCAGTGTGCGTTGGAACTTAGCAAATGGATTCGAAACGCCGCTGGGAGCGCTGTTATTGCCACTTGAACCAAAGCGGTTAATGCCCTCTAAAGAAAAGAGATCTTTGTACTCAACGTCTTCTGAGCTGACATTTTTTGGCCATTCAAACGTCATCACGTAGGCTTGGTAGGCACGTGCTTTGTTTAGGTCAATGTTGTCTAGGTTTAGACTGCTGGCCTGAAGGTAGGCGCTAGACAGTAGTCCTAGAATAAAAAGTGGAAATGTTTTCAATGTAACTGTTCCAATGTTTTAAGTGTGTGAGTAAAACGCTCATCTGCGTTGGGCATATTAGCAATAAATCGTAGCGTATCCGAGCCCGACAGTTTGAATTGTTCGGGTTTGGTTTGAATTAAGGTGATCAACTTCATCGGATCTACCGGTGTGTTGCTCTTAAAGTAGATCTTACCTTCATGCTGGTTCGCTTCAATCTTATTGATGCCAAGTGCTTCCGCTTTAAATTTCAGTGCAGTCTGGCGGAAGAGGTTCTTGGTGGCGTCTGGCAATAGACCAAAGCGGTCGATCATCTCAACCTGTAATTCTTTCAGTTGCTCATCATCTTTGGCGCTGGCGATGCGTTTATACAGCATTAGGCGCATGTGTACATCGCCCAGATAATCTTCTGGGATCAGAGCTGGGATACGTAGGTTGATGTCGGTTTGCTGTGGTGAGCTGATGTCCACGTCCGGTGATTCGCCATTTTTCAGAGATTTCACCGCGCGATCGAGCATGTCCATAAACAAGGAGAAGCCTACGTGTTCAATATGGCCACTTTGACCTTCGCCCAGCAATTCACCCGTACCACGAATTTCAAGATCATGGGTCGCTAGCGTAAAGCCAGCGCCAAGTGTGTCGGCCATGCTGATGGCTTCTAGGCGTTTTTCTGCGTCTGGCGTGACTTTGCGATCATTAGGGGTTAGCAAATAAGCATACGCTTGGTGGTGTGAGCGACCCACGCGACCACGTAGCTGGTGTAATTGGGCTAAGCCAAATTTATCAGCACGCTCAATGATAATGGTGTTGGCGTTAGGCACGTCGATACCGGTTTCAATGATGGTTGAACAAACCAAAACATTGGCACGTTTGTGGTAGAAATCAGCCATTACCTGTTCCAGTTCTCGCTCGCGCATCTGGCCATGGCCGACGATCACGCGTGCTTCTGGTACCAATTCTTTAAGATCTTCGGCAGCTTTTTCAATGGATTGCACTTCGTTGTGTAAGAAGTACACCTGACCACCACGGTACAGCTCACGCAAAATGGCTTCGCGAATTTGATGGGTGTCTTTTTGCTTAACGAAGGTCTTCACCGACAAGCGTTTGGCTGGCGGCGTAGCAATAATCGAAAGATCGCGAATGCCACTGAGTGACATATTTAACGTACGTGGGATGGGCGTTGCCGTGAGTGTTAAAATATCCACTTCAGCACGCAGAGCTTTAAATTGATCTTTTTGCTTCACACCAAAACGGTGTTCCTCATCGATGATGACTAGGCCTAGGTTGGCAAAATCAATATCCCCTTGGATGAGTTTGTGGGTACCCACGATGATGTCCGCGGTGCCTTCTTTGATGCGTTCAATGGCGGCGCTGGTTTGTTTGCCAGAGCGGAAGCGAGACAGTAATTCTACTTGCACAGGCCAGTCGGCAAAGCGGTCGCAGAAGTTATCATAATGTTGCTGCGCCAATAGAGTAGTGGGTACCAATACGGCGACCTGTTTGCCATCTTGTACGGCAAGGAAGGCCGCGCGCATGGCCACTTCGGTTTTACCAAAGCCCACATCACCACACACCAGTCGATCCATCGCTTTCTTAGAAGACATATCACGAATCACAGCATCAATGGCGAGCTGTTGGTCTGGGGTTTCTTCAAATGGGAAGCCGGCGGCGAATTGTTTATAGGATTCGTCGGGGGAAGCAAAGGCGTGACCCAGTTTGGATTCGCGTTTAGCGTAAATTTCCAAAAGCTCCGCCGCGGTATCGCGGGCTTTTTCCGCCGCTTTTTGCTTCGCAGTGCTCCACTTATCTGTGCCTAGTTTATGCAAAGGCGCATGTTCTTCATCGGCACCAGTGTAGCGTGAAATCAATTGTAACGATGAAACCGGTACATACAGCTTGGCGTCGTTGGCATAACCAAGGGTTAGCAGCTCCGTTTCTTGCCCGTCTATAGATAAATTGGTTAGGCCTAAGTAGCGTCCAACACCATGATCAATGTGTACAACAGGCGCGCCCATACGCAATTCCGTTAGGTTGCGAATGATGGCATCTTCGTCAATGTTGGAGGCTTTGCGGCGACGGGATTGGGTGACCCGTTCACCAAGCAAATCACTTTCAGAAATAACAATTTGCTGCGGCAGTTTAAAACCGTGAGAGAGTCGGCCTTCGGTAATGAAAACACCAGAGTCTTGTTGTTCAAACGCTTGCCAATTGGCACATTGTTTCGGTTTGATCTTGGCGTCTTGTAAAAGCTCAAGCAATGCTTCACGGCGACCAGCCGATTCTGCCACCAATAAAATGGCTTGAGCCTGTTGAGCCAAGAAATCCGTTAGTTTGGTAAAACTAGCGCGGCCTTGATTCTCTGCAGTGAGCTCGGGCAAAGCGGCTTCTGGCGCCCGATCGGTTTTAAAGACCACTCCAGGGAACAGGTTTAGCTTGGCAAAAAACTCCCCTTCCTCTAAACAGAGTTCACTGGGCTTTAGGATAGGCCTTTGCACATCGTAGGCCAATGATTCATGGCGCGTTTTATAGTCGAGTAGGGTAGCGCCCACATATTCGTTAATTTGCTCATTACGCAGGATCAATGTCTCGCCGCGCAAGTAATCAAATAGAGTGCCGGTTTGCTCAAAAAATAGCGGCAAGTAGTACTCAATGCCGCCAGGGATAATGCCTTCGGTGACGTCTTGGTAGATCGGGCTGCTCAATGGATCGATGTCAAACCGTTCACGAAAACGTTTACGAAATCCGGTAATGCCGTGCTGCGTCGTGGCGATCTCACGGGCTGGCAGGATTTTGATTTCATTAACCTTTTCAATGGTACGCTGTGAGTCCACGTCAAACCAGCGGATCGATTCGATTTCATCATCAAACCATTCCACACGAACTGGATTGGCGACCCCCATAGGGTAAACGTCCATGATGGCGCCACGTACGGCGAATTCACCATGGGTGGTCACGGTTTCCACATTTAAATAGCCGCCATTACTAAGGCGATCAATCAGTTGCTTCTGGGCTAGACGTTGTTCCAGCTTTAATTCAAAGCGTTGTGCGTCAATATGCTCTTCTGGGCAAATGCGTGTTAGCGCCGAGGAAATCGTCGTTAAAATGACACCAGAGCTGAGGTCGCGAATCTGCGCTAGGGTGTTTAAACGATCTGAGATGATGTCTTGGTGCGGTGAGAAACTGTCGTAGGGTAGGGTTTCCCAGTCTGAAAAGCGTAGCACGGGGGTGTCATCGCCAATGAAAAAGCGAATGTTGTCTTCTATTTCGTTTAGCTCGGTAGCGCTGGCGGCAATGTAAAGCAAAGGTTTTTTTTGTGCCTGGGCAACATCGACAATGTGCTTCGCCTTATGACTAAGGTTGTGGCTGTCGAGAAAGTTTTTAAAACCCGCGGCAAAATTTAAAGAGTGTTGTGTGGTCATTGGTCAGGCTAATTATGATTTATGTTTGGCTAAGCGAAAGGATACCGAATCGGCAAAACGCAATGCGTGAGGTTTGTCTACTTCTACTTCTGCGTAACTGACTTGCTCTGGTGCTAAGCAGATCTCAAGCAGTTGTGAAGTCAGACTTTCAAGTAGTAAAAAACGGTGGTTTTCCACATGGGCAATCATCTGTTTACAAAGAGTTTTGTAATTGACTGCATGGCTGACATCGTCGCTGCTGCAGGCCAGTTCAGCAGGGTATTCGATCAAGGCGTTAATGACGACGTCTTGTAAATTCTTTTGTTCTTCATCGTTAAAGCCAATGTAGGTACGTAGGCGCAAATCTTTTATACGTATCTGAGCTGCATATGACATAACGTGTGTCCCTAAAAGTATGTAAGTGCCTTGAAGCTATTTTGTCGCGTTAGTTTCGTTGCCGCAACCATCGAAGCATAAACAAGCTGGGAAAAAATAGTAAAGTTTATAGACATGTCTTTCTGTAATAAAAATACAAAAATTCCAGTCGCAATCACTAAAATAAACGCCGCTTATAGTTAGTATTTCTTTATTTTTGCCCATTCACTATGGGTAAAGGAACCGTCCAAGAGTAGTCAACGAAGGCAATGACCTCTATAATACGACGGTTTTTTCGGTGAAGTGATATTACGTTATAAAACTACCTTTTTAGGTGGCGAGGGCCAAAATGCTTTCCCGGAGGGGATTTGGTCCAGTAGCGTAGGTACGCTTTGGTGTTCAATTTTTGTTGGGCAGAACATATGTATAAAATTACGAAAGGCCTAGATCTGCCGATCAGCGGTGCTCCCAATCAGGTGATTGAGGATGCTCCAACCGCGAAATCGGTTGCGGTCATCGGTCCTGACTACCATGGTATGAAACCTACCATGTTGGTTGCGGAAGGTGATAAGGTCAAAAAAGGGCAGGTTATCTTTACGGATAAGAAAACGGAAGGAGTAAAGTATACCGCCCCAGCCTCAGGTACCATTGCTGCGATTAATCGCGGTGAACGACGTATGCTACAGTCGGTTGTCATTAAGGTTGAAGGTAATGACGCCGTTGAATTTCCAAAGTACTCAGGGTCAGAGCTTAAGTCTCTAGACCGTAACAAGGTAGTAGAAAACCTTGTTGAGTCAGGTCTATGGACAGCGCTTCGCACTCGTCCTTTCTCTAAAGTTCCTGCAGTTGATTCAGTTCCTCACTCAATCTTCGTGACAGCTATCGATACGAACCCTCTTGCAGCAGATCCTGCTGTTGTGTTGGCAGACAAAGCAGAAGCATTCGCTGATGGCTTGACTGTGCTAACACGTTTGACAGAAGGCAAAGTATTCCTGTGTAAAGCGCCTGAAAGCAAAATTCCAACGACTTCTGATGTGGTTGTAGCAGAGTTTTCTGGTAAGCACCCTGCAGGTTTGGCTGGCACGCATATTCATTTCCTAGATCCAGTTAGCGACAAGAAAACGGTTTGGTCGGTTGATTACCAAGACGTCGTAGCGATTGGTGAACTGTTCGTAAACGGTCAATTAGAATTGACTCGTGTTATCGCCCTTGGCGGTCCACAAGTTTCTAAGCCACGTTTGCTACGTACAGTTGTTGGTGCGGACCTAAATCAATTGGTTGCCGGTGAACTGCTAGAAGGTGATAACCGTATTATCTCGGGTTCCGTGTTGTCTGGTCGTAAAGCGACTGGTCCATACGCTTACCTAGGTCGTTACCATTCTCAAGTGGTTGTGCTTGCTGAAGGTCGTGAACGTCAAGTGATGCACTACTTGCGCGCTGGTTTTGAAAAACACTCTGTATTGAACGTGTTTATCTCAAAACTAACAGGCAAGTCTTTGTTCAACATGACCACAACGACTAACGGTAGTGATCGTACTATGCTACCTCTTGGTAACTTTGAGCGTTTGATGCCGTTGGATATTCTTCCAACTCAATTATTGCGCGCTTTGGTAGTAGGCGACACTGAGCAGGCACAGAAACTAGGCTGCCTTGAGCTGGATGAAGAAGATTTGTCACTGATGACATACTCTTGTTCTGGTAAGTTCGAATACGGCCCAATTCTGCGTGACTGTCTCACAACGATTGAGAAAGAGGGTTAATCCATGGGTCTTAGAAATATTCTAGATAAAATGGAGCCTGAATTTCATTCAGGCGGCAAATACGAGAAGTGGTACGCGCTTTACGAAGCAGTGGATACCATTCTTTACCGTCCTAGCAGTGTAACGAAAGGCGGTTCTCACGTACGTGACGCGGTTGATATGAAGCGTGTCATGATCCTTGTGTGGTTGTGTACATTCCCTGCAATGTTCTTTGCAATGTACAACACCGGCTTCCAAGCTAATATGGCAATGGACGCAATGGGTGTGGCTCCGGCTGACACTTGGCGTCAAGGTGTTATCGGTGCATTGACTGCGTACAACGTAGACAGCATCTGGGATAACATGATTTATGGCGCGATGTACTTCTTGCCAGTTTACCTAACGACTTTCGTTGTCGGTGGTTTCTGGGAAGTATTGTTCGCCGCTGTGCGTAAGCATGAAGTCAACGAAGGTTTCTTCGTTACCTCTATCCTGTTCGCGCTAACTCTTCCAGCAACGATTCCACTATGGCAAGTTGCGCTAGGTATCACCTTTGGTGTGGTGCTTGGTAAAGAAGTGTTTGGTGGTACAGGTAAAAACTTCCTTAACCCAGCGCTTGCTGGCCGTGCGTTCCTATTCTTCGCTTACCCAGCTTCAATGTCGGGTGACGCAGTATGGACAGCGGTAGATGGTTTCTCTGGTGCGACTGCATTGAGCCAAATGGCTGCAGGTGGCGTAGAGGCACTTTCTGTTTCATGGTCTGATGCGTTCTTCGGCTTCATTCAAGGTTCTATGGGTGAGACTTCTACCCTTGCAATCCTGATTGGCGGTGGTGCGTTATTGATCATGAAGATCGCTTCTTGGCGTATCGTTGCGGGTGTCATGGTAGGTATGGTGGCAACATCGCTACTATTTAATGCCATTGGTTCTGATACCAACCCAATGTTTGCAACAACTTGGTACTGGCACCTAGTTATTGGTGGTTTTGCCTTCGGTATGATGTACATGGCGACTGACCCAGTATCAGCGTCTATGACGAACCGTGGTAAGTGGTTCTACGGTGCCCTAATCGGTGTCATGGTCGTCTTGATCCGTGTGGTTAACCCGGCTTACCCAGAAGGTATGATGTTGGCAATCTTGTTCGCTAACTTGTTTGCTCCGTTCATCGACCACTTCGTAGTGCAAGCAAACATCAAACGGAGGATTGCTCGCAATGGCTAGCAGTAACGATAGCATCAAAAAAACCATCATTGTTGCCGTAGCACTTTGTTTGGTGTGTTCAATCTTTGTTGCGGGTGCCGCAGTTGGTCTTAAGCCAATTCAGCAAGCTAACAAAGATCTTGACCGTAAGCGTAACATCCTTGCGGCTGCGCAAATGCTTCAGCCTGGCGAAAATGTTGACGCGGTATTCGCAAACGTTGAAAAGCGTTTGGTAAATGTTGCTGAAGGTCGTTTTGCAACGGACGAAGAGCTTGCAGCAGCGGGCGTGTCTGTTGACTCGTACAACCAGCAAGCGGCGTCAAAAGATCCTGCACTGTCAGTTGCCCTAAGCGGTGACAAAGACCCTGCTAGCATTAAGCGTCGTGCGAATTTTGCAACGGTTTACGTGGTAAAAGACGACAATGCAAAAGCGCGTATCATTCTGCCTGTTCACGGTTACGGCCTATGGTCAACTATGTACGGTTTCATGGCGCTTGAAGGCGATTTCTCAACAGTGGTTGGCTTTGGTTTCTACCAGCAAGCCGAAACCCCTGGGCTAGGTGGAGAAGTTGACAACCCAGCTTGGAAGGCGCTTTGGGAAGGTAAAGAAGTTTACAATGAGCAAGGCGAGGCTGTTCTTGGCCTAGTGAAAGGTTCTGTTGATGCCAACGATCCGCAAGCGTCTCATAAAGTAGATGGTCTTTCTGGTGCGACTTTGACAAGCCGCGGTGTAACGAACTTGGTTCATTACTGGTTGGGTGAAGATGGCTTCGGTCCTTTCCTTGCCAAGCTGCGTAGTGAAGGAGTGTAAGCATGTCTGAAGTGAAAAAAGTCCTCTTTGGACCGATTCTCGCGAATAACCCAATTGCACTACAGATCCTAGGTATCTGTTCTGCTCTAGCGGTAACAAGTAGCTTAAGCGTAAGTTTGGTTATGGCGATTGCCCTAACGCTTGTAACTGCGTTCTCTAACTTTTTTATCGCGATTATTCGTGCCCACATTCCAAACAGCATTCGTATCATCGTTCAGATGATCATCATTGCCTCGTTGGTAATTGTGGTGGATCAGGTACTTAAAGCGTTTGCTTTCGAAATCAGTAAGCAGCTTTCGGTATTCGTTGGTCTGATCATTACTAACTGTATCGTAATGGGTCGTGCTGAAGCCTACGCCATGAAAAATGGCCCAGCAATGAGCTTCCTAGATGGTATCGGTAACGGTCTAGGTTACAGCGCGATGCTGATGGTGGTTGGTTTCTTCCGTGAGCTTCTAGGTGCGGGCAAACTATTTGGTGTTCCTGTATTCGAGACGGTTCAAAACGGTGGCTGGTACCAGCCAAACGGTTTGATGCTTCTTCCACCAAGTGCTTTCTTCGTAATCGGTCTAGTTATCTGGGCACTACGTTCTTACAAGAAAGAGCAAGTTGAAGAGCCAGAGTTCAAGATCGCTAAAAACTCTCGTTCGCAGGAGGCCCTATAAATGGAACACCTAATTAGTCTTTTTATTAAGGCAGTTTTCGTCGAAAACATGGCATTGGCCTTCTTCCTTGGTATGTGTACTTTCCTAGCACTGTCTAAGAAAGTGGAAACAGCCATCGGTCTTGGTATTGCCGTAGTTATCGTATTGGCGGTAACAGTTCCTGTGAACAACCTGCTATACCAAAACCTTCTGAAAGAAGGTGCGATGGATTGGGCAGGTCTGCCAAATGTTGACCTTAGTTTCTTGGGTCTGTTGAGCTACATCGGTGTTATTGCAGCGATCGTACAAATTTTGGAAATGATCTTGGATAAGTACATGCCTGCGCTATACAACGCACTGGGCGTGTTCTTGCCACTGATCACTGTAAACTGTGCCATCATGGGTGCGTCATTGTTCATGGTTGAACGTGATTACAACTTCTCTGAAAGTTTGGTTTACGGTGTTGGTGCAGGTATTGGTTGGGCGCTTGCGATTGCGGCCCTTGCTGGTATCCGTGAGAAGCTAAAATACTCAGACGTGCCTGCGGGTCTTCGTGGTCTAGGTATTACGTTCATCACCGTTGGTCTGATGAGCTTGGGCTTCATGTCATTTTCTGGTGTGCAGCTTTAATCGCTGCACAGTAAGACAACCAAGAAAAAAGGTTAAACGAGCATGGACTTAGATACAATTATTCTAGGTGTTGTGATGTTTACCGCTATCGTGCTGGCGTTAGTAGCGATTATCTTGTTCGCTCGCGCCCGCCTAGTAAGTAGTGGTGACGTAACAATCCGTATTAATGGGGAAAAAGAAGTAACGGCACCTGCTGGTGGCAAGCTTCTACAAACCCTAGCAAACAGCGGTATCTTCCTATCATCAGCGTGTGGTGGTGGCGGTACCTGTGCACAGTGTAAATGTAAGGTTTTGTCTGGTGGTGGCTCTATGCTGTCAACAGAGCAATCTCACTTTACTCGTCGTGATGAGAAAGAAGGCTACCGTCTTTCATGTCAGGTTGCTGTGAAGCAAGACATGGACGTAGAAGTACCGGAAGAAGTATTTGGTGTTAAGGCTTGGGAATGTACGGTTGAGTCTAACCCGAACGTTGCTACCTTTATCAAAGAGCTGACACTGCGTCTACCTGAAGGTGAACACGTTAACTTCCGTGCCGGTGGTTACGTGCAGCTTGAAGCGCCAGCGCACACTGTGCACTACAAAGACTTCGATATTCAACCTGAATACCGTGGCGACTGGGATCACTTTAACCTTTGGAAATTCGTTTCTAAAGTGGACGAGCCGATCATCCGTGCTTACTCAATGGCGAACTACCCAGAAGAGAAGGGCGTTGTGAAATTCAACATCCGTATCGCTTCACCGCCACCGGGTAAAGACGATGTGCCACCAGGTCAGATGTCTTCTTACGTATTCAGCCTGAAACCAGGTGATAAGATCAAAGTATACGGTCCATTTGGTGAATTCTTCGCTAAAGACACTGATGCTGAAATGGTCTTCATCGGTGGTGGTGCGGGTATGGCGCCAATGCGTTCGCACATTTTCGACCAGCTAAAACGTCTACACTCTAAGCGTAAGATGTCTTTCTGGTACGGTGCACGTAGTTTGCGTGAAGCCTTCTACACAGAAGAATACGATCAACTGCAAGCAGAAAATGACAACTTTGAATGGCATCTAGCTTTGTCTGATCCACAACCAGAAGATAACTGGGAAGGTAAGACTGGCTTCATCCACAACGTGTTGTTTGAAAACTACTTGAAGAATCACCCAGCACCAGAAGATTGTGAGTTCTACATGTGTGGACCTCCAATGATGAACGCGTCTGTCATCAAAATGCTAGAAGACTTAGGCGTTGAGAAAGAGAACATCCTTCTTGACGACTTTGGTGGCTAGCACTGAATGAAACACAGACCCACCAGTTCGGTGGGTCTTTGTTTTTCTTTCCTCAAAAATCTGTTGGGTACCTATGAAAAACAAATTATTGCTGGCTTTAGTGGCGGTTGTTTTAGTCACCATTTTGTTTAAAGCAGTTTCATTTACTCCTGAGCTCGTTAGCTTCTCTGGCCCAACCATGGGCACGACTTATACGGTTAAGTACACCACAACGGCGGATGCGCCAAAGCTTGAACAGCTAAAATCTGAAGTGGACACTGTGTTGCTGCACGTCAACAAGCTAATGTCGACTTACGATCCAGCTTCAGAACTTTCAGAATTCAATAAGCAGCCGGCCGGCACGAGTGTCACCGTATCCGATGATATGGTGTATGTGTTGGGCGAGGCGCTGAAAATCAGTGAACTAACGGGTGGCAAATATGATGTCACAGTAGGACCACTGGTTAATCTATGGGGCTTTGGCCCAGGTAAGCACAACGACCAAGTGCCGTCAGATGCGGATATTGCAGCGGCCCAGGAGCAAGTGGGCTACCACTATGTGAAGCTGGACGGTAATGAGCTGACTAAATCCCGTGATGTATACGTGGACCTTTCTTCCATTGCCAAAGGCTATGGTGTAGATCAAGTGGCACGTGCCTTGAAACAAGCGGGCATCAGCAACTACCTTGTAGAGGTGGGTGGTGAGATTGCTGCGTCTGGCCGCAAGCTAGATGGTAGTAATTGGGTGGTCGGTATTGAGAGTCCAGCGGGTGGTCATAATGTTGCTGAGCGCGTGATCAAGGCGAATGATGTGGCCATCGCGACCTCTGGTGATTACCGTAATTATTTTGAAGAAAATGGTGTGCGTTACTCGCACACGATCGATCCAACCACTGGCAAGCCTATTACGCATCGTTTGGTGTCCGTGACAGTGATTGATTCCAATACTACCCGTGCAGACGGTTTGGCAACCGCTATTACCGTGTTAGGTCCTGAAGCGGGCCTTAAATTTGCACAAGACAATGATATTGCAGCGTACATGTTGGTGAAAGAAGACTTAGGTTTCGTGGAGCAGTACTCCGAAGCCTTCCAGCCTTACTTATCTAACTAAGCTGATGAGAGGTAAATTATGTCAACGATTCTTATAGCTTTTGTATTAATGATCGCCGTGGTGGTTGCCATGGCTGTAGGTGTTCTAATGGGGCGTAAGCCGATTTCTGGATCTTGTGGTGGTATGAGTGCCCTAGGTATGGAGGTTGCTTGTGATATTTGTGGCGGCGACAAAGGAAAGTGCGAAAAGGAAACAAAAAAAGCACGTGCTGCTAAAGTCTCAGACGAACAGTTTTATGACGCTACAAAATAGATGAGGTAATAAAATCTTATGACGACTAGACATTATGATGTCGTGGTGCTTGGTACCGGTCCTGCAGGGGAGGGGGCTGCGATGAATGCAGCCAAGGCAGGCAAACGAGTTGCAGTCATCGAAGCTAGTCCGCGGGTTGGTGGTAGCTGTACCCATTTAGGTACCATTCCCTCAAAAGCTCTACGTCACGCGGTAAAGGAAATTATTGCATTCAACACTAACCCCATGTTCCGTGATATCGGTGAGCCGCGTTGGTTCTCGTTTCCGAAAGTGTTGGATCGCGCTAACCGTGTGATTGATAAGCAGGTATTAGGGCGTACAGAATACTACGCTCGCAATCGTATTGATGTTTACTTTGGTCGCGGTCGTTTCAAAGATGCCCATACCATTGAAGTAAATACCTACGAAAAAGGCCCAGAAGAGTTGGTGGCAGACAAAGTAGTCATTGCTACGGGTTCGCGTCCATACCATCCGGCCAATATCGACTTTACGCACCCGCGTATTTACTGTTCTGACAGTATCCTAACCTTAAGCCATACGCCGCGTTCTTTGATTATTTACGGTGCCGGCGTAATCGGTTGCGAATACGCATCCATCTTCTGTGGCCTAGGTGTGCGCGTTGAGCTGATCAACCCAGGTAAGAAGCTGCTAAGTTTCTTGGATGATGAGATCACCGATGCTTTGAGTTACCACTTGCGTGATGGCGGTATCTTGATTCGCCACAACGAAACATTCGAGAAAGTTGAAGGCTCGGATCGTGACGTAACGGTAACCATGTCTTCGGGCAAGAAGCTGCGCGCAGATGCTTTGTTGTTCTGTAATGGCCGTTCCGGTAATACAGAGAAACTGGGTCTTGAAAACATTGGCCTTGAGACGAACTCTCGTGGTCAGTTGGCAGTGAATGATACGTACCAAACAGCGGTAGAAAACGTTTACGCTGCGGGTGATGTGATCGGATGGCCAAGTCTTGCCAGTGCCGCCTACGACCAAGGTCGTTCTGTTGCAGCCAATATGTTGGGTCTTGAAGGTGGTCATTTCATCTCTGAAGTACCAACAGGTATCTACACCATTCCTGAGATTTCATCGATCGGTAAGACAGAAGCAGAGCTAACGGCTGAGAAAGTTCCTTACGAAGTGGGACGCGCTTTCTTTAAAAACACTGCCCGAGCACAAATCACTGGCGAAGCAGTGGGGATGCTGAAGTTGCTGTTTCACCGTGAAACGTTAGAGATTCTTGGTATTCACTGTTTTGGTGACCAAGCGTCAGAGATCGTGCACATCGGTCAGGCAATCATGAAGCAGCCAGGTGAGTTGAATAGCTTGAAGTACTTCTTGAATACCACGTTCAACTACCCAACGATGGCGGAAGCCTACCGTGTGGCAGCATTGAACGGTTTTAACCGAGTGTTCTAAGCGGTATTTGATCATGCATGAAAAAGGCGCCGAATATGGGCGCCTTTTTTGTTTTCGTTAGGTTCAGATGTGGTTATTTGCCTTTCACCGCATAGATGCCTTGTAGGTTACGGAAGTAACCTTGGTAATCCATGCCATAGCCGAATAAGAAACGGTCTTCGATATCTAGGCCAATGTAGTCTGGGCGCATTTCGACTTTACGATCGTGCAATTTATTAATCACGGTCGCTGAATAAACATTGCTTGCGCCGTTCTCTTCAAACCACTTAATGATGGCTTCTACTGTATGGCCTTGGTCAAAGATGTCGTCAACAATCAAAATATCGCGACCTTTGAAGTCAGTTTGTGGGTAGCGAGTCCAGTTTAGCTCACTGCCACTGGTGTTCATGCCATAGCGGCTGGCGTGCACGTAGTCCAACTCTAGTGGAAATTGTAGTCGTTGCAGTAGAGCGCCAGTGGGAAGCAAGCCACCATTCATGACACAGATAACGATCGGCTGTTTGTCGGCCAAGTCATCGGTGATTTGTTGCGCCATTTTATCCAGAGCTTGGTTAAGCTGTGCTTCAGAAACTAGGCAGTCAGCCTCGTTTAGTATTGAGTTTAGTTCGTCGATGTTATGCATGGGCTAAATTCGAGTTTGTGTAAAAGTTTGACCGATCATTCTAACTTAGTGTGCTCTTTAACGCGATCCAATTTATGGAGTGTTGCGTTTAAGCTGACGGTTAGCAAGATAATTAGCCAGCTTGCCTGTAGCCAGACTAATAGTGTTGGTAATGCGGCAAACGCCCCATAAACAATTTTATAGCTGGCAAAGAATTGCGCGAAGTTGGCGAAAATAGAATTCAGTACGGCGATTGAAATGGCGCCAATTAACGCAGCAATGGCGGTGGGTCTTAGTTTAACGTCAGCATTGGGAGTTAAAAAATTAATGGTAAATAGCATTAGAAAATACAGGGCATAGCTACCTAGCTCGAAAATGCCCTTTAGAAACTCAGGGATGTAGTCGCCAGTGATTTGGTATGACAAAAGCGTGCCGTACAGACTCATGACCACCGCAAGCATAATGGGGCCAAGCGTTAGAATGGCCCAATACGTTAACAAGCGTTCACGGATATTACGTTTCTGTTTCACCTGCCAAATGGCCTGAACCGACGCCTCGAAGCTATTTAATAGCAAAAGTGCTGTCAGAATGAGCATGGCGATCCCGGCAGCGGGTAGGTTTTTAGTCTGCTCCGAAAAGGACAGCATGTAGGGGATCACGGTGCTACTACTGCCTGGCGCTAGATGTGTTTCAACATAGGCAACCAAGGAATCTTGAATTGACACCATGGCAGGTGTAAGGCGCAAGATGCCAAATACGATGGTAATAATGGGAACGGCCGCTAATAAAGTGGCGAGTGTTAAGTGGGCGGCACGCAGAGAAACCTGATAGCGAATGGCTCTATTAACAACCAGTCGAACCAGTTGATAGGTTTGTGAGGCGATATTTTTTACAGCTTTGGTATGCATACGAAGGTCCATTTACGTCTATAGCTATAGTGTATCGGTAAACGGCAAAACAGGCCATTGTGTAAGGATTGTGGTAAGTGCACATCTATAGTGCAAGATAGTCAAAAGTGACCCATTTTGGTTGCAAATGCCCTTGGTGAGCACTAGTATCTGCTTCGTTCCTTTTGTGATATTTGTACTGTTGAGTGACTAGGGCATAGCTTAGAGAGTTTCTCGGTTCCTTGGTGACGAAAAGTCATATATTATCTTTTAGCCCAGCTCTGCTGGGCTTTTTTATGTCTTTGAGTTGACGATTTATATTCCTTCCCTATAATAGCGCGTCACTATTTGTGATGTAGTATCTGCGCCTGTAGCTCAGTTGGATAGAGCATCCCCCTTCTAAGGGGATGGTCGGGGGTTCGAATCCCTCCAGGCGTGCCATTACATTGCTTTAATTGAATTTTTTGGTCTTGTTGACTGAGCTTTAAAGTAAGTCGTGATTCTTCGCGGCGGCGTCAACAAATAAAGCACGTTCCCAAGAGGAAGTTTTATGCAAGTTTCTGTAGAGACAACGTCTCCAATCGAACGCGTTCTTACTATTAGCGTTCCTGCTGCACGTATCGATGATAAAGTTAACGCTGAAGTAGCTAAAACAGCTAAGACAGTACGTATCGACGGTTTCCGTAAAGGCAAAGTGCCAGTAAGTGTTGTTAAAAAACGTTTCGGCCAAAGCATCCGTATGGAAGCGCTTGAGCAAGTTATGCGTGACGCTTACGTTGAAGCTATCCAAGCTGAATCAATCCAACCAGCTGGCATGCCATCAATCGAACCTAAAAACATCGCTGAAGGTGCGGATCTTGAATTCGTTGCTAAAGTTGAAGTTTACCCAACGATTGAACTTGCAGACGCTTCTAAAATCGAAGTAACTCGCGTTGTTTCTGAAGTTACAGAAGCAGACGTTGATACCATGCTAGAAACACTACGTAAGCAAAACGCTGAATGGTCTGCAGTTGAGCGTGAAGCGCAAGACGGCGACCAAGTAACAATCGATTTCGTTGGCTTCCTAGGCGACGAAGCGTTTGACGGCGGTGCTGCGAACGGTCACAAGCTAGTTCTAGGTTCTAACACTATGATCCCAGGTTTTGAAACTGGCATCGTAGGCATCAAAGCAGGTGAAGAGCGTACTATCTCTGTATCTTTCCCAGAAAGCTACCAAGCTGAACACCTAGCGGGCAAAGAAGCTTCTTTCAAAATCTTCGCACACGAAGTGGCTGAGCAAGTACTTCCTGAGCTAAACGATGAGTTCGCTGGCAAATTCGGTCTAGAAAATGCTGACCTAGCAACTCTACGTGCAGAAGTGCAAAAGAACATGGAGCGTGAACTAAGCCAAGCAGTTAAAGCTAAGCTTAAAAACTCTCTATTCGATCAGCTTCTAGCGCTTAACCCAGTTGATGTTCCAGCGGCATTGGTTGATCAAGAAGTTGACGGTCTACGTCAGCAAGCAGCTCGTCAATTCGGCGGCATGCAAGGCTTCGACGCTTCTCAACTTCCAGCAGAGCTATTCTCTGAAGAAGCTAAGAAACGTGCTGCACTAGGTCTTTTGATCTCTGAAGTGATCCAAAAGAACGAACTTAAAGTAGAAGAAGAGCGCGTTCGTGCATTCTTGGAAGACATGGCGCAAGCTTACCAAGAGCCACAACAAGTAGTTGAATTCTACTTGAAGAACAAAGAACAACTAGCACAAGTGCAATCTGCTGTACTTGAAGAGCAAGTTGTTGATAAACTGCTAGAAAGCGCGAAAATTACTGAAGTAACTCTAGGTTACGAAGACGCTATTAAGCCAGAAGCTCAAGCTGCAGAAGCAGAAGAGACTGAAGAAGCATAAGCTTAGCTTATAATTCTCACGGGCCGGTATAGCGCAAGCTATACCGGCTTTTTCGTTTTAAGGAATAGAATATGAAATTAATGACCCCGACAACTGGCCCAGTCGCGATTACAAGTAATGGCCTAGTGCCAATGGTTATTGAGCAAACTGCTCGTGGTGAAAGGTCTTTCGATATTTATTCACGTCTACTAAAAGAGCGCGTCATCTTTTTGGTGGGCCAAGTTGAAGATCACATGGCTAACCTAGTGGTTGCCCAGTTGTTGTTCTTGGAATCTGAAAACCCAGATAAAGACATCCACCTATACATCAACTCTCCAGGTGGCTCTGTTACAGCGGGTATGTCTATTTATGATACAATGCAGTTCATTAAGCCGGACGTGAGCACTATGTGTATCGGTCAGGCGGCGAGTATGGGTGCATTGCTATTGACGGCAGGTGCGGCAGGCAAGCGTTACTGTCTTCCTAACTCTCGTGTCATGATTCACCAGCCACTTGGTGGTTACCAAGGTCAGGCTTCTGATATCGAAATTCACACTCGCGAAATTTTGAGTATTAAACATCGTCTAAACGAAATCATCGCGCACCACACTGGTCAGCCGATTGAAAAAGTTGCAGAAGACACAGACCGTGACAACTTTATGAACCCGCAAATGGCTAAAGAGTACGGTTTGATTGACGATATTCTAGAGAAACGCGAAGTATAAAAAGGGTGGACTTTAATGTCTGATGATAAATATAGCCGCGGCGATCACTCAGATCGTTTGCTGTACTGTTCTTTCTGTGGAAAGAGTCAGGACGAGGTTAAAAAATTAATTGCCGGCCCTTCGGTATACATCTGTAATGAGTGTGTTGACTTGTGCAACAACATCATTACTCAAGAGCTGTTACAAGGTGACGGTGAGACCGAGGCAAAAGATGAATTGCCAACGCCATCGAAGTTATCTGCAGCCCTAGATGATTATGTTATTGGTCAAGATCGAGCGAAGAAGGTGTTAGCGGTAGCGGTTTACAACCACTACAAGCGCCTACGTCATCAGGGATTGGCAAACAAAGATATCGAATTGGGTAAGAGTAATATCTTGCTAATTGGTCCTACTGGTAGCGGTAAGACATTGCTTGCGCAAACCTTGGCTCGAGTATTGGATGTGCCATTCACGATTGCCGATGCAACTACGCTGACAGAAGCGGGTTACGTGGGTGAAGACGTTGAAAACATCATCCAGAAGCTATTGCAAAACTGTGATTACGACGTAGAGAAAGCGCAGCGCGGTATTGTCTATATTGATGAGATCGATAAGATTTCACGTAAGTCTGATAACCCATCGATCACACGTGATGTGTCGGGTGAGGGTGTTCAGCAGGCGCTATTGAAACTGATCGAAGGTACTGTTGCATCGGTTCCACCACAAGGTGGTCGTAAGCATCCACAGCAAGAGTTTGTGCAAGTGGATACTTCGAACATCCTGTTTATCTGTGGTGGTGCGTTCTCTGGTTTGGATCGTGTTATCAGCGATCGTACTGAGAAAAGCAGTATTGGCTTCAAGGCTACTGTGAAGAGCAAAGAAGAAAACCGTTCGTTCTCTGAGTCGATCCACCAGGTGGAAACCGAAGACTTAGTGAAGTTTGGTTTGATTCCTGAGTTCGTGGGCCGTTTGCCGGTCGTGGCGACCTTGTCTGAGCTAGACGAAGAAGCCTTGATGACGATCTTGAGTCAGCCTAAAAATGCTCTTACCAAGCAATATCAACATCTATTTGAACTTGAAGGTGTTGAGCTTGAGTTCACTGAAGAAGCATTGCGTGAAGCGGCACATTTGGCGCTAGAGCGTAAGACAGGTGCTCGTGGTCTACGTAGTATTCTTGAGTCCGCTTTGTTGGAGTCTATGTACGATCTTCCAAACCGTACTGATGTTGCCAAGGTGGTGATGGATGCATCGTCTATCCGTGGTGATTCAACGCCATTAATGGTGCTTGAAAGTGAGCAGAAAGACGCCTCAAATGGTTAATTTCTATACAGATTTCGCTTGCGACTCTAGTTCGTAAGCGAAATCTGGCTCTAATCTTCTCTTTTTCTTTTAATTCCTCTTCCAACGCTTGCATTTTTACCCCGCTGACCTTATCTCTTAAATATCGAAGTTAAGTCACACATTGACGTTGCGTACGTTGATGTTCAGTTGGAAGTAAATATGTCTGATTCTAAATTCTTACCTATGTTGCCGCTACGCGATGTTGTCGTGTACCCGCATATGGTGCTGCCATTGTTTGTTGGCCGTAAAAAGTCGATTGCTGCACTAGAGTCGGCAATGGATGGCGACAAGCTGGTGTTCCTTGTGGCGCAGCAAGATGCCTCTAAGGACGACCCTAAGCAGGATGATCTATACACGATCGGTACGGTAGCCAAAGTGATTCAATTGCTACGTCTTCCAGATGGTACGGTTAAAGTGCTGGTGGAAGGTCAATACCGTGCTGAGCTGCTGTCAATGGAAGAGGGCGACGAGTGGGTGTCCGCGACGATTGAGCCGCTTGCTGAAGTAGAAGACGATGAGTCGGAGTATCCAGCGATTCGCAATGCCCTAATCAAGCAGCTTGATGAATACGTTGCGGGTAGTAAGCGTATCCCGAGTGAAGTCGTCACGTCACTGAAATCGATCGATGACTTGTCTAAGTTGATCGACTCCATCGCAGGTCATATGAGCCTTAAGCTGGAAGATAAGCAGCGTGCCTTGGAATTAAGTTCCTTGATTGAGCGTGGCGAGCATCTAATGGGCTTAATGGATGGCGAGCTGGATATCGCTCATCTTGAGAAAAGCATTCGTAGCCGTGTTAAAAAGCAAATGGAAAAGAGCCAGCGCGAGTACTACTTGAATGAGCAAATGAAAGCCATTCAAAAAGAGCTTGGTGATATGGATGAAGGCAGCAATGAGCTGGACATTCTGCAAGAGAAAATCACCGAAGCGAAGATGTCTCAAGAAGCTACTGAAAAGGCTGAAGCTGAACTTAAGAAATTAAAAATGATGTCGCCCATGTCAGCGGAAGCGACCGTGGTACGTGGCTACATTGATTGGTTGGTTTCTCTACCTTGGAATAAACGCTCTAAAGTACGTAATGACTTGGCTTACGCGGAAAAAGTGCTTAACGAAGATCATTACGGCCTACAAGACGTGAAAGACCGCATTCTTGAGTTCTTAGCGGTACAGCAGCGCGTTAAGAAAGTGAAAGGTCCAGTACTTTGTCTAGTAGGGCCTCCAGGCGTTGGTAAAACCTCTCTAGGGCAGTCCATTGCCCGTGCGGTAAACCGTAAATACGTGCGTATGGCACTGGGTGGCGTGCGTGATGAATCTGAGATTCGTGGTCACCGTCGTACTTACATCGGTTCTATGCCGGGTAAATTGCTACAGAAGCTAGCCAAGGTAAAAGTGAAAAACCCTCTATTCTTGTTGGATGAGATCGACAAGATGGGCATGGATCAACGTGGTGATCCAGCGTCTGCACTACTTGAAGTGCTAGACCCAGAGCAAAATCATACCTTTAGTGATCACTACCTAGAGGTAGATTACGATCTATCGGATGTGATGTTTATCTGTACCTCGAACAGCATGAATATTCCGGGGCCGTTGATGGACCGTATGGAAATTATCCGTATTCCAGGCTACACAGAAGACGAAAAACTAAACATCGCTAAGCGCTACTTGTTACCAAAGCAAGTTAAGTTGAGTGGTTTGAAAGACTCTGAAATTGAAGTCTCTGATGAGGCATTGATGGACATCATTCGTTTCTACACCAAGGAAGCGGGTGTGCGTGGTCTTGAGCGTGAAATCAGCAAGGTTTGCCGTCGTGTAGTGAAAGAGCAAGCGCTTAAGAAGAGCAATGATGCGGTAAAAGTGTCCTCTGACAACCTAGAAGACTACTGTGGCGTGCATAAATTTAGCTACGGTAAAGCGGAAGAAAATAACCAAATTGGTCAGGTCACTGGCTTGGCTTGGACCTCTGTCGGTGGTGAATTATTGACCATTGAAGCGGCGAGCATGCCGGGTAAAGGTCGTCATGTGAAGACCGGTTCTCTTGGCGATGTCATGCAGGAATCGATTCAAGCAGCCTTGACCGTTGTACGTAGTCGTGCGGCGGGTTTAGGTATTGATGATGACTTCCATGAAAAAGTCGATCTGCACTTGCACGTGCCAGAAGGTGCGACGCCAAAAGATGGCCCAAGTGCCGGTATCGCCATGTGTACAGCGATTGTCTCAGTGCTTGCGAAAGTGCCTGTGAAGGCGTCTGTGGCGATGACAGGCGAGATTACGCTTCGTGGTGAGGTGTTGCCTATCGGCGGCCTTAAAGAGAAGCTGCTAGCCGCTCATCGCGGTGGCATTAAAACGGTTTTGATTCCAAAAGAAAATACTCGTGATCTGAAAGAGATTCCGGATAACATCAAGGCGGACCTTGAAATTATCCCAGTGAAATGGATCGATGAGGTTCTGGATGTGGCATTAGAGTACGTTCCTTCACCAAAAAGTGAAGAAACTGTGTCAGGGAAGGAAAAAACTGTTGATGAACAAGAATCTGTGAGTCATCATTAGGCCAAACCCTGTGTTGACAGGGCCTAAGATAGGCTTGTATAAAGGCTCATCTAGATATCGACCGTTACGTTTTGGTCGAATTAAAATACCAAGGAACCACGAGAATACTGAAGGGGTAGAACGTGAATAAATCAGAATTGATTGATGCTATTGCCACGTCCGCAGACTTATCTAAAGCTGCTGCAAGTAATGCACTAGATGCAACTTTGAAAGCCATCGAAGAAGCACTAGCAAAAGGCGACCAAGTGACTTTGGTTGGTTTTGGTACTTTCTCGGTTAAAGAGCGTGCGGCGCGTACTGGTCGTAACCCTCAGACTGGTGAAGAGATCCAGATCAGCGCAGCGAAGGTTCCTAGCTTCAAAGCCGGTAAAGGCCTGAAAGACGCAGTGAACTAATGCATTTGGAGCGGTAGTTCAGTTGGTTAGAATACCTGCCTGTCACGCAGGGGGGCGCGGGTTCGAGTCCCGTCCGTTCCGCCATTAGAGCAAAGAGGTGTGTTCCCCGCGGGATGCACCTTTTTTGTTTTACAGATTACAGTATTTAGGTGGAGGCAAGATGCTCCAGGATATAAGAGACAAGTCACAGGGTATGATCGTTAAAGTGATCATTGGTGTCGTGATCGTGACGTTTGCTCTATTCGGTGTGGAAGCCCTAGTACAAAGCTTCACGTCGACAGACACAGTTGCCGAAGTGGATGGCAAAGAAATTTCCCGCATGCAGCTACTGCAAGCGTCAGAAACTCAGCGCCGACAGTTAATTTCGATGATGGGTGGTCAGATTGATCCAGCCATGCTGGAGGAGAACGCATTACAGCGTCGTGCTTTGGATGAGTTGATCCAGCGTGCGGTGTTGATGAATCAGGCAGAAAGCTTGAATCTAGGTGTGTCAGATGCTCAAGTGGATGCATACCTATTACAAGCTGAGCAATTTCAAACGGATGGCAAGTTTGATCAAAGTAAATATCTAAACTTTATTCGCTCACTTGGCTTCACGCCATTGGCGTTTAAAGAGCGTATTAAGCAGGATGTGTTGATTCAGCAAACACGTAATGCGTTGGCTGGTTCAGAGTTTGTCTTGCCTAGCCAAGTAGATCATATCGTTGCGTTGCAAAATCAGAAGCGTAGTTTCGACTACATTCGCTATTCATTGGCGGAAAAAACTGAGCAGGTGAACGTATCAGATGATGAATTACGTGCATACTACGATCAAAACCAAGCGAGCTTTGTGACACCAGAACAAGTGAAGCTGGATTATGTGGTGGTATCGGTTGCGGATCTGCAAGAGAAGGTTGAGGTATCCGAAGCTGAGTTGAACGATGCCTATCAGGCTCGTGTGGCAAGTTTCCAAAGTGAAGAGCGTGCCGCGTCTCATATTTTGGTAGACACGGCATCTCGCTCTGATGCAGAGGCGCAAGCACGTATTGATGAGATCAAGGCGAAGTTGGCAGAAGGGCAATCTTTTGCGGATCTGGCAGCGGAGTACTCTGATGACCTTGGTTCAAAAGACAACGGTGGTGACTTAGGTTACGTGAGCCGTGGCATTATGGTGGGTGACTTTGAAGATACCCTGTTCGCCATGAAAGATGTCGGTCAAGTGGATCAAGTGCACACTGAGTTCGGTTACCACCTCATTCAACTGAACGACATCAGTGAAACCGCGGTGCCAACCCTTGATGAAATGCGCGCTGAGCTGACCGATGAACTGTTGGCGCAGAAAGCTAAAGATCAATTGCTAAGTGAGCATGAAAACATTACCGATCTTGCTTACGCGAGTGATGATTTATCGGCCATTGCTAACGCCTACAATGTGCCTGTGTTAACGACCGATTACTTTGGTCGTAACGGTGGTGCAGATGAAATCAGCTCCGCACCAGCGGTGATTTCAGTGGCTTACAGTGCGACAGTGCTAGAAGATGGTCACAACAGTGACTTGATTGAACTGAGCGATGAAGAAGTGGCTGTCGTGCGTGTTAATGATCACAAAGCAGCTGCCCAGCAGACTTTTGAAGAAGCCAAAGAAGCCATTGCTTCGATCGTGGTTCAGCAAAAAGCCGTTGAAGAATTGCAGGCTGCTGCTGAGCAGGCTTTAGCGTCAGGCAATGGTAGCTGGACGGCTGAAGAAGCCGCTGAACGTGGTCAGGATGAAGTGTCGGCCCTAGCATTTGGTCTAGCGCACCCAGCTGAAGGTGGTGTGACGACAGGTGTTGAAAAAGCAGCCAATGGTGATCTGGTGGCTATTCGCCTAACCGCTGTGATGGAAGGTGATGGCTCGGTAGAAGATTCTCAAAAAGAGATTTACCAGAATTACCTATCACAAACGTTAAGTACTATGACTCTGCGTGCGCAACAAGCAACGTTGAAAAATGCCGCGGAAATCGTGCGTAACTAAGAGCTCTCCAGAACGAAAAATACCACGCCTTGGCGTGGTATTTTTTTGTCTTAAAAAACTTAACTTGTGTATGCGTTAAGCAAGCTGCTTTAAAAAGTCTAAGGTGGGTACAAAGAACGCACTGCCAGAGGTGGCTTGCGTGTACTGCATCAAGTGATCGGCACGGCCTTGTTCATCCCCTTCGATCATGCTTTGTAACATGAGGTTGAAGATGCTTGGCGTTTTTGAGTAGCTAACAAAGACTAGGCCTTGTTCCTGTAAATTACCAAAGGGCATGCTCTGACGTAAAATCTCCAACGACTTACCATCAGCATCTTTTAGTGAAGTGCGTTTGGTGTGTGCATGCGGGGATTTCTCAGCCGATGGGTATTCTTCATTGTCGTACTTGGTGCGCCCGTAGGTGTCTTCCTGAGCTTTTAGGTCTTGATGCTCCCATTTGTCCAAGTCATGAACAAACTTCATATAGTTGAGGTAAGAACCGCCTTGATACTCAGGGTCTTCTTCACCAACCAATGCCACCGCCGCGCGGTTATCCCCTTGAGGGTTTTCGGTGCCATCGACAAAACCGGTGAAGTCACGGTTGTCGAGGTATTTAAACGCATTAGTTTGTTGTTTGAGGGCAACGCTGTCCGCCATGGCCTTAAATAACGTCAGAGCAAGTAAATGTGTCGCATCATGACGCAGTGAGCGAATATGCAGAATGATGTCGTAGGCGGCATCGGAGACACTTAGGTACTCGCCAGAGAAGTTTGGAAACGGGGCCAATTCTTTGGGTAGGCTGTGCTGAGTAATACGTGTAAAGCTATGGCTTGAAAAACCTACCGCAGCATGCAACTGAGCATCAGGGAATTGTTGCTCTATGGAATTCATCAATTCCGGAAAGGCGGCTAATGCTTGGCGCAATTGCGCTTCTTTTCCTGCGACCGCATCCAGCAAAATAAAGCTGGCATCACTTGATGCTTCTGCAGTAATGCCAGTTTGAATATTCAAACTCATATGGTTACAACTCCTACAAGGCTAAAAGTTTGGATAAAGCGTCTTCAACTGACTGGCTTGTGAAGGCTTCTTTTCTCCTGTCACGTATTCTTCTAAAGCGTCGGCTAGGGCATTGCCATCCCATTGTGTGGCTGCCGCATGGGAATACATGACCAGCTCAGCTTCCATGAGTAATTGTGTTAAGTGCGGGGTGTCCGCTAAGCGTTTAATGTCGTCAACGCCGCGAATGGCGTTGTCGCCCCAGCGATGGCGCGCCCACTCTAAAAGATTTAAACGTAGGGTAGCTAAGTTATTGTCTCGGCAACCGTGGATTAATACCTGGTAAGCCAATGTTTCGTTGCCTGAAGACAGTGGAGCAAATTCCTGTAATGTCGGTACTTCATTGCTGGCGGCTTGTGCTGGACTTTTGCGACGTAGCCATAACCAAGACCCAACGCCGATGGCCCCTACGCCAATCAAAGCTGCCGCGAGCCAGCCTTTCCAGGCATTGCTGTGGCTGTCATCTGTTTGTACTACCACTTCTAATGGTGCAGGGCTATTGCTGTCCTGTTGAGCTTGCTCGGTTTGCGGTGCAGGTCTTGGTTTGACCAAAGAAATCGGCGCTACCGAGGTGGGCTGTGGCGGTAGATTATCAACTAAGCTACTGCCATTGCTTTCTGGGCTGGCCGTTGCGCTATTGTCACTTGAGCTTTCGCCTGATCCTGGCAGTGGGGCAATGTTGACCGTAGGGGCTTTCGCGCTGGCGCTTTTCACACTACGAGACACGGGATCCCAGTAAGTGACTTCAACGGTAGGCAGTTCAAGTGGGCCGGATTGAGTCGGTACCACCTCGATGCGCATGGATTCGCGTCCCGTTACACCACTGATAGACTTACTTGTATCAAAACTTGGTGAAGTAGGGTACAGCTTGTAAGCGCGGGTGCTGGCAAAGCTAAGGGTGGGTAATTGCTCCCCTAAAACCCCTTGCGCGGTAATATCAATTTCCCAAATCAGAGTGTCGCCAACGCGCGGGTTGTTGACCGTGTTGCTGATATTAGAGCGTACCGCCACCGCATCAGTGGGCAACCAGTTAGAGTTGCCGTATGAGGCGGGAATAGGCATCACATTCAAGGTGATCGGTAAACTTTTGACATTGATTTTGCGAGTGCCATTGCGGGTATTGACCAGTGCTTCAATGCTTTGGTTAGTCAATTCCAGCATACCGCTACGCTGGGGAAAGGCGACATATTCTCGCGTCATGATTTGATAAGACGTGCCATCAATGTCTTCGTAGCGCATTTGATCATCGGTCAGGCGCTCGGTAACCAAATTTGGGTGGTTAGGCATGGATAAGCTGACATTCTGTAGCGCTACCGCGGTGTAGAGTTCAAGTGTAATCAAGACTTGTTGTTGTACGTAAGGCTCGCTGGTGTCGGTGCTAAACTTCAACATGACTAACGGATTGCCATTGCGATCTGTCATTTGCTGGGCAGGTTTAACTTCTAAATAAAGCGGTTCAGAGGCTTTGTCACCTACCTGAATAGGCGGGATTTGGAAGTTGCCGACAGCCTTGGGCATTAAAGTGACGACCCAGAAATTCAGGGCCTGATTGGTGCCTAGGTTAAAGCTAAATTGGCTGTTCTGGCTGCGACCTAAGATCTCGAAGTCGCGTTTCAGTGCGGAAAGGTCAGGGCCATTACCAGTATTGGTGAAATCAGTGCGGATGGTGAGTTGTACCACTTCATTTTCAGCGACAACGCTTTTGTCTAATGCCGCGGTGACTTGATCCGCGTGGGCGATACTCGTAAGGCTCAGCGTCATTAGGAGCGCCAGCGTCCATTGGATTGCTCTTGGTAGAAGTGCTGAATTGGCTACCATGGTTGTCGCCCTTCCTCTTGATTAAAGCGATTTTCATTGCGTCGTTCTTGATGCAGATACCAAAGCTTGCGCTGTAACAGTGTGCCAGGATCATCTTGGATTTGGCGTAGCCATTGCTCTAGCGCTTGCTGCTCTTCCATTTGCGAACGCTCAACATGCTCCGAATTGACGGGGTCCGAAGCATCTGAATCCGTTTGATTATCCCGCTTTTCAGAATTATTGTCTTGTTTTTGCGGCATTTTGTTCTCATTGTCGTCAGCGTTCTGTGCTTCAGAGGACGGATCTTGCTCGGAATTTGTGTCTGAAGATGGCGAATTCTCGTTATTTTGCTGGTTTTGACTTTGTTGCTGTTGCTGAGCTTGTTCGTCTAAGAGTTGCTGCACATAGTCTAGGTTTTCTTGAGCAGCTTGCAGGTCAGGCTGTCGTGTTAAGGCTTCTTGGTAAGCTTTCACGGCCCCTTCAAGGTCTTGTTGTAGGGCTAAGGCATTGCCAAGATTGTAAAAATCGGCGGCGCTGTTTGCGATAGGTTGCAATTGCTCGGCCGCGCTGTCATAGGCTTCCTTGGCGTATTCGCTGGCGGCTTTCCAGCGTGGCTCTTGGAACAGCTCGGCAGCATTTTGCCAGTCCCCTTGATCAAATGCTTGCTGTGCCTTTTGATCATCAGTTTTAAACCAATCTAATGGCGAGGCTTTTGCTTCTTTGATCGGTAAGCCAAGGGCAAGTAACAACATCAATATGTAACCACCACGGAATTGCCACAGCAGCCACCCTAAAAAGGGTAGGGCAAACCAGTGGCCTTGTTCTTGCCAAGTAATGCCACTGAATTGAGATTTAGTGGCTTCTAAGGCAGGGCGAGCGTGGTGACCAATGCGAGCGATCTCTGCAGCGGAGGCTTGATGGTCATAATAATAGCCACCGACCTTGGAGGTAATGGTTTCTATCTGTTCTAAGGGAGTTTTAGCAACGGCTGTGATGCCTTGATGACGAAGGATCTGTCCATCGGGCATCTGCATGGTCGCCCCCGCTGTAGTGCCGATACTGATGACTTCAAGACTGATGTCTGCCTTGGTTACCCTAGCCATTTGCGCTTCGTCCTCAGCGTTGATGTCATCTGTTAGCACGATAAAGCTGGTGTACGAAGCTTCTTCTGGGCTAATCAGTTGCAATGCTTGCTCTAGTGCCGTGGCTAAATTGCTGCCATAAAGGGGCATGATTAGCGGATCAAGGGCCACTAAAAAGTGGGTTAACGTCTCTTTGTCTTGAGTGAAGGGGCTCACCACATAGGCGTCACCGGCATAGGCGACGAGTGCCATGTCGCCCTCTAAATTGCTGCGTAAAATATCACGTAAAATTTGTTTTTCACGGGTCAAACGGTTAGGGCGAACATCGGTAGCGTATAGGGACAGGGACTGATCGACAATAAACACGGTTTTCTGTTGCGGGCTATAGAGTTCCGTTTCCGTTTTGGAGAAGCTAATGCCTGACAAGCCAATAATAAGCAGGCTGGCGCAGATCATTCCCAGCCACTTCTGAGTGGCTTTATTGTCTTTGTCATGCGTTAAAAAGGGTAACAGGTGTGCTGCGACCGCCGTTTGCAGGGCTTTATCGGAGCGCTGCCAGGTCAGAAGGCTCGCCAGTAGCCAGAGAATTGGAATCAGTAGTAGCCAAAAAGGGCGGTTAAAATGAAGCCAATCAAACGCTGTCATGCTTGCCCCTTAAGGTTGAACGTTAATCGACCCGTGCTGATCAGGGCTAATCCCAAAAGCAGCAAAGCGAACAGTCCTAGCCAATGAAATAAGGTGGTTTTCGGGCGCTGCAGAATGTCCTCCGCAGGCGTTGGCTCTAGCTGATCAAGAATCTCATACACTTGGCGAAGTTCTTCGGTACTGCGAGCGCGGAAAAATTGCCCATTGGTCAGCTCAGCAATATTTGTCAGCAGTGGTTCATCTAAGTCACTGGAGGGGTTAACCACCTTAGGGCCAAAGAACCCTTGTACCGTCATTTGCTCTGCGCCAATGCCAATGGTGTGAATGGTTACCCCTTCTTTGGCAGCAAAATTAGCGGCCTGAAGCGGGCTGACGCGTCCAGCGGTATTGGCGCCGTCGGTCATTAAAATCAGTACTTTTTGTTCGGCAGGTTTGTCTTGTAAGCGTTTAATACCTAAGCCGATGGCGTCACCAATGGCAGTCTGTTCACCGGCAAAGCCAATTTGGCTTTCTTGTACCAGTTGATTGATGGTGTCTAAGTCATAGCTGAGTGGCGCTTGTAAATAGGCTTTACTGCCAAACACTATGATGCCAATGCGGTCGCCGCGACGGGCTTGGATAAACTGTGCCAGCACTTCTTTGGCGGCAGATAAGCGATCTTCGGGACGGTCATTGAGTGTCATGTCGGTGATTTGCATGCTGCCAGATAGGTCCAAGGCGATCAGTAGATCGCGCCCAGTAGGCGGGATTTGGGTTGCTTCCCCCAACCAAGTAGGGCGGGCAATGGCGAGCACCAAGGATAGCCAAGCAAGGCTCAATAACAAAACGGAAAGCTTGTTATGAGAAGTGCCGGTATTGGTTGCGTTTTCCAGAAGCTTGCTATGACGCCAATGCACCGCGGTCGTATTAACGTTATTAGGTTTTCTAAACCACCAAAGGAACAGAGGCAGTGGTATGAGCACCAGTGCCCAAGGCCATTCTAGATCAAGCACTGTGCCTCCTTATCCAGCGGCGAGTCGCCTCGATTAAGGCTGCACGCTGTTCTGCGGTGAGTTGGCCATTAGGTTGATAGATGGAGACACTAAAACTGTCTTCACACTGGGTCAGTTTGCTGCGAGAACGTTTCACTTGCTGGTCAAGCAAGGGCAGTAGGGCTGTTGTCGTTAAACTGGCGAGGTCTTGCTTGCCTTCGGTGATCAAGCAGCGCTTGATCAGGGTTAAGCAATGCTCACTTAAAGCTTGGTCACTCAGATTCTGATGGTCACGGAGTTGTTGTAGTGCTTCGCGGCGATAGGCGCGTTTTAGATAGCGACGACGCAGGCCGATAATGGTCAGCGTAAGTAATAGGATCAGCGCCGCGACGAATAGCCAAAACCACCAAGCCGGCGGCCAGTTTGGAATGGTGTCAGGCAGCATATAGGCTTTATTTGGCAGTTCGATTGTGCTGGCCATCAGTGAATGACTCCACGGAGCAATAATTCTCGAGCGATGGCGATCGGTGAATCATCCACACTGAAGGTAAGATGCATGACACCTAGTCCAGATAAATATTCAGCTAACTGCTGTCTTTGCTTTAAGTGTTGCGTTTCTGCTTGTTGCTTTTGTGGTTTATTCACTTGGATGTGCTTTGGGCCATTGCGCTGGGCAAACGCATAATCCCCATCGGGCAAGCTAAAGGTGTTTGGATCATCAATCGCAATCCAGTTAACGCGATTGTGTTGCGCCAGTTGCGCGAAGGCGACTTGGCTATTTTGGGCAACGGATAGCTGATCGCTTAAGATTACCACCGAATAGCCACGTAAATGCTTCAGATTGGGCAAACTTAAGTAATCAAAGCAGTTATCGCGCTGCTTAATCAGTGTGCTGTTGGCCAGTTGCTGTCCCAGTTGTTGCCAGTCTTTAATACTAGGGGTAAAGACCGTATCTCTCGCCTGTAGTGCCAAGCCAACCGCCTCGTGCTGAGCGTAGCAACGCCAACAGGCTAATGCGGCTAGTTGCGCTAAACGGGTGCTGATAAAGGTGGTTTTAGTACCGAAATAGGCTTCTGAGGATAAGCTCAAAATCACCAAGGTGCGGTGCTCTGAGTCTTCTGTATAAATGCGCGTATGAGCTTCTCCGGTGCGTGCTGTGACACGCCAATCAATGTGGCGCGCTTCATCGCTCACTGCATAGGGGCGAATCTCATGCAGCTCTAAACCATGTCCCTTTTTCTTGCTCTGAAGGTTACCGGCTAACAAATGTGAGCGCGGAATATTACGAGCTTGTCCTAATGCCTTGGCGAAACCGCCAAGGGCTAGGATTTGCTCGCAGCTAAGCTCCGGAGATGCTGGGCTAATTAAGTCATTCATGGCTTAAAGCACAGGAACTTTGGCTAAGATCATATTGATTAGCTGATCATTGCTTAGGTTCTGCGCAATGGCTTGGAAAGAGGGCACGATACGATGGCGGAATACGTTATGCACCACCGCGCGCACATCGTCTGGTGTGACGTAGTCCCGTCCTGCAATTACCGCATGAGCTCTGGCGCAACGATCAAGGGCAAGGGTGGCTCGTGGGCTAACGCCGTACTCGATCATCGCCGCCATTTTACCGTCGTCTTCAAAGTACTTTTCAGGGTGACGCGTGGCCATGACTAGATGAATCATATATTGCTCCACTGCATCCGCCATATAGAGATTCAAAGCGGCCTTTTGCAAGGTGGCGATATCGTCTAGGGAAATCACTGCAGCGCTTGCGTCGCCCTTACCGTGTTTGTCTTGCTCGCGAATCAGGTGTAGCACCTGTAATTCGGTTTCTAAGTCAGGGTAGTTCACCTGGATCTTCATTAAAAAACGATCCAGCTGGGCTTCCGGTAACGGGTAGGTACCTTCTTGCTCGATTGGGTTTTGCGTGGCAATAACAAAGAACAATTCTGACAAAGGGTAGGTGGCATTGCCCACTGTGATTTGACGTTCGCCCATAGCTTCTAATAAGGCCGATTGCACCTTAGCGGGGGCGCGGTTGATCTCATCCGCAAGCACGATGTCGTGCATGATCGGGCCTGGGGTAAATTGGAATTGCCCAGAGTGCTGCTGATAAATGTCTGAGCCAGTAACGTCGCCTGGCAATAAGTCAGGGGTAAATTGAATGCGTTGGAAGCTAGCTTGAATCGCATTTGCCAAGGCTTTTGCCGCAGTTGTTTTAGCAATCCCCGGCGGGCCTTCTAAAAGAACATGACCTTTTGCGATCAGCGCGATTAATAAATCGTTTATTAAAGAGGCTTGGCCAACGATCGAGTGATTTAAGTGATCTTTTAGACGTTCAATTACTGCTTCCATACTACTGTAAGCCCTTATACTGCTGTCAAAATACCCTGCAAGCCAATATAATAACCAGCATTGTATCCAAGTTTAAACCTCTTCTTGAACAAGTTGTTAAGACGAGGTGTCGCATGTAAGGCATGTTATGGCAAAAGTAACTATTGACGTAAGTCTCCCTGCCTATAAGTACAAGGAAATGTATCAAGGTTCAGTGAAAAACTTAGTTGCGCGCAGTCGAGATGGGCGAATGATTCAGCTGCCATTATCGATTTTTCAGCGCTTTGTCTCTCACAAGGGCGTATATGGCTCTTTTGAGATCGAATTTGATGAAAACAAGAAACTCGTCAAAATCGAGAAAATTCTTTAATCCTCTACTACACCACAGATCATTAGGCTGACCCGTATGTATAACTTAGCTCGCTCGCTACTGTTCAAATTAGACCCTGAAGTATCCCATGAACTGTCCCTTGATATGTTGGGCGCTTCAGCTCGTTTAGGTTTGACGTCACTGTATGCCCATGAAGAGGCTGCAACACCGGTTAATGTAATGGGCATTGAGTTTCCAAATGCGGTGGGTTTAGCGGCGGGTCTTGATAAGAATGCGGACGCCTTTGAAGCACTGGGTGCATTGGGCTTTGGTTTTGTAGAAGTGGGTACCGTGACACCAAAAGGTCAGGCCGGAAACCCAAAACCACGTTTGTTCCGTCTGCCTGAACACGACGCCATCATTAACCGCATGGGCTTCAACAACAAAGGTGTGGAGCACATGGTGTCACGCATTCGCCAGCATAAATTCAAAGGTGTGTTGGGTGTGAACATTGGTAAAAACCTAACGACATCGGTTGAAAATGCGGCATCAGATTACCTAGCCTGTCTAGAGCAAGTGATTCCGTATGCGGATTACATTACCGCGAACATCAGTTCACCAAATACGCCAGGCCTTCGTTCACTGCAATTTGGCGAAAGTCTAGCGCAGTTGATTGCGCCGCTAGTGGAAGCGAAAAACCGCTACGCCGCAGAAAATGGTCGTACAGTGCCACTAGCTGTGAAAATCGCGCCAGATATGAGCGATGATGAAATCAAAATGGTGGCCGATACCCTAGTTGAACAGAAAGTGGATGCCATCATTGCGACCAATACTACGCTTTCTCGTGATGCTGTAGCGGTTCATAAATACGCTAACGAAGCAGGTGGTCTAAGTGGTGCGCCAGTGAAAGATGCGTCGACTCATGTGGTACGAGTGCTATGTGACCACCTACAACATGAACTGCCAGTGATTGGTGTGGGTGGTATCTTGTCGGGTGCGGATGCGGTAGAGAAACTGCAAGCGGGCGCTAAGTTGGTTCAGATCTACTCTGGCTTTATTTACCGTGGGCCAGAGTTGGTACACGAGGCCATTGCCGCAACGGATGCTTACATTCGCAAAAATCGCCTAGGCAAATAAAAACAAAATGGCCAGTCGATTGACTGGCCATTTTGCTAGAATAGGGTTTATAAAAAAGTATTACTGAGAAAAACCTGCGGCTTTATAAGTGCCATCGACAGGGGTGAGACCATCCCACATGTCAACACGACCTTCTCGCCAACCTGCTAACCAATCAGGGCGAGCGGACGAATGACATTGCTCCGAAAGGGCTTTCGAACGGCCGGCCATGCCAGCTCGGTAGCCACGTACATACGCTCTTTGATGAAGATCTCGTTTTTGTTTCTTCATAAATACGTTCCTCACAGTTCTCTTTTCAATGTAAGTGAACTTTAATTAATAGTTGAGGGCGTTGCGTTTGTCTAAAAACACTTTGCTCTAACGAAATGCAAAAATTCATCTAAAAGTAATAAACATGACACAAAATTCTGAAGTGACATCTAGCGACGCTAGCGTACAACCAATTTCGCTGGAATTGACCTGCCCAATTGGCTTGGAAAATATTCTTGAAAAAGAGCTGCATGATCTAGGGTTGACTGAAACGCGCCTAGGTGAAGCTCAGGTAAAGTTGACCACGGATCTGCGTGGCATGTATCTAGCGTGTCTTTGGTCGCGTGTGGCAACGCGCGTGATGATGCCCTTGACGACCTTTAAAATTGACAGCGCAGATGATCTTTATCAGGGTGTTGCAGCGATTGAATGGTCTGAGCACATGACTGCCGACAGTACCATTGCAATAGATTGTCATGGCACCAACCATTCTATTCGTAATACTCAGTTTGGTGCCGTTCGTACCAAAGACGCCATTGCCGATTACTTTATGAAACGCAGTGGTCGTCGTCCAAGTGTGGAAAAACAAAATCCTGACCTGCGTATCGCGCTAAAGATTAAGCGTGATCAAGCGGTATTAAGCTTGGATATGTCCGGCGAAAGTATGCACCGCCGTGGCTATCGTCAGCAGGGCGCGATGGCACCGCTGAAAGAAAACTTAGCGGCGGGTCTGTTGCTGCGCGCTGGCTGGAGTAAAGACAGTAAGTTCCAACAACTGGTGGACCCTATGTGTGGTTCGGCCACCTTCTTGGTGGAAGCGGCCTTGATTTCCTTGAACATCGCACCAGGCTCGCGCCGTCAGTACTGGGGTTTCAAAGGCTGGAAACAGCACGATCACCGCATGTGGCAACAGTTAAATGATGTGGCGAAGAATGAGCGTGTGGCACCCGAAGACTTAACGGTGTCTTTCCAAGGTACCGATCGTGAGCAAAAAGCCATCGCTGCCGCCCGTGAAAACATTAAACGCGCAGGTCTAGTGGGCGTGATCGATGTGCAGATGTCGGCCTTCCAGCAGCATGAGTTTAACTGGGACAAACAGCCAACCTTGATCATGGTTAACCCACCATACGGTGAGCGTTTGGGCGATGAAATGGCGCTAGTGGCACTGTACCGTCAGTTGGGTGATTGGGCGATTGAACACGCGATGGAAGGCGAAATGATGCTGCTGACCAGCAGTGAAAACTTAGCGCGCCAAATTCCGATTCGACCAGAGAAAAGTACTCGCGTATTGAACGGTGGTTTGGAATGTCGTGCTTACCGCTTCCCGATCGCGGAATCACATATCAAAGCCGGTAGCCGTGAACAGGTAGGCTTATCGTCTGGTGCGCAAATGGTGGTGAACCGTTTGCAGAAGAACCAGAAGAAACTGCGTAAGTGGCTGGATAAAGAGAAAATCACCTGTTACCGCGTCTACGATGCGGACATGCCAGAATACTCGGTAGCAATTGATATCTACAACGACTGGGCGCACGTGCAAGAGTACCAAGCACCAAAGAGTGTGGATGAAAACAAAGCGCAACAGCGTCTATTTGAAGCCGTCTCGGCCATCCCTCTGGCATTGAATATTCCTGAGACTAACGTTGTTGTTAAACAGCGTCTGCGTCAGTCGGGTAAGAATCAATACGAAAAAGTCGACCAGCAACAACACGAAATGATCGTCGAAGAGCATGGTTGTGATTTTATCGTTAACCTGAAAGACTACTTGGACACAGGCTTGTTCTTAGACCACCGTCCAGTACGCAAACTGATTCAAGAAAAAGCCAATGGTACCCGTTTCTTGAACCTATTCTGTTACACCGCTTCTGGTTCTGTGCATGCAGGTCAGGGTGGTGCGAAGAGCACCTTGAGTGTCGACATGTCCAACACGTACACGGAATGGTCACGTCGAAACTTAGAATTAAACGAATTCTCTGAACGCGATCACAAAGTGGTGCGTGCGGACTGTTTTGAATGGTTACGCAATTCAGAGGATGAGTTTGATTTGATCTTTATGGATCCGCCAACCTTCTCTAACTCTAAAAAAATGGCCGGCGTATTGGACATCCAGCGTGACCACGTGGATCTGATCGACCTAGCCATGGCGCGATTGCATAAAGATGGCGAGATGATTTTCTCGAACAACTACCGTCGCTTTGAGCTGGATCCTGCTTTAAGTGAACGTTATGAGGTACAAGACATCACTCGTCAGTCGCTTGATCCGGATTTTGAGCGTAATCAAAAGATTCACCAATGTTGGATTTTGCGACACAAATAGTACCAATAACTTTTCCCCATTTATTCAGGCCGCTTGGCTTTTGTTAGCCAGCGGTTTGAATCTAAAAAAGTAGTAGAGACTATGAGCAAAACTTTTCGTTTAGTGATCAGCTGCCCTGACCGTGTTGGTATTGTGGCGGCTGTGAGCCAATATTTGAATTCGCGTAATGGTTCGATTGTTGAAGCGAACCACCACACCGATCCTGAGCAAAAATGGTTCTTTATGCGTCATGTGATTGATGCAGAGAGCATGACTGTGGATCTGGAAACTTTCCGTGCCGAGTTTGCTAAGATCGCCGCTGAGTTCGACATGGATTGGTTTATTAACAGCAGTGAAGACAAGCCCAAAGTCATGCTGATGGCGACCAAAGAGTCCCACTGTCTGAATGATTTACTACACCGCTGGCACACGGGTGAACTGCAGTGCGATATCGTGGGTGTGATCGCTAACCATGAAGACCTGCGTTCCATGGTGGAGTGGTACAAGATCCCTTACCACTGCATCAATGTGCCCAAAGAAGACAAAATGCCAGCGTTTCAAGCGATTGAAACCGCCATTGATGAATCTGGCGCGGATACTATTGTCTTGGCGCGCTACATGCAGATCTTCCCTGAATACTTATGTGAGAAGTACCGCTTCCGCGTGATCAATATTCACCACAGCTTCTTGCCGTCGTTCATCGGTGCTAAGCCTTACCATCAAGCGGCAGTGCGTGGTGTGAAATTGATCGGTGCGACCTGTCACTATGTCACAGCGGATTTAGACGCGGGTCCAATCATTGAGCAAGATGTGATTCGTGTGCGTCACAGTCACTCTGCCACGGATATGGTGCGCTTGGGTAAAGACATCGAAAAATTGGTCTTGTCCCGAGGTCTTGGCTACCACATTGAAGACCGCGTGCTCGTGCACGGCAACAAGACGGTTGTGTTTGCTCAGTAAGCCTTGAAAAGGGTAAGTTTCGTGCAATCGACTTGCCCTTTCTTCCCAATAACATTCTGTTATCCAAATTTTTGTCTATAGTTACCTCAGTAAATCAATTAGTTTGGTTGAGGGTGACGCGATGAAATTGAAATTAACACCAACCCAAAACCTTTGTGTCGGGTTTCTCGAGACGGGTTTCGAACTTATTCAGGTTGATGATCAATATTTCTTTGTGAAAGGCAAACGCCGTCAGAAAGTCTTACCTAAAACATTGGAAGCGCTGGTGAGCCGTGGTGCGTTGCAGCATACCGACGATGGTCACTACGAGCTGAGCGACGAGTTTAAGCAACATCGCCAAGAGATGCGTTCCATGGTGGAGCCCAAACATACCCGCCATTAATAGTATGGCGGGCTGTTCTAAAAGGATTTACTGCAGGGTAGAGGGAGCGGGTGTAAACAGATTTGCCACGGCGTTTTGCAGTGCTTGGCTTACGTGTTCTGAGCGCAACGCCTGCCAGCATTCTGCTCGGGTCTCTGGCTGTTGCGTCAATTCGGCAACGATGTGTTTGAAACCAAGTTGGCTGTCATCACGGTGTGCCAGCTTCTCTAAAATAATACGTAACAGCTGGCTTTGGCCTGCAATCCAATGGGGACATTTCGCGACCAAGGATGCAATCAGCTCCAGTTGTTCGTCATCACAGTGACTGATGTCACCTAGCATGGTGAACAGCGGAATAAATAAGTCATTCACAAATTCATTTCGAGCAATGGCGCGCACAAGGTGAGCGGCATCGGCCGTTGCCACAGAGTCAGACACTAATTGCCCGCACACGGCGGTTATCAGGGCGTCACTTTGAACATGGTGCTCTAGGGCGTGACACAAGGGGAAACGGACTTCATTTGGCGCTTGTTCAATTGCTCTAACAATTAATTTTTCTAAGCTCTTGTCACTATTGCGTGCCGCCAGATCGGCCAATCCCTGAATCCCCAATTGATTCCACGCAGCTTCATTTTGTAGATCTTCTCCTTGTAAGTATTCCACTACGGCGGAGAAGTAATGCGACGCTGGTTGCTTCAGATCACGGGCTAAAATAGCGTGGAAGCTGGCTAGGCGATCTTGGTCTGGTTGGAAGGCATAAGGGTTGTCCTCTAGGGCTTCTTGTACCCCTTGCTCGGTGCCCTTGTGCATAATTTTATCGACGATGGTTTTGATAAAATGATCGCGCGTGCCAAGGTTCAGGCAGCCAGATTCGTCCAATGGCAAACGTAAGAACCACACCACTTGGCCATCATTGGTTTGGGCTTGTTGCTCTGTCAGAACACAGGCTAGCCAAGCTTGCTTGCGAAAACCATATGGGTAAACTTGTTGTTTCTTGTCGAACTGAATGACCTGTTGCGGCGTAATTTTCGTAATGTAACGGCCAACGTCGTAAAATGTGGCCTTGCAACCAACGGCACTGAAAAGATCGCTTAGTGATTCAATGTTTTGCATAGCTGTGATGTGCGCCCAAACTGATGTGACTTTAAAAAGCTTCGCATCATACCGTTTTTTAGGAGAGAAATCAGTTGTCCCAATCGATTCAACGTTACACCGAGTTGGCGGATCTTGTGTTAGAGCTGCAAATGGCCATGCAAGAGGCCCAAGTGTGGGAAACGAAAATGCCATCAGCGCAAGCGTTCGCCTCAGTGCAGCCGTTTTGTATTGATACCATGACTTTTGAGCAATGGCTGCGTTTTGTGCTAATCGAGCGTTTTAAAGAGATGATCGAGCAGCAACAGCCGTTGCCAGAACGCTGTCATATTTCCCCTATGATCGAAGAGGCCTTTCGTGGCTTAGCGCCACAACGTATCAAACATCTTATGCTGGTATGTGATGCTTTGGATCGCTTCCTTAGTCGTACGAGCTCATTGTGAATCACGCTGCAGCACAGTTATTAGCCGACTTAGAGTGGCTGCTTGAAGGGCGAGAGCACTTCGTCTGTGATGAGCCGCTAGCGCATTTTATGCGAGCCGATTGGCGTCAAAAATTGGCATCGCTGAGTGCTGAGCCAAGTCTGTTGGTGAGGCATATGCAAGCCGCCAAGTCCCATTTTTTGGGCACCTATTTTGAGCAGCTGTTCTCCTTTGCGGTGACACACTTCACTACCTTAGCAGTGCTCGCAGAGCACCAACAAATCCAAGCGGCGGGTAAGACCTTGGGGGAAGTGGACTTGTTGGTACGGGATCCATCCGGCCGTGTGCTGCAATTTGAAATTGCCTTGAAGTTTTATCTAGAACGTCCTGATTTGTCGCCCAATGATTGGATTGGCCCGAATAAAAATGACAGCTTAGCGAAAAAACTGTCCCATGCCCGTCAGCATCAATTAGCCATTCTAACGCGACCTGAAGGCAAACAGTGGTTGGCGGATGCTGGCTTAAATGATGACGTAACGTCGAATCTGATGATTTATGGTCGGCATTTTTATTCGCTTTCGGGCAAGGCAGAGCTTCTAGCTCAAGAGGATGCTTTGCAATCGGCTTGGATTCGGATAGGGGAGTTAGAAGCGCTCAGTCCATGGCTAGGTGATTTACAGGAAGCTCAAAAACCTAATTGGATCACTCCAAGCAGTGAACTTTACACACAAAAGCCGATAAATGAAGAATTGCTAGTTGAGTTATCTGAGCGATTTGTGGATGATAATCGACCGATATTATTTTCTTGCCGTAAAAAAACTGATCTTTGCAAAAGCGATCCTTTCTGGTTGTTTGTCTGCCCCGACAACTGGTAAGTGTGGTAAAGCGTGAAGTGATCAGGCATATATGGCAGCCGATTCTTTTTTAACTATTGTAGATGACAGACATTGTAGAGTTCTTAGTGCCAAGCGCCAAAAGAGCCGCTTGGGTGATAGATGTAACACAAGGAACTGTGTCTTGGAGCAACGCCACTGCAAAGCAGCGTTTTGGCGAGGCGTTAGGTATTTACCGCGATGGCTTTACCTATATCGATCAAGAGTTAAAGGAAGATTTAAGTCGCTATCTTAAACAATCACAGCACAGTGCGTTGCTGTGTTTTCATTGGTTAATTCGTGACATCCAGCATGAGCTGTATCGTTGTACGGCAACGGTTATCTCCTTAGGTGAGTCTCGTCTTGGTTTCTCGGTGGAAGCCTATCCTTGTCCTGCGGGCGTCGCGCAAACAGTGCCCAGCACTTACGGCAATAAAAGCATCCCAGAACGCCTCAATTCCCTGATTTTGATGACCTTTACGGCGGCAGGTGAACGCGGTTTCCTAAGTTCCCGTGCACAGGCGCTGTTTCCAGAGTTGAGCAACCTTCGTGATATGTTTGCCGTGCAAAGTGCGGCTCAGCATTTTGTGGAGCGTGTCCAGCGTGAGAAGGAGTTTCATCAGGAAATTCGTTTGTCCACGTTTGAAGGCATTCGTTGGTTTCAACTGGAAGCCCATGAAAACCCACAAAATGGCAACATTGATGTCTACGCCCAAGACATTCAAGAATTACGTGACTACGAAGTTCAGCTGTACCGTTTACAAAATTACGATGCGCTGACTCATCTGCCAAACCGTAATTTGCTCTATCAGCAGTTAGAGATTGCGAAAGCCACGGCGGACAAGCGTAATCGTAAATTCGGCGTGATGTACTTGGATTTGGACAGTTTTAAGGTGGTGAACGATACCTTTGGCCATCGTGTCGGGGATCAATTACTGCAAGAAGTTGCTAACCGAATCAAAACCACCATTCCGTCGCGCTCGTTTTTGTATCGTTTGGGCGGTGATGAATTTGTTGTGGTGACGGAACATGTTCAAGATATCAGTGAGTTAGAGCAGATTGCTAACTTGATTAATGAAACGGGCGTTAAACCTTATCCTGTTTCTGATATGGAAATGCTGATCACCACCAGTATCGGCATTGCTTGTTATCCGATGCATGGCGCGGATATTGATACTCTGTTAAAGAACGCTGATGCGGCCATGTATCGTTCAAAAGCCAACACCCATAATGCTTATCGAGTCTATGAAGATGCCATGAGTGAAGGCTTTAGTGCTTATCTCACATTGGGCGGAGGCTTGCGTAAAGCCATTGAAGAAGGGCAGTTTGAGCTGTTCTATCAACCTAAGGTGCGTTCTGTCGATGAGCAAACCGTGGGGGCGGAAGCCTTGATTCGCTGGCGCCATCCGGAGTGGGGCATGATTACGCCCGATAAGTTTATCCCGATCGCCGAAGAAAGTGGTTTGATCCTACCGCTTGGGGAGTGGGTGATTCGCCGAGCCTGTGAACAGTTAAAAACTTGGCAAGAGCAAGGTTTAGCACCGATCAGCTTGTCGGTGAATTTATCGGGCCGTCAGTTCTTACAGCCTAATTTGGTGGAAGTGGTGCAGCAGATTCTAGACGACACTGGGATTGATCCTAAGTGGTTAGAGCTAGAGTTGACTGAAAGCATGTTGATGTCGGATGTGAACGGCACCATCAAGAAGTTACACGACTTCCGTGAGATGGGAGTGTCTTTATCCATCGACGATTTTGGAACGGGCTATTCCTCGCTTGCCTACTTGAAGAAATTCCCGATTCAGGCTCTGAAAATTGACCGATCTTTTATTCAAGATTTGGGCACGGATGGCGAAGACGATGCCATTGTTAAAGCGACCATTGCCATGGCGCAAAGTCTCAATTTAAAAGTAATTGCCGAGGGCGTAGAAAGCCGCCAGCAGATGAGCTTGTTAACCGGTTATCAATGCCAGGAAGTGCAGGGCTATTTGTTCGCAAAACCCATGTGCTCGCAAGACTTTGAAAGCTACTTGAAACATTACCAAAGTTAGGGCTGAGCCAAAAATACTTTATGGCTCAGCCCTAGATGCCGTTTAAGCATCAAATAGTGGTGATATAGCGCATTATTTTGCCTCGCTTTTTGGTAAGATTCGGCCCATTCTTAATCCGATTTCTCCCCAAGACAATGGAGTCTGAGTGTCTGCTCTCGAACAACTGTGCTGCCCGCTAGATCAGCTGCCTTTAACGCGTCATGAACGCTCTTTGTTATGTGCTAATGGCCATGCTTACGATATTGCTAAAACCGGTTACGTGAACTTGCTTCCAGTACAAAAGAAGCACTCTAAGGATCCTGGCGATAGTAAAGAAATGGTGGCAGCGCGTCGGGATTTTTTGGCGAAAGGCTACTACGATCCTATTATCAGTGCGATTGTGGATTCCCTGCCAGAAGGGCTAACGCAGTTAAGCAAATTTCGTCTGTTCGATGCCGGTTGCGGTGAAGGTCATTACTTACGCCAGTTGATGGTTCAACTAGAATCCTCTTATGAGATGGATGCGGTCGGTTTGGATATTTCAAAATGGGCCATTACCGATGCTAGCAAACGCAACAAAAACATTGATTGGATTGTTGGCAGTAATGCCCATGTACCAGTGGCTGAGCAGCGTTTCGATTGGGTGATGTGTGCTTTTGGCTTTCCAGTGTTTCCAGAATTTTCTCGTATCTTGGCGGAGCAAGGTTGGTTGCTATTAGTAGAGTCGGGTGCAGATCACCTAATCGAATTGCGCCAGATCCTATACCCTGAAATCAAGCCTCACCGTGTGACTCACGCTGAGGGGGTAGAAGGGTTTGTGTTACAGCATGAGATTGACCATCGCTTTGGCTTTTCTTTAGACAATGCCGAAGACATTGGCCGTCTATTGGCCATGACTCCACATATTCATAAAGCTTCTTACGAAGGTAAGCAGGCTGCGTTAGCGTTACAAAAGATAGATCTTACGGCGGACATCAAGTTGCGCTGGTATCAGAAGCAAGGAAAAAATAATGTCGAGTAAATTGGGTGTTCTGTTTGAAAAGAATCGTGAGTGGGCTGCAAAGGTGAATGCGGAAGACCCGACTTTTTTCAATAAACTGTCAGAGCAACAAAAGCCTGACTACCTTTGGATTGGCTGTGCCGATAGCCGTGTACCAGCGAATCAGATTGTCGACCTGCTGCCAGGCGAAGTATTTGTTCACCGTAACATTGCTAACGTGGTGGTCCACACGGACCTAAACTGCTTGTCGGTGATTCAGTATGCGGTAGATGTGTTGCAAGTGAAGCATATTATGGTAGTTGGTCATTATGGTTGTGGTGGTATCAAAGCTGCCATGGAAACCAAAGAATATGGCTTAATCGATAACTGGCTACGCCATATTAAAGATGTTTACCGTCTGCACAAAGCAGAAATGGACACAATCACTGACGAGCACGAGCGCTTTGATCGTATGTGTGAACTAAACGTGATCGAGCAAGTGGCCAACGTTTGCCAGACCAGCATCGTGCAAAACGCTTGGCAGCGCGGCCAAGATTTGACGATTCACGGTTGGTGTTACAGCATCAAAAATGGTCATATTACCGACCTTAATGTAACGGTTTCTTCTGAAGAAGAAGCGGAAGTAAGTCTGCACACAGTACCGTAAGCGCTTCTCAAAAAAGAGTCGAATCTATAAAAAAACGGCGCTTATAAGCGCCGTTTTCTGTTTTAGTTGCCCAGAAAGTATTAAGAAAGATCTGCTTTTTCGGCAATCGTCTTAGCACAGCCTGCAATGGTCGAGCGTAGCCAAATATGGCCAGGATCGTGTTGTAGCAGCGGGCTCCACAGCATTTTTAATTCGATTGGTGGAATTTCAAACGGCGGTTCTACCACTTTAACGTTTGGACTATCCAGCATTAAACGAGTCGCCAAGGATGGTAGGGTCGCTACCAAGCCCAGTTGTTCGGTTGAGCGCATGGCCACGTTATAGCTACGGGTAAACAGGCGAATGTTTCGTTTATGGCCTAATTCAGCCAAAGTAGAATCCACCCAGCCAAGCTTTTGTACTTCTTCTGGCTGAATACCAACACCGACACCAAACCCCGTTTTACTCACCCACACGTGTTGTGATTCAAGGTACTGTTCCAGGGTCATGACTTCATCAAAGCGATCGTCGTTTGGTACCAAACAAGAGAAACGGTCTACCCAAACGGATTTTTGGTGGAACGACTGTGGCAACGTTTCAAAACGGTTGATGACCAAATCCACCTTGCCTTTTTCTACGTCGTGGAAGCTCACATCACTTGGGTTCATGACATCCATAATGACGTTAGGGGCTTCTTGTTGCAGCTTCTGCATCAAGGGTGGGATCAGCGTTGCTTCGGCGTAATCGCTGGCCATGATACGAAATACCCGCGAGCTGGAGCCGGCATCAAAATTGTGTCCTAGGTGCAGCACTTCATCCACCGATTGTAAGATACTGCGCACACGCGGCTGCAACTGGATCGCTAAAGCGGTTGGCATCATGCCATCACTGGTACGTACCAACAATGGATCGTGAAATAGGTCTCGTAAACGACGTAGGCCATTACTCATTGCAGGTTGTGTGATGCCTAACTGATTGGCGGCGTGCGTGACGTTTTGTTCACGCAGAAGAGAATCAAGATAACGCAGTAGGTTAAGGTCGATTTTATCGAGCTGCATAAGGAGACCATTTCGACTAGTAATGGCCACGCATGATACTGTATTTTTTCCATGAATAGAACTTGAAGCCGGTCTTCGATTGACGAAGGTCGCATCTATCTTTCAGTGTGCTAGATTAGCAGGCAATAAAAATGACGGTGGAGTCAGCATGCGTTTAGAGGTGAGATGTGAAGATAGAATTGGTATGGCGCAAGAAATCTTGGATATCTTGGTGCCCTATCATATTGATATGCGTCGCATCGAAGTGGACAGCCGTATGGGCTGTCTGTACATCGGCTTTGAAGACATTGCTTTTCAAAACCTAACACAATTGCTGTCCGATATTCGCCGATTGCGTGGTGTCACCGATGTCAAAACGGTGCAGTACACTCCTTCTGAGCGGGAGCAACATGCTTTGCATACCTTGCTAGAAGCCCTGCCTGATGGGGTCGTAGCTGTGGACCTAAAAGGTATGGTGACCATGGCTACAAACCAAGCCGCGCAGGATCTTGGAGTTGCCCTAGACGCCCTGATAGGACAATCCTTGAGTCAGTTTATCACCAGCATTGTCTTTGAGCGCCTAGATTGGGCGAGCTTAGAAGCGGGTGTCACCAAACGCGTTCGACTTAAGGGGCAATTGCTGCTGTTGGAAATGCAGCCGTTTTTCGTTAGCAATGAAAATGCGCAACAAGTCTGCGCCGGCGGTGTGGTGCATATTCGCTCAGCGCAACGTCTTGGTCGCCAAGCTTCAAGCTTACGCAAAGCACCGGATGCAGAGCATGCCTTACAAGGTTTTCTCAAACCATCGTTAACCAAGAGCTCTGCTATGAAGCGTTGCCTAAGTTTCGCCAAAGCCTATGTGAGCAACGACAGCCCTATGTTGCTAACAGGGGAGTTTGCGGTAGGCAAAAAGCGATTGTTAGAGGCCATCTTTCAGTATTGGCAACAGCAGAACCTAGAGCATGAGACGGTGTTGAGTTTTATCGCCTCGGCCAGTCTGACGCCAGAGCTATTACAGGGTCATCTGCAGCAGGGCGGCTGGTTAGCATTAAATGATGTGGAACTACTTAGTGATGAATGCCAAGGGTTGTTAATTGACTGGCTGAAAGCGCAACCGAGTCGATTGTATCAGGTCGAAGCGCCTAGCCGTGTGATTGGTTTGTCTCGTCTAGCGGATGCAGCGTTACGACAGCAGGATCATTTGCGTGATGAGTTGTATTTTATGCTCAGTGCTTTCCAATTAGCCGTGCCGCCACTGCGAGAGCGTAAGGAAGATCTACCTGGCTTGTGCGCTGAGATATTAGAAGAGGCCAGTGAGCGTCACAACGAAGCCCTTGTCTCCCTTAGTAAGGATGCCCTAGCGACCCTGAAAATGCATAGCTGGCCGGGCAATTTAAAAGAGTTGGAGTCTTGTCTCTATCAAGCGCGACAAGTGGCGCGAGATGGCGAGATTGCGGCACAAGACCTGCCTATTCAAATAGGGCAAACGATGCCTATTGAGCTGATGGAGGGATCGCTGGACAAAACCGTCAAAGCCTATGAAGCAGAAGTGCTACGCAAGCTCTATCCGCAGTATCCGAGTACACGCAAGTTGGCGAAATTTCTCAATGTCAGCCACAGCTCAATTGCTAATAAGCTAAAAGAGTATGGGATTGTGTAGGGAAGAATTTGTATTGCAGGAAATGTGCTGAGCAAGATCGTGGTGGCCTTGCTCAGTGGAGCTAGTTTGGGAGCCTGATGATTAGTATGGGAAGCGGTTTTGGCGACGCTGAGGTGCCTTTTTCTCTGCTTCAATTTTAATCGGTTGAGCTTTCATCGTCGGACGAGAAACTAAGTTGATTAGAGAATGTGCCATCCAAAACGCTCCAGCAATGGCCGCGAAAAATAGGGCAAATTCAAACATAATCTTTCTCCACAGGTGTTGTTATGACTCTACTATGAGCCAATTGAGTGTATTCGTAAAGCCTGAATTGTTGCAAAAACGTAACAGAACGTTCGAAACAAATTAGCTTTTAGTCTATAGGGCAAAGCGTTTATTCAAAAATAACGCAACGCCGTCTTCATCATGATGGCCGACCGTACCCGAGGCTTGTGCCTTGATATAGCTTGGGGCGTTATCGGTAGCGTAAGCTTCGTCAGCGATTTTGAACATAGTCAAGTCGTTGTCGCCATCGCCAAATACGATCAAATTCGTGGCATTTAGTTCCCGCTTTAATTGCTCGATAGCAGAACCTTTGCACGTACTGTTGTGGTGAATGTCAATCCAATGGGTTTCAGGGTGGTAAATGCCGCCACCACTGTAGGCCACGAGATGCTCGTGACCGTCGCAATTTTCGACAATGGTGCTGAGACTGTCTGGATGACCAAGCGCACTGATATTGATGATGCGTGCATTGTTTGGCATCTGTTCAATATCAAACAACGTCAGGTTGTGGTGTTTAGACAACTCTTTAAAAACTGTATTGCCATAATGATTATGGGGCGCAGGGTAGTAGACTGATTGGGTGCCATCGTTTTCTAAACAGAACACAAACGGGGTGACTTCGTTGTTGGCAAAGGCCTGCAGCGTGCTATGAATCATGGTCAAATCTAAGATGCCTTGATGGCGATACACCTGCTGTTCAGGGTGCCACCATTCGACGCCATTTTTGTAGATTTGCCAGAGCGGGAAAGCATGAGCTTCGATGCAAGGCGCGGCGGCCAAATGAGTTCGCCCGGTGGCGACTGTGTAGGCGATGCCGGCTTGTTGCATCTTTTCTAAGGTTTTGAGTGTGACATCTGATAAGCGCTGCTGCTTATTGAGCAGGGTGCCATCTAAGTCAAATACGACTAAATCCATTCATCACCTCATGTACGGCGTTGCTGTTCATATAAAGATTAGATACAGCTTACGCAGATAATTCAATGGCTGGATCAAAAAAGGGACAATCATGTCCCTTTTACATCGATCTTGAGGCGCTTATTTCGCAGCAAGCGCTTCGCCTTCAAATTTCACTCCGTCCCAGCCGTTTAGGATGAACTGGCGGATGTTTTGGTGGTCCGTCGCTTCAGGGTGTTCTAGGACATCTTTACGGTAAAAGTCACCGAACAGGTTTAGGACATCGGCTGCAGCAACGTTATTTAGCTTGGCGAACGAGAAAATTTTGCATGAACCGTTGTTTTCGTTAGCTTGGTTCACTTGTGCACCGTTTTGGAAAGCGGTTGGTGTGAACTCGTACTCAGCGTCGATCACGGCAATCGTGTCTTGGAAAGTAACGGTTTCAGGCGCGTTTGCCAGTTGTTCTAGTAAAGTTTGCGTTGTTAGCATGTTTTGACTCTTACAATTAATTAGCTTCGGTAATTGGGTTTTGCGATTCCATTTTCAAAATGGCGCGATAAATTGCGTATGTGCCTAACCCACACACGGACATGATACCCAACATAGGCACAAATGTACCGTTGTGCAGCACACTTAAAACGACACCTGTCAGTGCGCCCATGGAAAAGCGCAGAGTGCCAGCCAACGCAGCCACACTGCCGTTAAGCGAGCCTGCACGACGCATGGCACCGCCCATAAAGCCACTGCCCAAAATGCCGATCGGTCCGGTAAACAGCATCATCGCAATCATGATGGCTGCTAGCGGTGGTCGCTCCATAAAGCACATGATGGCGAGACAGAGTGCATCCAAGAGCAAAACCATCATGGCGTATTTCACCAGCCTGTCGATGCCCAGCTTTTCTACAAAACGGCCGTTAATAGTGGTGGCCATCATCATGCTCAATACGTTGGCACCAAATAAGAAGCCAAACAGGCCTTCACTGATGCCATATACCTTGATGTAAACAAATGACGCCCCGGTTACAAAACACATCAAACCACCAAAGTGCAGGGCGCCCGCCATGATGTAGCCCATGATAATCGGATTGCGTGCAAGCGTGATGTAGTTGCGAATGGCGCTGCCAAACGACAAGGGCGTGCGCTTTTCCTTGGCTAATGTTTCAGGGATGGTGCGCAGGAATAAGTAAATTGAGAACGACGCCAGCAGCGCCAGAAAGATAAAAATAGCGTGCCAGTTGAACATCACCAAAATGGTGCCGCCCAGAATCGGTGCCACCAAAGGGGCTAGCGCCATCACCAGCATAATCATCGACATGGCTTTAGCAAACTGGTTGGTCGTGAGGTTGTCCTTTACTAGCGCTGGGATGGTGACCGCCACGGCAGCACCGCCAATGGCTTGCACCACTCGACCAGATAACAGCCATTCAAAAGAAGGCGCGACGGCACACATCAAGCTGCCGACAATGTAAATGCCAAGTCCTGTCACCACCACCTTGCGACGGCCAATAGCATCTGACAGCGGGCCATAAAACATCTGGAACACTGCGAACACGATCAAATAGATGCTTAGGGTAAGCTGGATATTGCTAATGTCTTGATTGAGATCTTCCGCGACGCTTGGAAAACTAGGAAGGTAGGCATCAATAGCCAATGGGGTGATGCCGGCCAGTAGGCCAAGAACCAGTATTACGGGTAGCGTCAGCTGCATAAATCTCCAAAATGTTGTGCAAATTCGATGGTTAGTTGTGTTTGTCAATTATAATGAGAACCATAACCACTTAATATGTTTAATTAAGGAAAGACAGCTTAATTGAACCGATCGTGCAGTCATTGGATAGTTATCTATAGTCTTCTATGTTTCACTTGTCGTCATTTTTGTAAGTTAGATTGATTAAAATTCCCATGTTGAAGTTATTTGAACGCTGGTTGTCCGCGTACCCAGACATCGACCCAGAGCAGTCTCCGAAGAGTCTGTTTGCCTTCTGTCGTTATTATTCAAAAGGGGCTGAACTCCCGCTGATCCTGATGTCGTTACTGACGGCGACGGTGGCGGTGCTGGAAGTGACCTTATTCAGTTTTATGGGCCAGCTAGTGGATTGGCTGGTGACTAAAAACCCAGACACCTTCCTAAGTGAAGAATCCGGCCGCTTGCTTGGCATGTCTTTGATGGTGTTGGTGGCGATGCCATTGGTGACCTTATTGCATTCGGCGGTGGTACACCAAACCCTATTGGGCAATTACCCCATGCGTATTCGCTGGTTGGCGCACCGTTTTGTGTTGCGTCAAAGCGTCGAGTTTTTCCAAGACGACTTCGCTGGTCGTGTAGCGACCAAGGTTATGCAAACCTCCTTGGCGGTGCGTGAAACCGTGATGAAGTTGCTCGATGTGCTGATGTACATCCTGGTGTACTTTATCTCCATGTTGGTATTGATCGCTCAAGCCGATTACCGTCTGGTCATTCCTATGTTGGGTTGGTTGGCCGGCTACATCGCGATTCAGATCTATTTTGTGCCGCGTCTGCGTCGTATATCAGAAGAGCAAGCGGACGCTCGCTCGACCATGACCGGCCGTATTGTCGACAGTTACACCAACATCACCACGGTGAAGTTGTTTGCCCACAATCAGCGTGAAGTGTCCTATGCCAAAGAATCCATGAATGGTTTCTTAGCGACCGTGCACAAGCAAATGCGCATGGTGACGGGCTTAAACTTCTGCGTGCAGAGCTTGAACTATCTGCTGGCGTTTGTGATTGCTGCGGTGGCCATTGGCCTTTGGTTGAACAGTGCCATTAGCGTTGGTGCGATTGCCATTGCTGTGAGTTTGGCGTTGCGTTTGAACGGCATGTCCCAATGGATTATGTGGGAAGTCAGTGCCTTGTTTGAAAACATCGGTATGGTGGCAGATGGTATGGGCACTTTGTCTAAGCCTTTATCGATTCAGGATAAAGATAATGCCAAGCCGCTGGTTGTGAAGCAGGGTGATATTCATTTTGATCAAGTGGATTTTCATTACGGTAAGCAAGATATTTCAGTGATTAAAGCGCTGAACCTGCACATTAAACCAGGTGAAAAGGTCGGCTTGGTAGGGCGCTCAGGGGCGGGTAAATCCACCATAGTGAACCTATTGCTGCGTTTCCATGATGTGGAAAAAGGCGTGATCAGCATAGATGGTCAAAATATCAGTGCAGTACAGCAGGAAACCTTGCGTGCTAACATTGGTATGGTGACTCAGGATACCTCATTGCTACATCGCTCGGTGCGCGATAACTTGCTGTATGGTCGCCCAGATGCCACGGAAGAAGAGATGATTGCTGCGGCGAAACAAGCGGAAGCCCATGAGTTTATTCAAGGCTTGACCGACCCTTATGGCAATACGGGTTACGATGCTATGGTCGGCGAACGTGGTATTAAACTGTCTGGTGGTCAGCGTCAACGTATCGCCATTGCCCGCGTGCTGCTAAAGAACGCGCCAATTTTGGTGTTGGACGAAGCGACCTCGGCATTGGATTCGGAAGTGGAAACAGCGATTCAGCACAGCTTGTATCGCTTGATGGAAGGCAAAACCGTGATCGCTATCGCACACCGTTTGTCGACGATTGCGGCTATGGACCGTTTGATTGTGTTGGATAAAGGCCAAATCATCGAGCAAGGTTCTCACGACGAGTTGATCCGCCATAAGGGCATCTACGCGAAACTTTGGGCGCACCAAAGTGGTGGTTTTATTGCGGAAGACATTGAAGACAATAAAGCCGAAGCGGTGTAACACTTCGGCTTTGATTGACGCTTGAGCGCTTAAAAAGCAAAGCTATTTAGCTTTGCTTTTTTTATTGGCGAGCCAGAGGAACTGATACGGCATCAAGGTCACTTGCGCCAATAGGTCTTCGTACTTCTGATCGGTGACCAAATCGGTCCACTCATCGGTGGAAATCAAGTTCAATTCCGCCAAGTTAAAGCTCTGCGGTTCGTCGGTAATGTTATACACGGCGAATAGGCTCTGACGACGGTCGAGGCTTTGGCGCCAGAAGGCAAACAGCTTGTTGCCCGTATGCAGAATGTATTGCGTAGCATTCGGGTGAAAGGCGGGCTGACCGCGGCGAATTTGAATCAGCTTTCGCATAGCAGTAAAGACTTTCTGATGATGCGTCGGCGTATTCAGCTTATGTTCCAGATCGTCCATGTTCCAAATATGGCGGTTAATAGAGCGGAATTGTCCGGTGTTTTCCACGCGCGGATAGTCATTCTCAGTGCCAAACAGCGAATGGATGTAAAATGCCGGTAGACCTTCAAGAGCCAACTGAATCCCTGCTGCACACATAAAGCGTGCAAAGTGCCATTGGTCTGGGCCTTTACTGACCGAACCACTTAAGGCATCCCACAAACTGATGTTGATTTCATAAGGTTTAGCTTCACCAGTCGGCGTCGTGCGTGAGCTGATCTTGCCGCCAAAGCGCTTCATGGTATTGATTAGGTTGTCCAATTCCCATTCGCTTAATAAGCCTTCGGTTGGGCGTAGGCCCACGCCATCGTGGGAAGCGACAAAGTTCAAATAGGTGGTCCCTTGCTGCGCTGGCGGCATGCGCATCAGCCAGTTTTTCAAATGCTCACAACTGCCCGATACCAGGGTGTTGATCAGTAGTGGCGGTAGCGAGAAGTTGTAAATCAAATGGGCTTCGTTGGCGTTACCAAAGTAGGTGAGGTTTTCACGGTTCGGAATATTGGTTTCAGTGATGATCACTGCATCGGGTGCATAATGCTCAATCATTAAACGCAACAAACGAATCATTTCATGGGTGTTGGGCAAGTTAATACAGCTGGTGCCAGGCACTTTCCAAAGAAAAGCCACCGCATCGAGACGGAACCAGCGAATGCCTTTTTCCAAGTACAAACGAATAATACGCAGGAATTCCATCAGTACTTTGGGATTCTCGAAGTTCAAATCCACTTGGTCATGGCTAAAAGTACACCAGACATATTTGGTGCCGTTTTTGGTCTGCACTTCCCGTAATAAAGGCGACATACGTGGGCGCACTACGTTGCTTAGATCGGCATTGGGATCGGCTTCATAGAAGTAACTGGCGCCTGGCTCGACGCCCGCTTTGAAGTTCTCGAACCACATACTGCGGCTGGAACAATGGTTGATCACCAAATCGCCCATCACTTTAAAATCCTCGGACAACTCGGTGATATTGCGCCATTTGCCAGAGGAAGGGTTGACCGAAGTGTAATCCATTACACTGAAACCATCGTCCGAGCTGTACGGGAAGAAGGGCAGTAGATGCACCGCAGAGATGCACTCAGCTAACTCGGTTTTGACGAAGTCGTGCAGGGTGTTGAGTGGTGCTTCGCCGTCCCGACGCAGGGTATCGGCGTAGGTAATCAGCATGATGTCCGACTGATCCCAAAGGTTACGGTGTGGCTGCGGTGATTCGGTTTTCGGGTCTAAGCCAAAGGTATTTAGACAATTGCGGGTTAATTCCCCCGCATCCAGGTGCGGGTACAAGATTTGTAAATGGCCAATCAGACGTTGTTCTAATTGGGAGAGGGGCGCTGCTTCTTCCATTGTGACCTACCTTGTTTCAATCTGATATCGGTACACGAGCACGATCCGAAGTTACTTCGGACCGAACTCTTTCATATCTTCGCTGACCGCTTCTTCTAGCTGATGCATGACTTCGGGAAACGCGCTGGCAACACGGTTCCAACTAGGTATAAAGGGCGCTTCCATTGGGTTTTCGAGGTACATGTTGCCGGCTTTCATAATGTTGCTGGCAAACAGTTCCACCGCACGTTCTTCCGAATGCACATCCAGTTTTAAACCGTTAATTTGCGCGTCGTTACGGTAGGTTTCGATGAAATCCAACGCCACACGGTAGTAGGTGGCCTTGATGGTGCGGAAGGTTTCTTGGTTGAAGACGATGCCATTGGTGGCCAGCTTGCGGAAAATGGCTTTGGTGATGTCGATCGACATTTTCGACAGGCCACCATTGTCATTGTCCGCGGATAGATCCTGATGCTTATGGTCGTAGACATCGGCAATGTCCACCTGACATAAACGGTTGGTCGAGTAGTTACGGTACATTTCCGATAGCACGCCTATTTCTAAGCCCCAATCACTAGGAATGCGCAGATCCGTCATCACATCGCGACGGAAGGAAAACTCACCCGCTAGGGAATATCGATAGCTGTCGAGATAGTCTAAATAATCCAAATGCCCCAGCACTTTCTTGAGCGAATAAAGCAGTGGTGTCACCAGCAAGCGGCTCACACGACCGTTCATCTTGCCGTTGGCGGTTCGGGCATAGAAGCCCTTGCAGAACTCATAGTTAAACTTGGGATTGGCGACAGGATAGATCAAGCGCGCCAGCAAACTACGGTCGTAGGTGACAATGTCACAATCGTGCATGGCCACAGCATCGGCGTTTGAAGCCGTTAACGCATAGCCCATACAGAACCAGACATTACGGCCTTTGCCAGGATCATTAGGGGAGAGTTGCTCCCCTTTTAAGATTTCATCAATGGCCCGTAAACGCGGACCGTCGTTCCACAATACCTTGTGTTTTTGTGGTAACTCGGAGAAGAACTCAAGCGCATGGCGGTATTGTTCTTCGGTAGCGCGATCCAAACCAATGATGATTTCAATAGGGTAGGGCACTTGCTTTAAATGGCGAATAATATTCGGCATCGCATCGGTTTCAAGCTCGGAATACAAGCAAGGTAAAATCAGTGCCATGGGGCGCTTCTTTGCAAACTCACAGAGCTCTTGTTCCATTTCCTCTAGGGGGCGCTGAGCAAGGTTGTGCAGTGTTGTAATGATGCCATTCTGGTAAAAATCACCCATCTTTGTCTCCTATAGCATGTTGTCATGCTTGGTTTGCCAACGCTTTGCGACAAACAGAAATTAAATAAATCCCTCGTGCGCTAGGGCCTGATTAATGGCCTCGCTCCAGCCTTTAGGGCCGTATGAGTCGGTAATCCAGACATCATTACGTCCCGGAATTTCCGGTGGAACATGTACCGGAGAGCGGACTACGACTGGAATATCCGCTTGTTTAATCATGCCCACATCGTTTTCACCATCGCCCAGAGCGATGCTGGTTACTGGGGTGTTGAGGGTATTTTGGTAAGCATTCTTTAGCCACTTCATGGCCACGGCTTTATCACAGTCTTGTCCCATTAAATGGACGAATCGACCGCCTTTTTGGACCTTGATGCCTTCACCTGCTAGCTCTTGCTTTAAACGCTCTAAAGCAATATTGGAATCGTTCCAAATCAGTGGTTCGGTGAACTCTCTGCGCAGGGAAAGCTCAGCGGTATGTGGATCAAGACCAGTGTGTTCTACCAGCTGCTCCATGGTGAGCTCGTGATAGCTGATAAAGTCGTAGCGCGATTTCATCGCTTGTGAAAGCTCGATTAATTGCTGACGATCTGGGCCAAACGGTTTTACTAGGAAATTGCCATAGGGCACCAAGTCGTCTTCTGCTGTTAGGTGCAGGTTTACGGGCAGGTAAACCGCCGCACCATTTTCAACAATAAAAGGATCTTTGTGATGCAGCGCTTGGCGAAGTTCTAGCAATTCGGCATAGGTCTTACTGGTGTTCAACACACAAGGAATACCTAGGGTTTTCAAGCTGCAAAGTGCATCGCTTGCCGCTGAAAAGTCATAGCTGTAGTGATCAAGTAAAGTTCCATCTAAATCTGTGAAGACTAATAGTGTGTTCGACATATATTAGGTTGAAGTGGTATTGCCACTTCAGCCTTCCTCCTTTCTTTGGAACAGTAAATGCGTTCTGACCTGTTTTGGTACATTCACTGTGTCATGGGGTAGCTGACTCTTAAGTGAAAGCAATATGCTTGCCAGCTCGCTATAAAAGTTTTGAATAGAAATCAGTGTAGGGCCTTTGCAACACAGATTTGTGACAGCTTAAGCCCAGTGACAGTGCGGCATGCGTAAAGCTTACGTAAGGTTATAAAAAGACGTATAACGCCCGAGAAATAGCGGCCAGCGCGTTATAAATTGATGCCGTGCGTACTTGGCTAAGATAATTAGGTTTTGCACTCATATGGTGCAATTTTAGCGCTGTGCACCTTGCCTAAAAACACTCTGCTTAATTTTTGAACAGTGTTGTCGGTGGCTGTATTCAGGGTCATTAGCGCGGTTGGCAAAGTAAAAAACACTACCAGATAAATCCGCGATTGGTCACTTGTATGGGTTCGCGCACTAGTTTTGGATTATTCGACTCTTTTCAAAAACTAGACTCTTAAAAGACAAAGGTTTGCAGTATTATTTCAGACGATTATTTCGGAAATTAAAAATTTACCGAGTTTTGCTCTGAAAAATAGCAAATTTCGAGATTAGATTTTTCGCTTAAATCAAGATGGATTTTTCTTAAAAAGCATATTTAAAGGCAGGTAAATATGAGTTCTTCAACGGGCATTCCCCGTCCTAAACTTCAATCGTTAGACGACATCCTTCCACAAGAACCTCTTCTAATGATGGGGGCTGGCCCTGTGCCAATCCCTGAGCGTGTTGCCAAAGCTAACTCTGTGGTGATCAACCACCTTGGCGGCACCATGGCAAAAGTAATCGACCAAGTGAAAAGCATGGCGCGTTATGTCTTTCAAACGGAATCCAAATGGGTTCTGGGTGTCGCGGGACCTGCCTCCGCCGCGATGGAAATGGCCGCCGTTAACTTGCTGCAACCTGGTGAAAAGCTTTTATGCCTAAACAATGGTTTCTTTAGCCATCGTATGGCGGAAATGGCTAGTCGTATCGGTGCCGATGTGCATGAGCTGCACATTCCAGTGCATGAAGCCGCGGATCCAGAGCGTGTGCGTAAAGCCATCGAGCAAGTGCGTCCAAAAGTGATCAGCATGGTGCAAGGTGAGACTTCGAACACCGTGTGTAACTACACCCTCAAAGACATTGCCGCAATTGCCAAAGAATACGGCTGTCTTGTAGTGGTAGATGCTGTATGTACCTTGAGCACCATGCCGCTGAAAATGGATGAGTGGAACGTTGACTGTGTCATTACTGGTGGTCAAAAAGGTCTATCATCGATTCCAGGTGTGTCTTTGGTGGCATTCTCTGACGAAGCTTGGAAAGCGATTGAAAACCGCACTTCACCTCTGACACATTGGTGTTTCGACGTGAAGCTAGCGGAAAACTTCTGGCATCGTGACGGTTACCACTACACGGCGCCAGTGTCAGGTATCATGGCATTGCACGAAGCTTTGAAGCTGGTGTGTGAAGAATCGCTAGAACAGCGTTTTGCGCGTCATTTGCGTTGTTCTAAAGCTTTGCAAGCGGGCATCGAAGGTATGGGCTTAGAGCTGTTTATTCAGCCGCCTGCACGTTTGAACTCGGTCGTGGGTATTAGCATTCCAGAAGGTCTAACGGCGAAGCAGATTTGCAGTCACATTTCTGAAGTGTACCGTGTCGAAATCGCGGGCTCATTCGGCCAGCCGATTGTACGTATTGGTCAGATGGGCGAGCAGTGTCGTGAACACAACTTGTTCCGTACTCTGCATGCCTTTGGCAGCACCATGCGTGATCTAGGTGTAAAAGTCGATCAGCCAAATGGTATGGCGGAAATGGAAGCCTACTTACAGAAGAGCCCACGTTTTGTGCAGCTTGATGTAGCTTAAGCCGCCTTACTGAGCATTCTCTAAAAAATATCCCTGCTTTTCGTAAGAGAAGTGGGGATTTTTTATTTTTGCACTAGTCTCAAGCTACGAATGGAATGTATTTCGTCTTGGCTTTAGAAACTTTTGCACATTTTTGTCTAAAATTTTCATCAATGACAGGGTCATGACAGGTTCGCAGAGTATGTTGTGCAACATGGATGTACCAATACATTCTTTTGTCTAAATACAAAAACAATAAAAGCAGGAGATAAAGTCATGCTTAAGACCATGTCAATGAAGTCTGTTCTAGTATCAGGTGCTGCAGCGCTAGCGATTGCAGGTCAGGCGCAAGCCTTTGAACAATCACGCAGCGCAGAATGTATCGCGCCAGCGAACCCAGGTGGTGGTTGGGACTTCACATGTCGTAGTGTTGGTAAGGTATTGACCGATCTACAATACATCAAGGGTAACGTGCAAACTGTCAACATGGCGGGAGCAGGTGGCGGTGTTGCATTTGCTCACACTGTAAGTAAACGTGCTCATGATGATGCTCTAATTGTTGCAGCAAGTACGGCAACAACGACACGCCTTGCTCAAGGCCAATTCCCAGGTATGAACGCTGACCAAGTAAAATGGGTCGGTACTCTGGGTGCCGACTACGGTGTGATCGCCGTCGGCAAAGACTCTAAATACACTTCTCTAAACCAAATGATGGACGCTTTGAAAGCAGATCCAGGTGCGGTGAAATTCGCAGGTGGTAGTGCGTCTGGCGGTTGGGATCACCTAAAAGTGCTGATCACTGCAAAAGAAGCCAATGTTGAAAACCTACCAAAGATTCGTTACCTAGCTTTTAGCGGTGGTTCGGAAGCCCTAGTTCAAGTAGTGGGCGGTCACGTTGACGCATTCACCGGTGATATCTCTGAAGTGAAAGGTTTCATGGATTCTGGCGATCTACGTGTCCTAGCGGTTCTTTCTGAAGAACGTCTAGCAGCACCATTTGATCAAATCCCAACAGCAATGGAGCAGGGCATCGGCTCTGTGGCACCAAACTGGCGTGGTTTCTACGTACCAGGTGAGGCGAGCCAAGACTCTTACGACTGGTGGGTGAGCACAATTGATGAGCTTTACCAAACTCAAGAGTGGAAAGATGTGATGACGAAAAACGGTCTAATGCCTTTCCAAAAGTCTGGTGCTGAGTTCACTGAGTTTGTGAACAATCAAACACTTGATATCCAAACCCTATCTAAAGATATCGGTCTGATTCGTTAATTAGACTCGATCTTGAGGGGGACCCGCTCCCCCTCTGTTTTTCCCTCGTTTTTGTTGGAGCAGATACATGCGTATTACCGACCGTGTGTTTGGGGTGCTATTACTTATTATCGCAGTGGCTTATGGCTACGAAGCGACAAAATTTCCGGTGCCATTTGGTGGCCAGGAATCCGTAGGCCCTGAAACATTTCCGATTCTACTGTCTATCATCTTAGCGATTGGTTCTATCTACATGATCGTTAAACCAGATGAAGACGCTAAATGGCCAGCGGTTTCGATGCTGATCGAACTGGGTGTGGTGTGTTTAGTGTTAGTGCTGTTTGCCTTTGGTCTTGAGCACGTCGGCTTTGTGTTATCGGCAACGCCTGCTGTGGCATTCCTATGTTGGCGCATGGGGGCAACACCGGTGAAAAGTTTACTAACGGGTGTGATTACATCGGTAGTGATCTATGTGTTGTTTACGCGTGTACTTGAATTGGCATTACCATCCGGTATTTTGGGGCTGTAAGTTATGGGTACTATTGAACTATTAATGCAAGGCTTTGTGGTGGCGCTGTCCCCAGAAAGCATCATGTTCGCATTGATCGGTGCTATTTTGGGTACCTTGATTGGTGCGCTGCCAGGCTTGGGCCCTGCAAACGGTGTGGCGATCTTGATCCCACTGGCGTTTAGCTTGGGTCTATCGGCGACATCTTCTTTGATTCTGCTGACTTCTGTGTACGCAGGGGCCATGTACGGTGGTCGTATTTCTTCGATCCTGTTGAATATTCCGGGCGATGAACCGGCCATGATGACCTGTCTAGATGGTTATCCGATGGCGCTGAAAGGTAAAGCGGCGGAAGCACTAGCAACGTCTGCAATCGCTTCCTTTATCGGTAGCTTTATTGCGACGATTGGTTTGGTGATTTTGGCTCCGATCCTAGCAAAATTTGCCTTGAAGTTCGGTCCTTCTGAATACTTCGCACTGTTTGCCTTGGCCTTTGCTACCCTTGGCGGTATCACAGGTAAAAACCAATTTAAGACCATTATCGCCGCAGCGTTAGGTCTGATGATTGCCACCATTGGTATCGACATTTCTTCTGGTGTGCAGCGTTACACCTACAACAGTCTGCACCTTTTTGAAGGTATCGACTTCCTGATTGCCATCGTTGGTTTGTTTGCCATCTCTGAATTGTTCTTCTTCCTTGAGCAACATGCGGGTGACGGCCTAAAACAAATCGCACTGAATAAGCTAAAACTGAGCGCAAAAGACATCTTGTTCGTGATGCCAGCGTCGATTCGTGGTGCGTTACTTGGTTTCGTATCGGGTGTATTGCCAGGCGCGGGTGCATCACTAGGTAGTTTCGTAAGTTACACCCTAGAGAAGAAAATCTCTGACAAAGGTGAGTTTGGTAAAGGTGACCCTCGTGGTGTGGCCGCACCAGAAGCGGGTAACAACGGTGCCGCATCAGGTGCGCTAGTCCCTATGCTAACCCTAGGTGTGCCAGGTAGTGGTACTACTGCGGTATTGCTAGCCATGTTGATCTCTCTAAACGTCAACCCAGGTCCGATGTTGTTCCAACAAAGTCCTGATCTTGTTTGGGGTGTTATTGCAGCGCTATTCGTAGGTAACTTGGTGCTATTGCTACTGAACATCCCTATGGTCGGTATCTTTGTTAAGTTATTGAGCATTCCACCTAAGTACTTGATGCCGATTGTGACGCTGATTGCGTCGGTGGGTATCTTCTCCATCACCGGTAGTGCGATCGATCTGTACTTCATGGTGGGCTTCGGCATCATGGGTTACGTGCTACGTAAAGTGGACATCCCATTGGTACCTGTGATCCTAGGTATGCTGTTAGGCCCTGAAATGGAGAAGAACCTACGTCACGCCTTGGTATTGTCTGATGGTGATTGGACGATCCTTTGGAACAGCGGTTTGAGTATCGGTCTATGGGTGGTTGCGGCGGCTGGCTTATTGCTACCAATGCTATTCGGCTCAATCCTTCGCGCTAAAATGAAACGCTCAAAAGATGGTTTGGTAGACTAAGAGTTTGCTACACTCAAATTAGCATTGTTTGACCACAAGTCCGGTTGAGATGATCAGCCGGACTTGTTTTGTTTTAGGCCATACGGAGTATGTATGCGGATTTTAGTAGTAGAAGATACAGAAGTCCTAGGGCAAGCCATTTGCGAGCGATTGTCTAGCTTGGGGCATGGCGCTGACCTGATTCAAGACGGTAAGCAAGCCAATGAGTTTCTGCGCTACCAGTCAGTTGATCTGATTATCTTAGATTTGAACCTGCCGAATGTCTCTGGCTTACAAATACTGCAAGCACTGCGTCAGCGTGAAGATGCGACGCCGGTGTTGATTTTAACGGCCCGTGACCAAGTGGACGATCGCATTCGCTTGTTGGATGCTGGCGCAGACGATTACCTTACCAAGCCATTTGATTTTGGCGAACTCGAAGCGCGCTGCCGAGCGCTATTGCGCCGAAAACAAGGCTATGCGTCGAATCTCACTGAACATGGCAATATCACGGTGGATCGCGACAGTCGTCAGGTCACGGTAGACAAAGAAGTGCGTGCTATCACCAACCGCGAATTTCGTTTGCTAGAGATCTTTCTCGGTCATTTAGGGCGCGTGCTCAGCAAAGACGAAATCACCGAGCATTTATTTAATTTCGACGAGACCCCAGGCCCCAATGCGATCGAGCTTTATGTGGCGCGTTTGCGTAAGAAATTAGCGGGCAGTGATTTGGCAATCAGTACCTTGCGAGGCATTGGCTATGTGGCGGAAATTACCCCAGCCAACAAGCGCCCTTGAACAGTCATTAGATTATCGACATTCGCCTTCCTTACGTGGGCGATTTATCGTCGTGGGCGCTTTTACCATTATTTTGATTGCCGCCTTGGCGATAAAGCTGGTGTTTGATTACTCCGAACGTCTGGCAGATATTTCCTATGATCGTTTGTTACGCAGTGCCTTACTGCAAATGGATGAAAACGTTGGCCAAGAAAAAGGCGAGATCACCATTGATATCCCTTGGTCAGCGTTTGCGACCTTGGCGCAAGCCAGTGATGACCGCGTATTTTATAAGGTGGAAAGCTCTTCCCAAGGCTTTATTACGGGCTATTACGATCTAGATTCCACCCCAGCGTTGCCCGTTGAGCAGGATGTGATTCAATTCTTTGACCGACAATATTCGGGTGAAACGCTGCGTTTTGCTTGGCTAGAGCGTTACCTCACCGAGCCCGATGCCAGTGGCACGGTACGGATCGCCTTAGCCCATACGCGCTTATCTCGTGAAGACATGGCCGCTTCGGTAACCCAGCGCGCCGTCGAACTGATCACCTTAGTGGCTTTGGTGTCGATTGTCCTCTTGGTGATTGGTAGTCAGTTGATTCTGCGGCCGTTACACCGTATTGAGCAGGAGCTTGAGGATCGCACGCCGGGAGATTTAACCCCTTTAACTCTCAAAACCCCGCGCGAAACCTATCATCTAAAAGTCGTCATTAACGACTTTATGAAGCGTCTGCAGACCAACCTTGAAGAGTTAGAGAACTATACCGGCAATGCGGCCCATCAATTGCGTACGCCGATCGCTAGCCTGAAGGCCTTGGCGGAAAATGCCCGAGACATTGGTAAGCCAGAAGAGCAACATCAGGCATTAGAGAAGATCATTCAGCAATGTGAAGCACTCAGTGACACTGTGAGTTTTCTCCTCAACCAAGCCTTAATTAGCCACCGCTTACAGTCCAAAGCCATGGGCTTGATTGACCTGGTGCAGCCGATCCAAGAATCCTGTCGCGCGCAAGCCTTAACGGCGTTCCGCAAAGGCGTCATGCTGTCGTTTGAAACAGAACTTCAGGAAGCCGTGATTATTGGCGATACCATGGCCATTGAGCAGATGATGCAGAATCTGATTGAAAATGCGGTACGCTACAGTGTCTTAGAAAGTTCTGGAGAGCGTAAGGAAGTGATTATACGTATCACACCTCTGCCCCAGTTGTATCGTGTCGAAGTCATTGATCAAGGGGTCGGTATCACGGATGCCGACAAGCAGCGTGTGTTTGAGCGCTTCTATCGTGGTCGTTACGATATTGCAGGTTCTGGGGTCGGCTTGTCTTTGGTGAAAGATATTGCCATGCACCACAAAGCAGAGGTGCAGTTGTCGGATACGGAGCCCCATGGCACCACGGTCACGGTCGATTTTCCAGCGTTTCAATTTAAGGGGGATCACTAATGAAATTACTGATGCTTTTACTGAGTGTTTGTTTAAGTTCATGGGCACAGGCCGCTGCGCCCGTTTGGTTTGGTAATAACAATGCTCCGCGCGTGCTGTACATTCATTCCACGTTAGATATGTCCTCCTTTAGGCCTTTGCTAGAACGATTTGTGGTGATGAATCCAGATGTTCGTATTGGCTATATCGATGTGAATACCTTGGAGCTGTACTACTTAACCGTATCTGAAGCGGCAAAGCCAACCGCCAGTTTAATCTTAAGCAGTGCTATGGATTTACAGCTAAAGCTGGTGAACGATGGTTTTACCCAATCCTATCAGTCCTATGAAACAGATCGCTTATCAAAGCAAGTGAAATGGCGCGATGAAGTGTTTGCCTTCTCCTATGAACCCGTGGTGATGATGGTCAATAAAAATGCCTTTCCATCCGGGCAATTGCCAGAAGATCGGCAAAGTTTACTGACTTATATTCGCCAGAACGATGATCAAGTGTCAGGTCGCATGGGTACCTATGATATTCGCACCAGCGGTGTGGGCTACTTATTGGCTAGCCAAGATGCTCGTCAGGCGGATGCCACCTGGGGGCGTTTATTGGAGGCCTTTGGTAGCCATGGTGTCAGAACCTACTGCTGTTCTAGTGACATCATTGATGATGTGGCAAAAGGTAAATTGGTGGTCGGTTATAACTTGCTTGGGTCTTATGCGGCACAGCGGGCTAGGGCTGATGCAAATCTTGAAATGATTATTCCAAAAGATTACACCTTGATGCTGATGCGAACGGCGGTGATTCCGAAACATGCAGCTAACCCACAAGATGCAGGCCGATTTTTAGACTTTCTATTATCCGATGAAGGTCAGGCCATGATGACGTCTGAGGAGCTGCTTTATCCGATTCGTCCTAAGCAAAGTGATAGCCAGTTTAGCTTACCTCTAGGGCCAACACGAACAATGCGAGCGGTTGATTTAGACCAGCAATTATTGGTCGGGCGCGATCTGGTTAAGCAGCGACGCTTTATACGTAACTGGGAGTTGGCGTTGGAGCTTAGCTCTGGTGATTAAGGGGGAAACAAAAAAGCCGATTGGGTGTAATCGGCTTTTGAGCAGGTTAAATTTTCCCGAGATCTAACGTTAGAACTCTGAGAAACCTTGGGTTTTTTGCTGCATGCGGCGTAGGAATTCCGACATGATCAGCATGTATAGCTCATCGCCAAGGTATTTGTCTTCCACACCACGGTCGATGCTTGGGTTGTCATTTACTTCGATCACGTAGCCGCGACCTTTCACTTCCTTCACGTCAACGCCGTATAGGCCGTTGCCGATTGGCTTAGTCGCCGCGATCGCTGCTTGTAATACGCGACGTGGTACTTCAAAGGTTGGCAGGGTATCGAAGCCACCGCTTTCACTTTTCGATTCGCCGTGTTGGTAAATCTGCCAGTGGTTTTTCACCATGTAATAACGGCAAGCAAAGATAGGTTTGTTGTTCAAAATACCAATTCGCCAGTCGAATTCGGTGTATAGGTATTCCTGAACCAATAACAAGCTCGATTTCTTAAACAGCTCATCCAAACACTTGGTTAGCTCAGCTCGATCTTGTGCCTTTAACACGCCCTTTGAAAACGCGCCGTCAGGGATTTTTACCACCATAGGATAGCTGATGTGCTGCTCCAAGGTGTCTTCAATATTGCTTTCGCCTTTATGAATAATACGTGTTTTCGGACTTGGCACCTTATAGGTATTAAATAAATCGGCTAAGTAAACTTTGTTGGTACAGCGCATGATCGACTGAGGATCGTCCATCACTACCAAGCCGTAGGCTTCGGCTTTTTTCGCGAACTGGTAGGTGTAATGATCGATATTCGTCGTTTCACGAATAAATAAACCATCGTATTCTGGCAGACGCATAATGTCTTTTGGACCAATAATGTCGACTTGAATACCCAGCTGTTTACCGGCTTGCACGAATTTCTTCAGTGCTTGTTTGTCACTTGGAGGTAACGCTTCCTCTGGGTTAACCAACATGGCCAAATCAAACTTAATGCTACGGCTCTTGCGGGTCTTGTTCCAAACTTTTGAGCTGTAACCCTCTAGCGCTTCGGCAAATAAGGTTTCTTCAGCATCGTCTAAAGCTTTATGAGAAGTGGCTTTTAAGGACTTCACTTGCCACTGTTTCTTATAACTTAAAGTGAATTCGATCACTGGTGTTGGGTATTTCTCAAACAGTTTACGTGCGAATTCTTTAAGTTCAGGCTGTAGCGTATTACCGAATACCGCGTGCGCTTTAATCGTTGTCGGCTCGGCTGGTGTGCCTAATTTTTGAGATAAAGAGGGTAGCCATTGTGACAATTCAATATCGTAAAGCGCTTTCTTGTTCAGGTCGTTTAATGTGCGAACCGATGGCATAACATTGTGTCCGCGGCTCTCTGCAAGCAAAGAACAGTAGTAACCATCAGACAAGTAGCGGCTGCTCTTACACAAGTTAATGATACGTGTACGATCGTTCGCTTTCGTGGTCAGAGAAATGTATTGCGGGAACGTAATGACGTGATCGCTCGGTAAAAATGCGGACCAGTCTTTCAGTTGATCTACCACGATATAAGTTTGTGCCATGCAGAAAATCCTTCTATTGGCTTGTGAATGTAGGCGCATAGTGCGCTCTTTTTGATATTACTAATAGTAGTAAATTATTCAAATTTTAAGCATATTCAAGGCTATATTTTTGAAGCGGTCTTGTCCTAGAATCCGCTTCATATTCACTGTCTTTGCTAAGGCTCCGAGGGCCTTTTTATGACATCAGAAATTCAAGTACGTGTTGCACAACTATCAGACTTAGACGCGTTAGAGGCGCTCGAAAAAGCAGCGTTCCAAGGCGATCGAATGAGTCGCCGTAGTTTACGCCATGGTATTAAGGCGGATACTTCGGTGATGTTGGTGGCGTACGATGCTGAGGTGTTGCAGGGTTATGCTCTGGTACACTTTTTTAAAGGACGTGCCCACGCCCGTTTGTACTCGTTAGCGGTTGCACAGGCGGCACGCGGCAAGGGTGTCGGCTCTTTGTTGTTGAGTCACTCTGAGCAGCATGCGGCCAAGCACGGTTGTATCTCTTTGCGTCTAGAAGTGAGTGAGCGCAACGAAGCAGCCATTGCCCTGTATAAAAAAGTGGGCTATCGCACCTTTGGTAGTTATCAAAATTACTACGAAGACACTAGCAATGCAGTGCGTATGCACAAGCGTATTCGCGCCTTTGATGATAAGAGTAAGCTATTAAAAGTGCCTTATGTTTGGCAGCGTACCCCCTTTACCTGTGGTCCAGCCTCCTTATTAATGGTCTGTGCGGCCAGCAACGAGCAGGCCGATGTCAGCCTTGAGCATGAGTTGGATATCTGGCGCGAAGCAACCACCATTTATATGACCAGCGGTCATGGAGGCTGTCACCCGACCGGTCTTGCGTTAGCCGCTAAGCGTCGCGGTTTTAACGCGGAAGTTTGGCTCAATGATGAACAACCATTGTTTATGGATGGCGTACGCGATGAGTTGAAGAAAACCGTCTTGGTGGCTTGTCATAATAAGTTTCAACGTGAAAGTGAAGCCGAGGGCGTGCCAGTTTATGGTCAGCCGCTTACTAGCCAGGATCTGATGAATGCTGTGGATCAGGGTAAGTGGGTCATCATTCTAATCAGTACCTATCGCATGGATGGTAAAAAGTCCCCGCACTGGGTGGTGGTGACAGGCTACGACGATCAGCATATTTACGTACATGATCCAGATTTTGAAGACGATGTGGCGCTGGTGGAATGTCAGTACGTCCCCGTGGTAACCGCTGACTTTGAGAAAATGAGTAAGTTTGGCCGCTCACAGTTGCGAGCGGCCGTGGTGATCTCTAAACCTTAACGTAAGATCAATACTGGAACTTGGCAGTCCGTCAGCATCTTAGTGGTGTTACTGCCAACGAAGAACTGGCGAACTTTTGAATGAGCGTAAGCGCCCATAACCATGAGATCGATCTGGTTCTTTTGTTGGTAGTTTAGTAGCGCACTTTGAATGCTTTCGCCTTCAATAAAATGCGTTTCCACTTTAAAACCAAGCTGGTTCAATTTATGGCGCGCTTTTTCTAGGGCGTCTTCTTGATCAGCTACATCACGCTTTACCATCACCAAATGACATGGAATGTCTTTTAGCAAGGGGCTTTGCGCGATGCGTTCCAAGGCTGTGATGGCGGTTTCACGGCCATCGTAAGCAATCATAAAGCTTTGCGGCGCTTTGAACTCACTGGACACCACCATAATAGGCTGGGAAAGGGAGCGTGCCGCATTTTCCAGATTAGAGCCGATCACCGCTTTCTTAGAATGCTCGGTGCCTTGTTTGCCCACCACAAACAAGCGTGTGTCAGCTTGCATGTCTTCTAGGGTTTCGACAAAGTCACCATGGCGTTGCAGTTTTGTCACCTTAAGCTCACGACCATCAAGGTAAGCTTCGGCGTATTCAAGCAGTACTTTGCCATGCTCTAGCGCGATTTTGGCGCGTTGTTCATCGAGTTCAGTTAACTCGGTTAGCAAATGTTCACGGCTACCGAAACCAATGGTGCCAGATAGATCCTGCTCGCTATTGCTTTGTTTTTCCAAAGCGTGCAGTAACACCATTGGGGCATCAAGCTTTTGCGAGGCCCAAGCAGACGCTTCGATCACTTGTTGTGTTAATGGCGAACCATCAATACAGGCAACTATGTTCTTCATGCTTATCTCCTTAGTGGCCGCTTAGCAATTTTTCAGCTTCTTCAGGTTTGTTGTGCACACCAAATTTATCGACCACGGTGGCAGTGGCTTCGTTCATGCCGATCACATCAACTGTCGCGCCTTCTCGGCGGAACTTGATCACCACTTTGTCCAGAGCAGATACGGCAGTGATGTCCCAAAAGTGTGCTTGAGACAGATCGATGGTCACATGTTGTACGGCGTCTTTAAAATCAAATGAGTCATTGAATTTCTCAGCTGACGCAAAGAAAACCTGACCCACGACCTTGTACACAGTGCCTTGCTCATCATTGGTGTTTTTAACCACCATAAAGCGGCCAATTTTGTTGGCAAAGAATAGAGACGCTAGCAGTACACCAACGAATACACCAAGGGCTAAGTTGTGTGTTGCCACCACAATCGCAACAGTTGCCAACATAACAATGTTGGTCGACATTGGATGATGCTTCAAGTTAACAATGGATTCCCAAGAGAAAGTACCGATCGATACCATGATCATCACGGCTACCAAAGCCGCCATCGGGATCTGTCCGATCAACTCATCAAGGAACACCACCATAATTAACAGCAATGCACCGGCGATAAAAGTCGATAGGCGGCAGCGACCGCCAGATTTCACGTTAATAACAGACTGACCGATCATGGCACAACCCGCCATACCGCCAAGAAGGCTGGCACCGATGTTCGCCACACCTTGGCCTTTACATTCACGGTTACGGTCACTTGTGGTATCCGTTAGCTCATCAACGATGGTTGCGGTCATCATCGACTCAAGCAAACCGACCACCGCTAAGCCTAGTGAGTAAGGCAGGATGATCATAAGGGTTTCAAAGTTTAGCGGTACGTCTGGCAATAGGAAGATTGGCAATGAATCTGGTAGCTCACCCATATCGCCAACGGTACGAATGTCTAGACCAACCGCCATGGCAAATGCAGTCAGTACCACGATGCAAACAAGTGGGCTTGGTAACGCTTTCCCGATAACCGGCAAATAAGGGAAAAGATAAATAATACCCAAACCTGCAGCTGTCATGGCATACACATGCCAAGTGACATTGGTCAGCTCAGGCAGCTGTGCCATAAAGATCAAAATAGCGAGAGCATTGACGAAACCGGTAACCACAGAACGGGATACAAAGCGCATCAAACTGCCGAGTTTTAAATACCCTGCAAGAATCTGGAAAATACCACAGAGAAAACTGGCCGCGAGCAGGTATTGCAAACCGTGTTCTTTAACCAGAGTGACCATTAATAGAGCCATGGCCCCCGTCGCCGCAGAAATCATCCCCGGGCGTCCACCCAAGAAAGAAATAATCACCGCGATACAGAAGGAAGCGTATAAGCCAACTTTAGGATCCACACCAGCAATGATCGAAAAGGCAATCGCTTCTGGAATCAAAGCCAACGCCACCACGGTACCGGACAATACGTCACCACGTATGTTCGAAAACCACTCTCTTTTTAATGTATCAGTCATGGACACCCTTAATCGTCTTGAAATAGCGCAGCGGAACGAGCGAGACACATTGCATGTCAGAGGCTGCAAAATGAAGTGTCGCATTATAAAGAGTCATATTTGTTAAGGCAATTTGAGCAAAAGCCTATGTATATTAGTACTATCTAAATGTACCAAGGTACAATATATTTTCTTTAATGAAGTTAATACGTTACGCTGAGACTAAACTTTTAGATAAGGGCTTTATTTAATGAGCGACAATCAATCTGTTATGAATTTAGGTGAACCAGTAGGAACCGCAACACAAGTACAAGGAAATGTACGCGCTCAAGGCACTGATGGTCAGGTGCGAGTGTTAAAAGCAGGGGATCTAATTTTTCATGGCGATGTGATTATCGCTTCACCAAATGGCAACGCTGTGATCGTGTTTGATGATGGTACAGAAATTTATGTTGCCGAAGAGGTCCCTGTAGAAATCACCGATGAAGTTTATGCCCTAGCGCAAACCTCTACAGAAGAAGAGTTTGTAGAAGATGGTTCAGCGGAGCTAACGGCTTTTCAACAAGCTGTATTAGACGGACAAGACCCGACAGAAATTCAAGATGCTCCGGCGGCTGGTAATACACCAGATGATGACGGTACTGATGTGCGAGTTGATTTGGCTCGTTCTGATGACGCAGCAGAACCTACCTACGGTTTTGATATTCAAGTTAATAATTCAGGGCAATCAGCATCGACTGATTCCACTACTGCCGGGTCTCTGAGAACCACTGAAGGGGCTGCAGCAAACACCTTTACAAGATCGTCGAGTGAAACTCAGACGGGTAGTGCGGGTGATACCGGAACGGGCGGTGGCACTGAGCCAGTAACGCAACCTGCGCCAAGCCCAGAACCTACACCTGCACCAAGCCCAGAACCTACACCTGCGCCAAGCCCAGAACCTACGCCTGCGCCAAGCCCAGAACCTACGCCTGCGCCAAGCCCAGAACCTACGCCTGCGCCAAGCCCAGAACCTACGCCTGCGCCAAGTCCAGAACCTACGCCTGCGCCAAGTCCAGAACCTACGCCTGCGCCAAGTCCAGAACCTACGCCTGCGCCAAGTCCAGAACCTACGCCTGCGCCAAGTCCAGAACCTACGCCTGCGCCAAGCCCAGAACCTACGCCTGCGCCAAGCCCAGAAACTCAACCTGAGCCAGAAACTCAACCTGAGCCAGAAACTCAACCTGAGCCAGAAACTCAACCTGAGCCAGAGACTCAACCTGAGCCAGAG